>NZ_BAAAAP010000008.1:0-194135 GCF_054768215.1 Clostridium sp. CTA-1
CTCTAATATATAGTAACTAAAACCTATATCTATAGTTTATTTCACTATTTTTATATTTTAATTATTAATATAATCTTTAATTAAAAACTATATGCCTCATTAAGTAATCTTTGATTTTATATGAAATATCTTAGATAAAATACTAATTTACTACAAATTTCTTTCACAAAGTAGACAGTAATTATTAGAAGAAATAATGATTAAATAAAAATATTTTAAATTAACATCTTGAAAAATTTTATATTTAGTATTAAAATAACAATAAGATAATACATAGTTTTGAAAACTACGTATTATTATATCAATACATTTTAGAGAGGATGGTTTTTATGTTTAAAAAGTTTAGAGATCCAGTAAGTGGTTTAACTCATTTGTTTGGAGCTATCATGTCTATAGTAGGGCTTATAGTATTAGTCAATTCCTCAATATTTCAAAATAGTCCTTTGCATATTACAGTTTTTGCAATTTTTGGGGCAAGTTTAATATTATTATATAGTGCTAGCTCTATATATCATTTGGTAACAACTTCAGAAAAATCCATTAGAATATTAAGGAGAATAGACCATTCAATGATTTATGTCTTAATTGCAGGTAGTTATACTCCTATTTGTTTATTGGCCTTAAAAGGAACCTTTGGATTAACCATGTTAGCTATTATTTGGGCTTTAGCTATTATTGGGATACTAGTTAAAAATTTTTGGTTTTCTGCCCCAAGGTGGATATCTACTGGTTTTTATTTAATTATGGGTTGGCTTATAGTTATTGCAATATTTCCATTATCTAAAACTCTTTCCTCTGGTGGCCTATTTTGGTTAATAAGTGGTGGAATTGCCTATTCTATAGGTGCAGTAATTTATGGTACAAAACGACCTAAAATCGCTAGTAAATATCTTAATTTTCATGATATTTTTCATATATTTGTACTTATGGGTAGCTTATGTCATTTTATACTTATGTCAAATTACATAATGTATATATAAAAAAAGGATAACCAGCATGGCTATCCTTTTTTCATTTATATTTTTCTCTTTATAATAAAAAATCAGCTCTTTAAGTAAATTTGGACCATTTTTTTGATGGTATTTACTTAAAAAACTGATTTCAATAATAGTTTATACATAAACTATTTAGTATAGAAATGGTTTTAATTTTTATATTTTACCTTACATAAAATATATTACACAAGTTATATCTAAATATTATAGTGATATTTTTCCTATTGCCAGTAAAATTATCATAGCTATTCCTACAAATACAACTATAGCTGTACCGATTTTCTCCATTGATGTATACTTTTGTTTCTTTTCCTTCTTGGCCTTATTGAAAACTATTACTCCAGAGGCATACATTATAAATGCAAGAGCAAAGTATTTTATTCCACCTGCATATATACCATATATTGTATATACAGAAGCTAAAATTGCTATTATTTTATTTTTCCCACTTATCTTTTCTTCATTACACACCTTTATAGCATATAATGCTGATAAAGTATAAGGAATTAACATACAAGTAGTTGCTATGGCAAATACTAAACTATAAGCTGATTGTAATTTATCTGAAAGTAATGCGCATAAAAATACTTGTGTTATAATATTTGTAAATATTAATGAATTTATTGGAACTCCTGCAGTGTTCTCTTTAGCAAACCATTTTGGCATAACTCCATCTTTAGCTGCTACATATGGTATTTCTGCTGCAAGCATTACCCAACTTATTAACGCTCCAAACAATGATATTATAAGACCTAATTTAACTATTATAGCTCCTGCTCCTCCAAAAACTGTTTTGGATAAAACCTCTGCTAGAGGAGTTCCTGATGCTACAAGTTCCTTAGCTGGAATAATCCCCATTGCAAGTAAGGATATTGAAACATAAATAAGTAATGTAATTAACAAACTAATTACTGTGGCTTTCCCAACTATAGCCTGTGATTCTGCTTTTTCTGAAAGAACTACAGATGCTTCTACACCTATAAAACACCAAATTATAGTTCCCATAGCACCATTAACCTGTTTAAATGTAGATGTTGCTTCTCCAGAACTTGCAAGTACTGTGCTCCAGTTTGAAACTGTAAATAATTCTGGCTTAAATATGAATATACCTAATATAACAACCAATGTTAACGGTAATAACTTACCTATAGTTACAACTGCATTTATGATCCCTGCATTTTTTGTTCCCTTTGTTTGAATATAATGCACAGCCCATAATAATAAGGATGCTGCTATAAAAGAAACTATTGGCTTTAGTTCACGCCCTGGCCCTAATAAACTATTTATAGTTTTAAACATTAAAACTATAAACGCAATATTTCCAAGCCAAGCAGAAAGCCAATATCCCCAAGCTGAGTTGAAACCCATAAAGTCTCCAAATCCATCCTGTGCATAGGAATAAATTCCACCTTTTAAATCTGGCTTCTTATTGGCAAGAAATTGGAATACTAGTGCTAAACATATAATTCCAAATCCACCTATTATCCAAGCAATTAGAGCTGCTTGTGGATTAGCTTTTGTTATTAAGTCTGTGGGACTGTTAAAGATCCCGCCGCCTATCATAGAGCCTATACCAAGAGTAATCAAAAGTCCAAGACCTAATTTTTTATCTTGTGTTCCCATTTTCAAACCCCTTTTCTAAATGTATATAGATTATTATACAAAATTATATAGATTGCTATGGAAAATTATATAGATTATGTTAACATAATTATACAAATTATGTTAACATATCTAAATAACTTGGTTATCTTTGGTTATCTTAAGTTATCTCTATGAAGAGGCATACTCATGCATCTTGGGCCGCCTCTTCCTCTTGAAAGCTCTGCACTTGGCATAGTAAGAACATTAATGCCCCTCTTAGTTAAAAGTTCATTTGATACATAGTTTCTTTCATAAGTTACAACAGTTCCTGGAGCTATTGCAAGTGTATTTGACCCATCATTCCATTGCTCTCTTCCTGCTATTATAAAGTCTCCACCACCACATTGAATTAACTCAACAGATGGGATTTCAAGAGCTGAAGCTAATATTTTTTCTAATGGATCTGTATGATGTTTAAATCTTA
Source organism: Clostridium sp. CTA-1 (assembly GCF_054768215.1). Lineage (NCBI taxonomy): Bacteria > Bacillati > Bacillota > Clostridia > Eubacteriales > Clostridiaceae > Clostridium > Clostridium sp. CTA-1. The sequence goes on from NZ_BAAAAP010000008.1 coordinate 3,064, forward strand.
ATGTTCCATTTTGACCCTTAGTAACTTCATAAACGCTAAGTGGACCTTGTATTTGTGGATGAATTGTAAATTTATCATAATCAACCATTGTAAATACTGTATCAAGATGCATAAATGCTCTACAGTTTGGTATATCAAATACAAGAACCTTTTCAAAACTTTCATTTTTAGCAAATAAGCCTTTAGCTACTATCTCAATGGCTTCAGCTGATGTTCTATCACTGCATCCAATAGCTACAACCTTGTCTGAAAGGATAAGCTCGTCTCCACCTTCTATTGAATAAGGTAGCGTTCTGTTATACCATAAGCTAGTTTCGCCATTAGCAAAATTTTTGTGATATTTATGAATGTATGTTAAAAATAATGTTTCTCTTCTTCTTGCTTCTGTTTTCATTGTATTAATTGTCATCCCAGATCCCATTGAAGCTGCTGGGTCTCTTGTGAAATAAAGGTTTGGCATTGGATCAAGGTAGAATGGATAACTATCCTGCATTAACTCTATTAATGAAGTAGCTTCTTTAACTTCAATAGCTTCCTTTCTAACTCCAGCCATTAATGTATCAACCATTTCTCTTGTTGGCATTTTAAGAAGATATTCCATTAAAGCTTCTCTTATTACTTGTGATGTTATCTTACTTTCTGTTAAAAACTCTTCTAAAAACTCTTTCTTTATTTTGTCATCTTCTAAAGTTTCTGCTGTAAGTTCTTCTAAGTAGAAAACTTCAGTTCCATTTTCCCTTAGAATTTGTGCAAATCTATCATGCTCTTCCCTTGCAACTTTTAAAAAAGGTATATCATCAAATAGTAACCTCTCAAGATATTCAGGAACTAGATTTTCAATTTCTGCTCCTGGTCTGTGAAGCATAACTTTATTAAGCTTTCCTATCTCGGAAGTTATATTAATAAAAGAACTCATATTTTTTTCCTCCTCTTGAGTACTCATGTACTAGTTATTTATTTAACATTTGTTATTCATTATACATACAATGCATAATTAATTCAAATTGATATTTCTAGTCAAAAATATGAATAATTAACTGTATTTTTACATTTTTCTTCATTTTTTATATGTTTTTCTTAGATTTTAGACGGTTTTTACAGGTTTTTAAAAATATTCTGTATATTATTCATGCAATCTATATTTTTAAAAATGTATATGCTATGTATAATTATTCATTTTTCTATGTGTTTTATACTGTATATAAGTTTTTTTCATGATTTATAGTATATATATATTTATTTATGCATATTTGTATCGTTTACTTTTCTTATTTATTCATTTAATTATTCATACATATAGAATAATTAAACAAATTATTTTTTATATATTTTTTATATATTTTTCTTAATTTTTTTAAATTTTATTATTTTTCAAATTAAAATCACTAGAAATTAATCAAAATGTTTATTAATTTCTAGTGATATATTTTTAGAATATTTATTTTTGGGCCATTCTTGCTTAAAAGTAATTATTCTAAATAAACTTTAGCAAGCCTAAAAGTCACTTAATAAAGGTATTTTAATTATTATCTTTGCTCCTCCTTGATGTGAATTTTCAATAGTTAAAATTCCATTATGTTGTTTTACAATAGAATCTGCAATATAAAGCCCCATACCCCAATGTGTTTTTGATGTTCTACCTGAATCTCCCATATAAAATTGTTTCTTAGCAGCTTTTAAATCCTCATTAGAAAATCCTTTACCACTATCAATAACTGAAAATTCAACAGAGTCACTTTTACCTTCAACATAAAAATATAAATTACTATTACAGGGTGAATAGTCCACTGCATTAGAAATTATATTTATTATAGCTCTATGCATAGCTTCTTTATTTATGATTATATTTTCTGGTATATCTTTTTGTTCGAACTTAATTTGTAGTTCCTTTGGGCCCGCAAGAGCAATTAGTTGATTATAAATGTCATGAACAAATTCCTTTGTGTTAGTTTTCTGTAATTTTCCTAAAAACTCTAATTTCCCTTTTGACATATCAATAAGCAGTTTTATATACTTTTCAATCTGTATTGAATTCTTTTCGATAAACTCAATATATTCTTTCTGTTCATTATTAAGATAAGACTCTTTTAAAAGTTCAGTATTCCCTTTAATAATAGTTAAAGGAGTTTTGATATCATGAGCTAAAGAAGATATCTGATCTTTTTTAGTCTTCTCTAAATTCCACTGCTCTTTTAGAGATTTCTTTAGTTCCTCTTTCATATCGGAGATAGAACATAACACATCATTAAATTCCTTTATAGGAGAATTTCCAATGTTAAAATCTAAATCCTGTTCTTTTATTTTTTCAGTAGCCTCCATTAAAGGAATTAAATTATTTTTTAAATTTTTTGCAAAAACTATAGAAATAATAAAAGCCCCAATTAAACATCCAAAAATAAGAATTGCAATTAATAAAAATTCTGGATTAGGAAAATATTCATTCATCCATTCTGAAGAATAGCTCATTTTAATATAATATTGCAATACACAAAAGCCATCTTTTCTCTCAATAAAATAATAACTTTTCTTATCTCCATTTTTTCTATTAATGCCTTTAGCATATAAAGTTGCTTGTTTTAAATCTTCCCCTTTAAGATCTGTTTTAATGACCTTAAATTCTTTATCAAATACAGCAAATTTACACCCATTAGGAATCATGTCTTCTGTAATTCTTTCTGCAGATTGGAGTATAGGCTTTGCTCGTCTTGCTAAATCTTCACTATAATTAGCACTATTAAAAATATTCATTTGCATCCCTAAGCTTGCAATAATTATTTCAATTATTATTGCTACAAAGAAAGTAAAAGCTAATGCTAATAGATATCTAAGAAAAACAGTTTTTAATGTGGCCTGTTTTTTATTTATACCCATTTGTACCCAATCCCCCAAACAGTTTCTATTGGTGACATATCAAAAATTTTTAACTTAGCCCTAATATTTTTAATATGCTCTGTAATAGCAGAGCTGTCACTTTCTCCATCATAACCATAAATCGCTTCATATATCTGTTCTTTAGAAAACACCTGCCCTGAATTTCTCGCCAGGTATTCACATATAGCATACTCTCCCTTTGTGAATGGAACCTTTACATCGCCTATTTTAATTTCCTTGCTGGATAGATTAAATATAATATCTGAAGCTACAAAAATATGACGTTTTTCACGATGTTCTCTGCGCAGATGAGCATTTACTCTAGCCCTTAATTCTCCTACTCCAAAAGGTTTTGTTATATAATCATCCCCACCAATTCCTAATCCAAACATAATGTCACTTTCCATAGTTTTTGCCGTTAAAAAAAGAATTGGACAGTCTACCCTCTCTCTAATTTCCTTACACAAAGTAAATCCATCAATATCAGGCATCATTACATCTAATAAAATCAAATCAAATTTTACAAAATCATTTAATTGAATATCTTTTGCTTCTTTTACTGTAGTTACTAAATGATTATCTTTGGAAAGAACATTTTTAATAAGAATTAAAATATCTTCCTCATCATCAATTGCAAGTATTTTTGACATAATATCCTCCTGTATTTATTATATTTTTATTTTTAATTATAAACTACTCTATTAGAAAAAAATACAGCTTGTTATTGATAATATATACTGTATTTTTTAAGTTCCTATTTAATTTATAATTTTTAAATTTAATAATTAACATCCTATACTTTTTCTTTAGGAGTAATTTAATCAAATAATTCTCCAATAAAAAAACCTATCTTTTAATAGCCTAACTGTAGCTTAAAATAAGAATTAATTGCCTTTTATAAACATTTTATCTTTAGCCTTATTACCAAGCTTTTCTATTTCCCTTCAGATAATTTCTTTATTCATAAGATTTTCTACCTTCCCAATACTTAAACCATAAAAGGCTAGCTATTAAAGCAATACATATTTCAAATATCATAATAAAAAATCCCCTGCTCACTTCTCTAGACACAATATTGTAATTTGAAGGATCTATTATTTTTAACATAGTATAGTCACAAAATCTAACTCCAAAGGCCCAAGGTGTCCACTGCCATACTCTGTCTCCTAAACCTGTAAGCATTAGTGCTGAAAGTAAAGTTCCAGCAATGCCTAAGCCTATGGAAGCTCCTCTCCCCAATTTAAGGGTTACTAATACATGTAAAATATAAATAAAAATATTTGCTACAAATAAAACAATTGCTTCCTGTACATAAAACATAGCATCCATCTTTTTAAAACCAAGTGCAAAAACTCCTATAACAATTATTACAGAAAAAATTCCTAACAAAAGTAATAAAATCAATTTACTTAGATAAGTAACACTCTTGCATTTTGTGCTGCTTAAAAGCATTTGAAAATTTCCTGCTCTCTCCTCTTGTTCTATAACCATGCCACTCATTAAACCTATTAGTAATGGAAATACTATTGCCACTGTCTCTAAGTACCCACAGATTGAATCTATATTTCCTTTAGAACCAAAAGAATAATAAAGTAAAAATAAAAAGGAACCTAAAATTGGAATAAAAACATGTAGCCATAAAATAGGAGTACGTTTTAGTTTGTAAAAATCCGATTTTATACATCTAAATAAACTGATCATACTTAAGCTACCTCCTGATTCTTGAACCAATTGGTTGTAATAAGCATAAGAATAATAAATAATAAAATAGCCATACCAATTCCTATAGGAATGGCATTAGGATTTAATAATGAATTTCCTGGTTCTGCAAATAGTCCATTTGGTAATATTCCTAGTACTGGACACATTAATCGAGTTGTCCATGTGTAAGGACATAACCACCATAAAGACTTAGACACCATACTTATGCTGAAAATCACTCCCGCTCCAACATTTATTAATATAACTCCAAAAGCTCCAAGCTTTTTTGATAAGAATAAACATAAAGGGATCTGCCATAAAGATGTTATAACCATAATAATAGTAGCCATTACAGCATTTAAAACCGGAATATTGTGAACCCCATTAAAGAATACTCCAACTAAGTTAATACCAATTAATAAAACCACACAAGCAATAAATAAATTCATAGAAATCATAACATTTTTAGCAATCCAGACTTTTCTTAAATCAATAGGTAAAGAAAATACAGCTCTATAATTTAATTTTTTTTCCTCCTTTTGATGTACAAAGTAACAACTTAAAGCAATAAATCCTGGCAAAATTAATAGATACCACCAATTAAATGCACAAGCTTGATACCACAATGGGGATAAAAATGCAAGTAACAAAACAGTAATTGGAGCTATATAAATGTTCTTTTTCCCAAAAGTTCTTCTGCATTTAAACTTTTCAGCTTTTATATAATTTAACATTCTTATGCCCTCCTTTTTTTATTCTTTTTTACTACTTCTGTGAAAAGTGTTTCTAAATTCTCTGAAGGATTAATTTTTGCTTCATATCCTAAGATCCCATTACTTATAATTCCAATGTGGTCTGCAATAAGCTGAACCTCCGCTAAAATATGACTAGATAAAATAACTGTTATTCCTTGCTTTGGAAATGATCGAATTAATTCACGTAACTCTTGAATACCAATAGGATCAAGACCATTTGTTGGTTCATCTAATATCAATAGTTTAGGATTGTTAATTAGAGCAATGGCAATCCCTAAACGTTGCTTCATACCCATTGAAAACTTACCAGCGGTTTTTTTACCTGTATTGGTTAAATCAACAATTTTTAATACCTCGTCAATCTGTGAGTCTTTTAATCCTAAAAGAGTAGTACGAACTTTTAAATTTTCCCTTGCAGTTAAATTTTCATAAAGGGGTGGAGCTTCAATAAGAGCGCCAATACTCACTAAATCCTTTCTAGTCCAATGATGATTGTCAAATATAATTTTCCCAGATGTTGGACGTAACATTCCTGTTAACATTTTTAACATAGTAGATTTTCCTGCCCCATTAGGCCCTAATAATCCATACACAGAATTCTCTCTCACTGTAATTGAAATATTGTTTACTGCATGCTGACCTTTAAAGACTTTACAAATATCTTTTGTTTGTAAAATATATTTTTCCATATTAATCATCCTCTCCTTCTGTTCAATATTTACTCTAAACTATAATCATAAGGATTTTATAAGGATTTCAGAAAATACTTATTCTGCTTCTATAGCCATTACTAAAATAAATTAATATAACTGTAAATTACAAATTAATATGAACATTTAAAGTATAAAACAATTTTATTTTCTAAAATTAAAATCACTAAAAACCAACTTAGTCTATAGTTGATTTTTAGTGATTTCTTTTATAATATTCGTATTATCAAGAGAATACTAATGAGTATGAATTTGTTCTAGCACTTTTATATATTTTGAATTTCATTATGAATTAATATTGAATTTTTTAATTAAATTAACTCCTATTATACCTCCTAGAGTTAATGAAGGTAAGAATACCCAGCCAGATAAAGACATACTAGATATAGCAGCATATAAAGCTCCAATATTACAACCTGAAGCTAATCTTGCTCCATATCCCATAAATATACCTCCTAAAGCATAAAAAATTATATCTCTTAATTTAAAACCTCTCTTAAAAGAAAAATGTCCTGCTAAAAGCGGAGATATTAAAGCTCCTATTATTATTCCTAAGTTTCTCATAGAACCTGGATCATTAATAAAACCAGCATTTATAGTTTTCATCTTATCTGAAAAATATGGCCAATTAGAAACATCTACTATTCCTAAAGATTGGTAAAGCCAAGCTCCCCACTCTACAAATGTAGAAGTAACTCCCCAATTTTTGCCTGTAGTTAACAGTATTACTTCAAACATTATCATTAGTAAAACTGCTCCTGTATAAAAAGACCATCTTTTCACAAAAAATTTATGATAAGTTTCCTTACTAAAAAATTTATATTCATTAGTCTCTGGCAATTCCTGTTGCCAGCTATCATATTCTAAAGGTATATATGTGTTTTCTCTTTTTCTCTTATTTTCATATTTCTTAGTAAATATATAAATTCCTAAAAATCCTAACAAAGAAACTGAAATAGCTCCCATATATCCAAAAACATCTGGCAAATACACACTCTTATTCCAGGTATAAATAGGAGTACTTTTCCACCATGGCATGTCATGTGCTCCCCATAGAGAACCTGTTATAAAGAATAATAATACTATAAGAGCTCTGGCTTCCCCTTCACCGACATCTGTTAAAGTACCTGAAGCACATCCTCCACCTAGCATCATACCAATTCCAAAAAGTATTCCCCCAAATACTGTAGCTAAATTTACGGGATACACACTTTGAGTTCCAGGTATTATTTTAACTCCCTCTGAAGCTCTATAAGCTACTTCAGCTCCATTAACATGAGCTCCATAATGAATAGCCGCTGTAACTATTAATGAAATAGAAAAAAGAAAAAGTAGTGCTTTAGTAAGACTTGATTCTCCTGTAACGTATAGCTTTCTTATACCTCCTGCAAAACCAAATCTTGATCTTTGCATTAAATAACCTATGGCAAGGCCACTTATTAAAAACAATCCTAGCTTATAATTTCTATTGGACTGTACTATAGCAAATATGATCATTAATATTGAAATTATAAATCCTGAGAATATCTGTTTTTTATTCATAAAATCATTCCCTCCATCCATGTTAATTTAATTCATTATTATAACTAATAGGCTAGTTAAGAATTACTATGGTTCAATTGAGATAAAAGCTCCTTTTGAACCATAGAATCCTTATAGTTATTTAAATAAGCTAGATTACTCAATTTCTAATTTTATAAAAAGTTATAATCTGTAAGAATTTTTTCTCTTTTAGTAGTTATGTCATTAAAGTATTCATAAAAAGAAATTCCTAAAAATCCACCAGAAACGTTATAAATATTTTCATAACCTAAATTTTTAAGAGCCTTTAATGCGTTATAACTTCTTTGAGCACTTCTACAGTGTAAATACACAGGCTCATCTTTAGGTATTTCATTTATTCTATTTCTTAACTCACTAAGAGGTATATTTTTTGCACCAATAATATGACTTAATTCATATTCATGCTTCTCTCTTACATCTATAATTAAAGCTTTTTCTTTTACGATATTTCTTATATCTTTTTCTCTAACTTGTCTAAATTCATCTTGCAATAAATTACATGCTACATAGCCTGCAAAATTTACTACATCTTTAGCAGTTCCAAAGGGTGGTGCATAGCATAATTCTAAGTCTCTTAGATCATCCACAGTAGCTCCAAATTTAATTGCTGTAGCAATTACATCTATTCTCTTATCTACATTTCCTTTACCAATAGCTTGTGCTCCTAATACTTTTCCTGTAGGAATTTCGAAAATTAATTTAAAATGTAGAGGCTCACAATCTGGCATTAATCCTACCTTATCTCCCGGTATCACCTTAGCCACCTCATATTTTATGTCTAATTTTAATGCTTCTATCATTTCTTCATTAAGTCCTGTGGCTGCTGCATTATAATCGAAACATTTAATTACTGAACTTCCTATAAAACCTGTATTCCTAACAACTCTTCCATGAATATGATCTGCCACCTGTCTTGCTTCTTTTTGAGCAGGTCCTGCTAAAGGTAGTTTAGTAGTTTTTCTAGCTAGGGCATGATAAACTTCAATAGCATCTCCTACTGCATATATATCCTTATCGCTAGTTCTATAGTTTTGATCTACTTTTATAGCTCCAGTTTCTCCAATTTCTAATCCTGCTGCCTTTGCAAGTCTTGTATCTGGAGCTACACCTATGGCCATAACCACAGCCTCAGCCTGTACTTTTCTTCCAGATTCTAAAACTACTGTGTCTTTTTCAAAAGCACTAACCTTATCTTTTACAATTAAATTTACACCATTATCATAAAATTCTTTGTGTAAAATTTGTGCCATATCATAATCAAAGGGTTTCATAATATGAGGCATAGCTTCAATTAGAGTAACATCGTTTCCTGCTTCTTTTAAATTTTCAGCAACTTCAACCCCTATAAAACCTCCTCCAATAACAGATATGTTTTCAACTTTTTTATTTTTTAATTTTTCACTTAATCTTTGTATATCCATTACATTTCTTACTGTAAATACATTTACATTTTCAATCCCTTTAATTGGTGGAACTATTGGCATTGCTCCTGGAGATAAGATTAATTTATCATAATTTTCAGAATATCTTTCTCCTGTTAATGTATTTTTAACTATAATTTCTTTTTTATCTCTATTAATTGTTATAACTTCATTATTTACTCTAGCCTCTATATTGTATTGAGCTTTAAATTGTTCTGGAGTCATAAGTACTAAACTATTGGAATCCTCTACAACCCCACTCAAATGATAAGGTAAGCTACAATTTGAAAAGGATACATAGGGATCTTTTTCAAACATTATTATTTGATCTTTTTCACTAAGTCTTCTAAGTCTAGCTGCGGTAGATGCACCACCAGCAACTCCTCCTATTATTAAATATTTTTTGCTCATAATTTATACCTCCATTAAAATATACTCTACAAGGTATTAAGCCCCTTATAATGGCTGTATTTATAAATAAAACTTATTGATCACTTAATTTTATAATTTTGTATATCCTTATATACAAATATACAAAGAGCAGTTATATTTATTGTTGCTACAATGAACATCAATAAGTCCACTGCATCAAAAATCATATCAAAATTTGATACACTTAATAGCCCCGAAGCTGTTACTAAGCATATATAAAATACTATCCTCTTATTTTCATTAAAATAAATAATTGTATTAATAAAATGATAGGAACTTAAAACTGTAGTAAAACCACAGGTTAAAAAAAACATAATTATTATACTTTGTCCTAAAAAACCCGTAACTCCATAAGCGCTGTTTAAATAACTAGCAATTCTATCTAATCCATCTCCTGATAAAACTACCCCGTTAAGATTATATCTTCCATAAGTAAATACATAGGACGTTATTATAATTGCATTACATATAGTAATAATAGTTGCAATGGTCTGAATCATAGCCTCTCTCCTGGGAGAATTCATCATATCTGAACTAGCTAAAGCACTGGTTCCTAATCCTGTTTCACTTACTTGGATAATCCTTTGAAATCCCACAATAAGTCCTATAGGAATACCTGTAGCTGCAGTCTTAAAGGTTAAGAAATCTCTCCAAATTATAGATAAATACTCTGGTATAAAACTCCTTGTTACAAATAAAAATACTAAAAAGAATCCTGCATATAAAATAATTAATAAAGAAACAAGAGAACCCAATACATTAATAAAAAGTTTATAGCTTTTGGTTAAAACTATAGAAGATACTATAAATATAATTGGTATAACTATAAAAATTAATCTACCCTTAGTCGTAAAGTTATAGTTGAAATTTTGTTTAGCAAAAATTTTAACTACACTTTGAACTCCTGTCATTTGAAAACCTGTAAATCCAAAAGAATATAATATAGCTAAAGATACTGCATAAACAGCTGCAACTTTTTTATTAATATATCGTTCTATAAAATTCCTTGGAGTTTTATTTATTACTTGAGTAAAAAAAACCTCTGAATAAGTTAATGGAATGAGTAAAATCATGCCAATAATAACCCAAAGTACTACGGCCTCTCCACCTATACCATTTTGGGAAGTCTTCCACATGGCAGCTAATACTCCTATTACAGCTCCTGTCCCAATCTTTGAAGATAATGAAATTGAAAGGGCATTTTTCACTTTATTAAACTCTATCTTACTAGAATCTTTTTTGCTTATTGCATTAAAAAAATTTTTTCTTTTATAATTTACATATAAAGCTGCTATTATTATAAAGGGCAAAAAAATGTTCCATAAATTTGTACTTAAAAAATTTACTGCTTCTCCAAATATGTTGATTATACTTATCCCCTCTCTTTCCTATTTATTTTTATACAAATGTAGATTATAATGAAAATAATAAAGTGTGTTTGTTAATTTTCTCTCAATCCCTATTTTTATTATAATATCATTGCACCCTATTTTATAATAAGTAAGTGTTATACTGCATAACAGTTACTTATATATCAGTTATCTAAAATTATTAATTCTAAGGATGTGAACATATATGAATTTTGAATATCTCCAATCTTTTTATATAACTGTAAAATATAACAGCATATCAAAGGCAGCTGAAGCTCTGCACCTTACCCAACCAGGGCTTAGTATGCAACTTAAAAATCTTGAAAAAGAAATTGGAGCAGATCTATTAATAAGAAGTAATAAGGGAGTGAGACCTACAGAGGAAGGTAAAATTATATACAATTATGCGGATACTATTCTATCTATGAAAGACAATATAGAAAGGGATATTAAAAATATAAAAAAGACTAGACCTAGATTAATCATAAGCTCTTGTAAAAGTGTGGGTGAATATGCACTACCTTGCAGCATATACATTTTTAAAAAGTTTAATAAAGAAGTGGACATAGATATGGAAATATTAAATTCTACCGAGGTTATGGAAAAATTATGTGATCATTCTAGTAATATTGGAATTATTCAAGATCTGCCTAAGGATAAAAGTATAGATGCAAAACTTATAACCTCAGATGAATTAATTTTGGTGGGAAATAACGGGTATAACAAAGATAGTATTACTTTAGAAGAATTAAAAAATTTACCCTTAATTTTACGAGAAAAAACATCTAATGCCACATATTTAGTAAAAAAAGCTCTTTCTGAAAGAGGAATTAGTATAGATGACTTAAACATTGTATATAATCTTAACTCTCCAGAAGCTATTAAGTCTTCCATATGTGCTGGAAAAGGCTTTGCTTTCTTACCTAAACTAACGGTGAAAAAAGAGTTAAAAAAAGAAAGTATTAAGCATATAAATTTGGAAAATATAGATATTAAATTTAATTATTATGTAATATTTCGAAAAAATTATGTATTTACCAAATATGAAAAAATGTTTGTTGATTTTATAATATCTAGAAAAAGAGGATTCTGCTAAAAAATATTAAAGAAGTTTATATTATCTATTTTATAATATAAACTTCTTTAATATTAATGTGCCTATAAAGGCTCCTAAAGTAATAAAAATCCAATATACCCAACCATGTAAAGAAAAAGATGATATACCTATTAAAAAGCTACCAATATTACATCCAGAAGCAAGCCTAGCTCCATAGCCCATGATTATACCACCTATTAAAGCAATAATTACTTGTTTTCTATTTTTAATTTTTTTTATATTAAATTGAGAAGCAAATAAAGTTGCTATTAAAGATCCTATAATAACTGCTATATTTAAAATAGTAAATTTATTTATAATTAAACTATGATTTAATAATATCTCCTTATATTGTACATTAAATATACTAAAAAAATCCCACTTCAAAGGTTTAGCTCCCAAAAAGTCTAGTATTGCTGCACCCCATAGCAAAAACCCACTAGTGACATGCCACGCAACCCCCGTTATTGCTAAAAGAGCTACATTTAAAATACCTAGCAAGATTCCACCTATCCAATAAGGCCAGGGCTTTTTTAATCTATCCTTTATGCATTTCATATTTTATCCCCTTTTTATTATTTTTGAATATAAACTTCCCATTCACCATTATCCACTTCAATTACTTTTATTTCATAATTATTTTGTTTTGCCCATTCCTCTGCCATAACCCCAATACAACTTTGATCTGAGTGTAAAACTACAATATCTCCAGTTTTCATTTTTTTTAATTCTTGACTTGCTCTAACTAAAGGTATTGGACAGGGCTCATATAGACAATCTAAATCCTTTACTTCCATAACTGTGCCTCCATTATTTTTCCTCAAAATTTCTCTTTTCCCTAAAAGAAAGGAATTTATATATAATTATAAGTATAATTATTTGTATTGCTATTGCAATTCTTATATCAATATATTCAGGAAAATAAATAACTTTTGAATTTTTAATAATTTTATCATACCAAAAGGAATAATCTTTAGCTCCTAAAAGATTTCCTATTATCATTCCTATAAATACTATCCAGGGAAGAGCATGTCCCTCACCTATTCTCATAAGTATTCCTGATGCACAACCACCAGCTATAACCATGCCTATACCAAAAATTAAAGCTCCTATAGCTATGTGCCATCCAAAAGAAGTAACGTTTCCAGGAATATTGTCATAATTCATAATATTTCCTTTAAGATAATAATACTGTATTATTCCAAAGCCTAAAGTATTAATTATAATAGTAATTATTACTCCTCTTAAAAGTTTTGTATTATTAAATAAAAAGGGGTCTCTAAAAGCCCCACACAAACAAAATCTAGATTTTCTTAATACAAAACCAATAACTATACCTATAAACCAATAAAAGACATTATCAGGATTCATTTTCCATAAAATAATGCCTACTAATAAGCTTATCATACATATACTTATTGCCTGTGGAATTTGATTTTTCTTTTTTACATATACCTTATGGTCATTGTGCCTTTTTTGAATAAGCAAATCTATATCCTTAGACATGTTATCCCCCTTATAAAAATATTAATGCTTTTTTTCTTTTTATTCATTCACTATTTTAAATTTATAAATATACATTTATTTTAATCTATTAATGAAAATACTTCAAATTATAATAATTATATTGAATCTTCCTATTTTTATAATTTCTCTATTGTTTTTCTTTCATTTTTTTTATTGCATATTTTTTCTCTTCTTTTTTCTAATTCTTTTTCTATACCATCTAATTTTATTTGTTTTTCTGCCATTAAAACCATTATGTGATAGGCTAAATCACATATTTCTTTTATCAGTTCCTCTTTGTCTTCATTTTTAGCAGCTATAATTACCTCTGAACTTTCTTCTCCGACTTTTTTTAATATTTTATCCAATCCTTTTTCAAATAAATATCCAGTATAAGAACCTTCTATGGGCTTATCTTTTCTGTCCTCTATTATATTAAATAAACTATCTATAACATTATTTTTATTCATAATTTGTCCTTAGTGATCAGATGTTTATAAATTACATCAAACCACCAAATACTCACATCCTTCCCCCTATCCATTTTATAACATCAATTTCTATATGTAATTTTTCTATTTATAAATAATACATTTATATTAATGTTGTATAAAAGCAACTTCTATTCCCAGTATGACATGCCGGTCCAAGTTGCTCTACTTTAATCAATAGAGTATCTCCATCACAATCTATATGAATACTTTTAACATATTGAAAATGACCTGAAGTTGCTCCCTTATTCCAAAGTTCTTCTCTAGATCTACTCCAGAACCAAGTAGTATTAGTTTCAATAGTTTTTTCTAGAGACTCTTTGTTCATATATGCTAACATTAAAACTTCCCCTGAGCAAAAATCCTGAATAATAGTAGGTATAAGATCTGATCCTTTTTTAAAATCTATTTTCTTTGATATCTTCTGTAAATTCATTTTTATCCTCCATCTTAATCTATAACCATATAATCTAACATCCTTTATTTAAAAATATGCAGATGAGAGTTACAATATATATTTGTAATCATTTATAATCTTTATATAGAGTGGAACTTAACTATAAAATCTTAATAATTCAAATATAAAAAACTAAAGTCTTACACTAAAGTCTTCTTTTTTTAAATAGTTTTTAACTTCCTTTATGCTCAATTCTTTAAAATGAAATAATGAAGCTGCTAATGCTGCATCTGCTGAACTTTTTTCAAAAATTTCTCCAAAATGTTTCAGTTTTCCGCATCCTCCTGAAGCAATTACAGGAATATTTACTGCCTTTGAAACTTCATTTGTAAACTCTAAATCATAACCTTCTTTTGTACCATCTGCATCCATACTTGTTAATAATATCTCACCGGCTCCTAATTTCTCGACCTTTCTTGCCCACTCTATAGCATCAAGGCCTGTATCTATTCTGCCTCCATTTATAAATACATTCCATCCATCCTTATCTTTTCGTTTTTTACCATCTATAGCCACTACAACACATTGTGATCCAAAACATTCTGCTGCCTTTTTTATAAGTTTAGGATTTCTTATAGCGGATGAATTAACTGATATTTTATCTGCCCCAGCTCTTAATATATCTCTAAAATCATTTATATTTTTAATTCCCCCTCCTACAGTAAGAGGGATAAATAGTTTCTCTGCTGTTTTTCTAACCACATCTATCATTGTAGCTCTTCCTTCATGAGTAGCTGATATATCTAGAAATACTATTTCATCTGCTCCTTCTTTGTTATAAAACTCTGCTATTTCTACAGGATCACCTACATCCTTTAGATTAACAAAATTAACTCCCTTTACAACTCTACCCATATCTACATCTAAGCATGGTATTATTCTTTTTGTAATCACATATAATCCTCCTTTTTAGCATATTTTAAACCTTCTATTTTTCTAATTATATATATTTTTTTTCATAACTTTATACTTCACCAATACTTTTGCTTCCTATATTTTAAATCTATTATTCTCATTCATATCTTCTAAATATATATGTTCTAATATATACTTTTTATATATTTTCATTTATATAGTAACTATAATTTATTTATAATCTTCTTTATTTTATCTATAAAAATCTCCATTTCTTCTTTAGAACCTATACTAACCCTTAAATAATTACTTATTCTATCTTTATTAAAGTATCTAACAAGTACATTTTCATCCCTTAGCTTTATAAAAATATCTTCAGCTTGATATGTATCATGAGTAATAAATATAAAATTAGCTTTAGATGGTATGATTTTAAATCCTATTTTCCCTAGTTCATTTATAGTCCAATTTCGTATTTTTATTACTTTTAGTGTACATTCCTTAAAATATTCTTCATCCTTTATGGCTTCTATAGCTGCTAAAGATGAAATCCTATCTATTGTATAGGAATTAAAAGAATTTTTTATCCTATTTAACCCCTCTATAAGCTCCTTTTGTCCTAAAGCAAATCCTATTCTCATTCCAGCTAAAGATCGAGATTTAGATAAGGTTTGTATTACTAAAAGATTAGGATAATCCTTTATAAGACTTACTGAAGATTCTCCTCCAAAATCAATATAAGCTTCATCAACCATAACCACCTTATTTATATTATCCTCTAAAATTTGTTTTATTGAATCTAAGGAAAGATACAATCCTGTTGGTGCATTAGGATTTGTTATAATGGCCCCTCCTTTTGTATTTTTAAAATCTTCAATATCTATAGAAAAATCTTCTCTAAGTTTTACTAATTTATAATCTAATTTATACAAATTTGCATAAACAGGATAAAAACTATAACTAATATCTGAAAAAACTACAGTCTCTTCTGGATTAAAAAAAGTTAAAAAAGAAAGGGCTAAAACCTCATCAGAACCATTCCCTACAAAGACTTCTTCCTTACTTAAATTGTAGTAATTAGCTATAGTTTTTCTTAAGGCATCACAATTAGGATCTGGATATAATCTTAAATCATCCTTGGCAGCATTTTTTATAGCCTGCAATACCTTAGGTGAGGGAGGATATGGATTTTCATTAGTGTTTAACTTTATAATTTTCTTATTTTTAGGTTGTTCTCCACATACATAGGGTTCTATATTTTTAGTTATATTGCTCCAATATTTGCTCATCTAGAACTCTCCTTGTTTATAATTTTAATAGCTTCATTCAAATCAATCTTCCCTGAATATATGGCTTTACCTGCAATGGCTCCATAAATATCCATTTCTTTTATAACCTTTAAATCCTCTATATCTTTAATACCTCCTGAAGCTATAATATTACAACTTACACTCTCATTTAGTTTTTTAAGCTGATTTAAATTAGGACCCTTTAAAGTCCCATCTTTACTAATGTCCGTAAATATAATATTTCTAACCCCTATCTTTTCCATTTCCTTAGCAAAATCTATATAGTTTGTACTACTTATATTTAACCATCCATTTATAGCTACCTTTTCATTTTTAGCATCTATTCCTATGGCAATTTTTTCATCATATTTTTTCACAGCCTCTTCAACAAGTTCTCTATTATTTAATGCAGCTGTACCTAATATTATCCTTTCAATTCCTGCATCTATAAGCATATCTATTGTATTTAAATTTCTTATTCCACCTCCAAGCTCTACAGGTATATTAATTGTTTTTATTATGGAAGAAATTATAGATAAATTTTTAATTTCTCCAGTAAGAGCTCCATCTAAATCCACTACGTGTATATATTCCGCTCCATTTTCTTTAAACTTTAGTGCTACTTCTATAGGATCTTCCGCTACTACCTTTGAAGCTTTAAAATCTCCTTGATATAATCTAACACATTTACCCTCTTTTAAATCTATGGCAGGTAAAATTATCATTTTATCATCTCCCCAAAATTACTTAATATTTTAAGTCCTATATTCCCACTTTTTTCAGGATGAAACTGTATTCCATAAATATTACTTTTGCTTACTATCCCCGGTACTTCTATTTCATGTTGGGAATAGGCATTTAATATTCCTTCCTCTTCAATTTTTGCGTAATACGAGTGAACATAATACACATAACTGTCCTCTTTTATACCTTTAAGTATTGGAGAATCCTTACGAAAACTTAAACTATTCCAACCCATATGTGGTATTTTTAAATTCACTTTCATTTTTTCTATTTTCCCTTTTAAAAAGCCTAATCCCCTACAGCTTTTAACCTCTTCACTTTCCTCAAATAAAAGCTGCATCCCAAGGCATATTCCAAGTAAAGGTTTATATTTTTTTACTACTTCCTCTAAAACTTTATCAATGCCATTTTTTTTAATATTATTAATGGCATCTGGGAAAGCTCCCACTCCTGGTAATATTACTCCATCACTATTTAAAATCACTTCTCTATCTGATGTGATTACAGACTTTATACCTAAAAAATTAAGTGCATTTTCTACACTTTTTAAATTCCCCATGCCATAATCCACAATTGAAATCATCTATTTTTCCCCCTTATATTTCTTTTTTAATGTCATTAACTTTATAATATTCCCCATTACTCCTTATAAAGTTTGTAATATTTAATAGTAAAAATAATTGTTTCTAAATATAATTCATATTTATTATTTCTATAGTATGCCTTTAGTAGACATAACTCCATTTATTCTTTTATCTTTATCCACAGCTTCTCTAAGAGCTCTACCTAAGGCTTTAAAAACCGCTTCTATCATATGATGATTATTTTTACCATATAGTACCCTAGCATGTAGAGTTATTCCAGCGTTAAAAGCCAATGCTCTTAAAAATTCTTCCACTAATTCTGTGTCCATTCCCCCTAATTTGTCTACAGTAAAGTTAAAATCACATACTATATATGGTCTTCCACTTATATCTATAGACACACTGGCTAAGGCTTCATCCATAGGAACAAAGCTAGTTCCATATCTTTTAATACCTTTTTTATCCCCTAAAGCTTCTCTAAAACTCTGACCTAAAACTATCCCTACATCTTCCACGGTATGATGAGAATCTACCTGTAAATCACCTTTTGCCTCTAGTTTTACATCAATAAGTCCATGCCTTGCCATAAGATTTAGCATATGATCAAAAAAACCTATGCCAGTTTTTATATCATATTTTCCTTCTCCATATAAATTAATTTCCGCCTTTACTTCTGTTTCTGAAGTTTTTCTATAAATCTTAGCTACACTTTCTTTCATAAATTTATCCTCTTTTCCATGGTGTATAAATTTTATTTAATAATTATAAACTGTTCCAATTGTATTTTTTATAAGAAACACATTAAACTACTATTTATTTAATAACCACCACTTATTAATCTTTGTTGATATTAAACCTAAACTTGAAGTTAAAAATTTTTGTTATCAAATCTTACCCTTATAGAATTTGCATGAGCAGTTAATCCCTCTGTTTCAGCCATGATTATAGTAATATCCTTTACTTTTTCTAATGCCTTTTTGGTATAGTATGTAAAACTTGATTTCTTAATATAATCATCTACTGAAAGAGGTGAAAAAAATCTTGCACTGCCGCTAGTAGGCAATACATGATTTGGTCCTGCCATATAATCCCCCAATGGTTCTGGAGCATATTTACCTAAGAATACAGAACCTGCATTTTTAATTTGTCCTAAAATAGTGAAAGGTTCCTCTGTCATAATCTCTAAATGTTCTGGTGCTATATCATTAGCAAGTTCTATAGCTTCTTTTAAATTATCTACTGCAAAAATAGCACCATAATCTTTAATGGATGTAAGTATTATTTCTTTCCTTGAAAGATTTTTTATCTGTATATTCAATTGCTTTATTACCTTTTGTGCTAATTTTTCAGAGGTAGTAACTAAAATTGAGGATGCCAATACATCATGCTCAGCTTGAGACATAAAATCTGCTGCTATAAATTTAGGATCAGAACTTTCATCTGCTATAATCAAAATTTCACTAGGTCCTGCTATCATATCTATATCCACAAAGCCATAAACACTTCTTTTTGCCATAGCCACATATATATTGCCTGGGCCTACTATTTTATCCACTTTTGGTATGATTTCTGTCCCATAAGCTAAAGCTCCTATTCCTTGTGCTCCTCCTACTTTGTATATTTCATCAACTCCTGCAATATTAGCAGCTACTAAAATATTAGGATTAATACTTCCATCCTCACATGGAGGAGTTATCATAACTATTTTTTCTACTCCTGCTACTTTAGCTGGAAGGGTGTTCATTAATACTGAAGAAGGATAAGCTGCTGTTCCTCCTGGAACGTATATGCCTACAGTCTCTAGAGCTCTAATTTGCTGACCTAAAATTATTCCATCTTCCTTTGTTACCATCCAGGATCTTTGTTTTTGCTTCTCATGATAAAACCATATATTTTCTTTAGCAATTTTTATAGCCTCTATAAATTTTTCATCAACTAATTCATAAGCCTTTTTTATTTCTTTTGGAGTAACCCTAATATTTTCTAAATTTATTTTTTTACTATCAAATTTATTAGTATATTTTATTAATGCTTTATCCCCATTTTCATTTATGTCCTCTAGTATTTTTTTTACAGAAATAATTATATCCTTTTGGACTTCCTTTGACCTGCTTTTCAAACTATTCATACACTGTTGTTTATTGTCTTCACTTATTTTAACTATATCTATCATTTTTTATCTTTAGTGAGAGTATATAACGATTACACCCTCCACTAAATACCCCCCTTTCTTTTTTGTCCTTTCCTATTGTTTTATTACTTCACTTACATTTTCAATTATTTTTATAATTTCATCTTTTTTTGTTTTCATACTAGCTTTATTTACTATCATTCTTGCACTTATTTCACATATATCTTCCACAACTACTAAGCCGTTTTCTCTTAAAGTGTTTCCTGTTTCTACAATATCTACTATGGCATCTGCAAGTCCTACAATAGGTCCTAATTCTACGGAGCCTTCTATCTTAATTAATTCTACATCCATGCCCTTTTTTCTAAAATATTCCCTTGCTATGTTCGGATATTTAGTAGCTATTTTTTTCCTATTGTATCCTTGATCTAATTTAAAACTAGGCAATGCAGCTAAAGCAAATTTACACTTTCCTACATTCAAATCTAAAACTTCATAAAACTCCTTATTTGCTTCCATTAAAGTATCCTTTCCCACAATCCCCATATCCGCAGCGCCATATTCTACATAGGTTTCTACATCTTTAGCTTTAACTAAAAAAAAATCTATATTATATTCTTCATTTTCACAATTTAAAATAAGTTTTCTTCCTTTATCCTCTAATTCTCTAGTATTAATATTAATAGTTTTAAATATTTCAATAGCTTCCTTTTCAAGTCTGCCTTTGGTTAATGCTATTTTTACCTTTTTCAATGTAATCACCTATCCCCTCACTAATTACAACATTAATAAATCTTCAATTTCATCTTTTTCTAAAAAAGCTATTTTATCTGATTTTAAATCCTTAACAAATAGTTTTTCTTCTCCTGTAAATCCTATAATAAAATCTATACCTTTCTTCTTTGAGTATATTAAAATTTCTTTATCATCATCTAAAAGACTTAATTCACATATAATTTTTTTCGTCTTTAGCTCTTCCATAAAATCATATGCTTTTCTTAAAAACTCCTCTTTGTAAGATATTAAAACTTTCTTATCTTTATCTATAGATATTGTATTTTGTTTCTTTAAAGCAATCATTACATCATCTACATTAATGGCAAATCCTATAGCGGGGAGTTTCGCTCCAAAATGTTGAATTAAATTATCATATCTTCCTCCACTTAATATAGAGCCCCCTACTTCTTCTACATAACCTTTAAATATAACTCCTGTATAATAATCTATGTTTTGAACCATTCCAAGATCAATGGATATATATGATCCAAGTCCTATATCTTCTATGGATTTATATATGTTATATATATCATTTAAAGATTTTAAAGCCTTTTCATTTTTAGTTAAACTCTTAGCCTTTTCTATAATTTCAATACCTCCAAATAATTTAGGCAAGTTCTCTATAATTTCAAAATCATTCTTTGAATACTTTGAAATTATTTCATCTAAAAATTTTTTAAGAGCTACATAATTTTTGTTTCTTATTATTTCTTTTAATTTTTTTAAATTTTCTTCCTTTATTCTCATATTCTCTGTTAGAGCTTCAAATAATCCAGCTTCTCCTAGTTCTATTTTGAAATTTCTAAGCCCCAAGCTTAAAAGAGCATCTATAGCTGTAACTATACTATCCACATCAGATTTTATTCCCTTAGTTCCAATTATTTCAATTCCTGATTGAGTTATTTCTCCTAGCTTCCCATTTAATTTTTCATTAACCCTAAATATATTTCCTGTATAGCAAAGTTTAAGTGGATATGTACAATCCTTCATTTTAGTACCTGTAATTCTCCCTATCGGAGTAGTCATATCTGGTCTTAAAACAAGAATTCTACCTAAATCATCAAAAAGTTTATACATTTTTTCTTGAGGTATAGCTTGAATATTAGAATTAAATACATCATAAAATTCTAATGTAGGAGATATTATTTCAGAGAATCCACTATATTTATAAATTTTTCTTAATTGATCCTCTATATTTAATTTTATATTGCTCTCTTCAAATAAAATATCTTTCATACCTTCCGGTATATACTTATTCCAATTTTCCATTCTATCCCCTCACTTTATTGATTTATTAGTTTATCTGAGTAAAGTGATAAATTAAAAATATATTATCATTTCTTTTTACTACTGTCAATACAATTTTTTGCTTTTTCAAAGCCAACTGCTTTGAGAATCATAGATTCATATACAGAATCTTATACCCACAGTTTAATAAACTACAAATTCATCTCCTAGTCTTATACCTATAGAAACCATTCTTTTCTTTATTTATAAAAAAACTGGCTAACATTAAAATAGCTATCAATCAAACTATTTATACATTATTTTTTATAGATAAAACATTGTATTTTCACCAATTTTATTTTTTACAAATAAAAACGAAATTTCAATAAATATTTACTCTTATTTTCCACAAAATAGAAAACTCCTACACTAATGTATAGGAGTCTTTGTTTTTAAAAATATATTTTTCTACAGTAAAATTTCTCAAACCTAAAACTTACTTTAAAAATTCTTCAAACTCTTCTTTTGTAGGATAAGAAGTTTGAGTGCCATATCTTGTAACACTAAGGGCTGAATAAGCTGTTGCTTTTTCAAGAGCTAATAATATGTTTTCTGTAGCTACATAATAATGTGCAAAACATCCAATAAATCCATCACCAGCACCGGTGGTGTCTACAGCATCAACTTTACGTGCTTTTATAAAATGCTCTTCATCTTTATTAATCCATAGTAAACCTTTGCTACCCATTGTAACAATTACATTTTTAACCCCTTTATCCCCAATGAAATGAGCAGCTTCTTTTATATCTTCTATTGTGTCTACAGGTTTATTTGTTAAAATCTCTAATTCTGTTTCATTTGGCACAAAGAAATCGCATTTATAAACATAATCGAAATCAAGTTCTTTTGTAGCAGGAGCAGGATTTAACAATACAGGAATATTATTTTTATTAGCAAAATCTATAGCATAATAAACAGTTTCTAATTCAATTTCCAATTGTAAAATAATTAAAGAACACTTTTTCAATTCTTCACTTGCATCATCTATATCTGTAGGAGATAAATTTTTATTGGCACCTTTAATAATTAAAATACTATTTTTAGATTCTCTATCAACAAAAATAGGTGCAACTCCACTAGCTTGATTTTTTTGAACAGTTACAAAATCTGTATTTACACCATTGCTTTTAAAATTTTTAATAGTGTTTTGTCCAAATAAATCATCTCCAACTTTACTTACCATCATAACATCTGATTTTAATCTTGCAGCTGTAACGGCCTGGTTTGCTCCCTTACCCCCACATCCCATTTTAAAATCTGGTGCTTCTAAAGTTTCACCTTCTTTAGGCATTCTATCAATATAACTTATTAAATCTACCATATTTGAACCAATAACTGCAATATCCATTTTTAAGCACTTCCTTTCAATATTTAATGCAGTACATCCTACATCTACTTATTTTAGTATTTACTTACTTTATATTGAAAGCTTGGAGTTCTATTTAAATAATCAGCTAGGCATCTCTTAATATCGTTCATACTCATTTAAATCTCCTCCTTTATACGTTGCATTAAGCTATGTTTAGCTTTACGAAATACATAATAATAACTTACTTCTATAAAATATGAACTTAATAATTGTTTTTTAATATAAACTGATATGTAATTATATAAAATATAACTTTAGTTTTTTATCCTATAGATTGCTAATCTGTTATAAAAAACAAATTAACAATCTATAATATTATGTTTATTTTACAAGTTCTACTCCACAACTTGCACCGATTCTTATGGCACCATTTTCAATCATGGCTTCCATTTCTTCTTTAGTATGGATTCCTCCAGAAGCTTTAATACCCATATCTTTACCAATTGTTTCTCTCATTAATTTAATATCTTCTGGTTTTGCTCCACCAGTTGAGAATCCAGTTGAAGTTTTTACATAATCTGCGCCTGCTTCTTTAGCTAAAGTACATGCTTTTACTTTTTCTTCTTCTGTTAATAAACATGTTTCTATAATTACTTTAACTAATTTATCCTTTGATGCTTCTACAATTTTTTTGATTTCTTCTTTTACATATTCATCATTTCCTGACTTAAGTTGTCCAACAGAAATAACCATATCTATTTCATCTGCACCATCTTCAATAGCAACTTTTGTTTCATACACTTTAGAAGCGGTCGAAGTTGCTCCAAGTGGAAATCCTACAACAGTACAAACCTTAACATCTGTATCTTTCAAATTTTTATGCGCAAGCTTAACCCAGCTAGGATTTACACAAACTGATGCAAAATCATAAGTTTTAGCTTCTTCAATAAGTTTTAAAATATCTTTTTCTGTTGCTTGCGGTTTTAATAGTGTGTGATCAATATACTTAGATAATTTCATAATTTATAGCCCCTCTCACTTTTTTTATTATTAAACATTAATTATCTTTTACTTTTGTTTCAAAATTATTTTGTGCTTCTTTGTATCCTCATAATAGCACTCATTAGAACAAAAGTAAATATTAGTTTTTTCTTTTGTTCTAATATTGTTTTAAAGTAAAAAAGCCCCCATAAATAATTACATGAGAGTTTTTTCATTTATAAAATTGCATTTTTAAGTTTGTTATTATTTTTGTTTTTGTAATGCCACTTTCAATCCTAAAAGAATAAATATAATGACTGTTATTCTTTGTTATATACTTATCTTCCAAGTAATAGTTTAGCGGTAAATTGATCTGTTACTAGTGTATTAGCTATTTTCGAACTTAATGCTACATGTAATGAATTAAGTTTTCTTTCTCCACCAGCAACTAAAATACTTCTTTCTTTTTTCTTTAATTCTTCTAAATTTATTCCTACTGTTCTACTATTTATTTTTTCATCACATATGTTACCATTCTTATCAATAAATCGTGAACATACATCTCCAACTGCATACTTCTGAATACGCTTTTTTTCTTCTTCATTAAAATAGCCTAATCTAAATAATAGAGCATCATCTTCAACTGTACCTGTAGAAAAAATAGCAATATTAGCTTGCTTCCCCATTTTCATTACTTCATTTATATGGCTGTCTTTTTCTATAATTTCTTTTAGTTCTGGTGTGTCAAATATAACAGGCAATGGCAACGCTCTTCCCTCAGCATAAAATGCCTTTGCAAATAATTCATTTATCTCTGAAGCATATGTATTGCTACGAGTATGGCTTAGTCCACCTTTAAGTTGTACAATTTGAACATCTTTTAATTCTTTTTCCACTAACTGTGTGGCTACAGCATACATGGTTGTTCCCCAGCTTACTCCAATAATATCTCCATCTTTAACAATATCATGTAAATACTGCGCTGCCACGCGACCTATTTGATTTTTTATCTCATCCTCGTTATTTAATGGAGAATAAGCAATAGCGACTTCCTCTAAATCATACTTATTTTTTAAAGTTAAGGCTAAATCATCAGATATATCCATTGGATCATTAATTTTAATAGTAACGTAACCATTTTCCTTAGCATATTTTAAAAGTTTTGATACTGTAGGCCTAGAAATATTAAGTAAATTCGCAATTTCATGTTGACTATATTCGGATTGATAATATAATCTTGCAACATCTATACTTTGTCTGTCTTTATCTTTTAACATTGTTTAAATCTCCTCTTGTCATCACTGTTCCCCTAACTTCTTTTTTAAATCTAATATATATGTATTTTGCATTTTCTTTAAATCCATAAAAAAATAAGATAAAATCTTAATGATTGGATTTTTTATAAATATGTTTTCTACGAAAACTATCTTTGTTCCACCATTTTCTGTTTCTGAAAAATGTCCAGTCCAAAAACCAGTAAACATTTTATTTCCCATACTAAATTCATATTGGCTATACTCTTCCTTTTTAGTAATAAAAAATTTTGTGGCAATTCCATTAGGAGTATACTCAATAAATTCTTTTCCATCATTAATAATTTCAATTTTTTCAATATCGCTACGCCACTTATAGTCGTTATTATTAGTAACCACATTCCAAACAAATTTTATATCAGACTGAAGATGTGCTGTTACTTCTGCCGTTCTTGGTTTTCTCAAAATATTCAACTCCTAAATTTCAAATTTAGTCACATTAAAAAATAACAAAATAATATTTTTTCCTAAACTTTCCTGAATTTTAATATTATTATAACATATTATTTTAAAATTAATCCTAATTTCTTATTACTTTGCTACCAATTTGATATGTTGCTACTGATTAAAAAAAATTTATTTTTGCAATTCTACATATATTAAGTACATTACTCTATATAAAAAGACTAAGCCTATGTTGACTTAGTCCTATAAATTCCTTTTTACTTATTTATATACTTTAAACTTTCAATATATTATTTAGGTCTTAATCTATCTTTAAATATTGTTGCCACAATTTACAATATTTAATTCCTCACAGGATGTTGATCCATTTTCTATTGATTTTTTTCTAAGAATTAGATACAATTCAGCCTTTGTAGAATCAACATATGGATTTACAAATAATACACCTATTCCTAGAGCTAATGCCCCTAGTATATACCAACCCAAAAATGATAAATCAAGCACAAACATATCCCATTTCTCTCCATCTGTCATTTTATTACTTAACTGTATGGCTCTTTCAGCACCTATAGAAGGATTATCTGCCAATATATATGGTACCATGCTATATGCATAGGTCTTAACTATCCCTGGTATTACTAATAATAAAGTCCATAAAAATGTATAAATACTCCTTAATAACATTGTTACAAGCACTCCAAAATAGCTTCCTTCTTTAAAGCAATATCCAAGGTATCCCATATTAGTTTCCCCTTCTGCTGCTTTAATAAAGAATTTCCTTCCACCTACTTCAAGCATATATCCTACTACAACCCTTAAAATCAGCAAAATTATTGCTATAGATGCTAAAAACACTAACAGCTTTCCTGTCCAATTTACTAATCCTTCAAAGATTGTATTATCAAAGATAGCGTAGTCATCAGTAAATTTGTTAACATTTTTTTCTGCCTTTCCATAACTGTCTGCAGTTACAACACTTATAACTAAACTTACTAGAAAGGCTTTCCAGTAATTAAGCTTTAATATTCTTTTAGCTCTTTCTTTGATCTGCTCTCGTGTCCACATTTTATTGTTCTCCCTTATAAGTATTTATAATAAATTCCCAATATAATATTTATTCTATTTATAATATTTTAATTACCATATCCTTAATTCTCATATTACTTTTATAACCTTAAGTTATTATATATATTATTAAACTAATTCTAACTTGTGAAATGCATTTTCTTAATTTTATTTTACATATTGAGCTATATGATATACACTTTCCTCTAATTTCTTATCTACTTTATGAGCCTCATCTATATGATTTATAATTTGATCATTTGTTTCAGTAAGAATGTTGTCTACCTCATTTATTCCACTAAAAATTTTGGTTATATCTTCCTTCTGAGTATTAATTGTTTTAATTAGACTATCAGTGTCATCTTCAACCCTGTTAAATGAATCTAAAACTTCCTCTATTTTTTCAAGGGCTCCTTTAGAAGATTCTACACCTTCTGTAACTACTAATGTGCTTTTTTCCACACTACTTAAAACATTTTTAGTCTGAGAATCTATGCCACTAATTAAATTAGTTATATTACTACTACTTTCTCCTGTCATTTCTGCTAATTTTCTAACTTCATCAGCAACTACCGCAAAGCCTTTACCCTGTTCTCCTGCACGAGCTGCTTCTATAGCGGCATTAAGAGCAAGAAGATTTGTTTTTGAAGCTATTCCACTTATTAATTGAGCTATTTCTCCAATTTCTTTTAGTTTTTCACCCAAAGCATTAATATTTTCATATGTATCCTTTGTTTCTATATCAAGATTCTCAATTACTTTAACCATGCCCTCAATTGATTTTTTACCTTCTAAGGATTTGCTTACAGTATCTTTTGTAATCTCCAACAAGCTTTCTCCTTGACTAAAAAGCTTATCTGTTGATTCATTAGTCCTCTCGGTTAAATTTGATACTGTTGCCATATGGTTTTCAATCTGCTTTGCTAATTTTTCAAGTACCTCATGTTCACCATTAACTTTATTATGCTGCTGTATTATTCCCTCTATTTGTACAGTCATTTCCTTTAGAAATTCCATAGTATCTGTGGTTTCAACTTCATGTTTTTCTTCAATAATAACTTCTTGGTCAATGGTATCATTTTTACTATTTTTTTTACCAAAAATATTTATCATAATATATTCCTCCTAGTATTCCATACTTTCAATAATAAATTATCGAAAAAATTTATAAAAACTAAACATAAAATATAAAAGGAGGTATTCGACAAACAATACATATAAAATTATTATTTTAAATACTCTTTTTCAAACTCTAAATATCCCTTTTTTCTCAATTTACAAGCTGGACATTCTCCACATCCATCTGCTTTTATTCCATTGTAGCATGTTAAGGTTTCTTCTTTAACTATATCAAGAACTCCTAAATCATAGGCCATTTTCCAAGTTTCCGCTTTATTAATCCACATTAGTGGTGTAAGTATTTCAAATTCATAATCCATAGCTAAGTTTAATGTAACATTTAAGGATTTTATGAACACATCTCTACAATCTGGATATCCGCTAAAATCACTTTGTGATACACCAGTTATGATAGCATTTATTCCTCTTTGTTTTGCAAATACTGCAACAAAACTCAAAAATAATAAATTTCTTCCATCTACAAAGGAATTAGGTACTCCTTCTTTTGGTGCACTTTTATCAACAGTTATATCCTGCCTTGTTAGTGAATTTGGTGCTAATTGATTTAGTAAGTTCAAGTCTAAGATTTTATGTTCAATATTATGTTTTTTACATATATCCTTTGCACATTCTAACTCTAACTTATGCTTTTGATTATAATCAAAGGATACTGCTATAACTTCTTTATACCTTTTCTTTGCCCAAAACAAACAGGTTGTACTATCTTGTCCACCACTAAATACTACTATTGCTTTTTCCTTATTCATTTACTACACATCCCTTTATTATTTTATTATCATCTTAAAATCCACAAAAATCTTTGTTATAGTTATGCCTTTTAATACACTTCCTTTATATAAAATATTCCACCCTATGCAGGGTTTTTCAGCCTTGTACGAATCTAATATATTTATATTAATAAAACTCTATCCAAAACTAAAAACCTCTTTATTTTGTATAAAGCATCATTAATTTATTGCTTACAATTGTATCAGTATTAAATTTTCCTCTTAATGTAGTTGTTATAGTTTTAGTATTTGTCTTTTTTATTCCTCTAGTGGTCATACAGCCATGTTCACCTTCTATAATAACAGCTACATCCTCTGAATCAGTTATCATCTTTAGAATTTCTGCTATATCACTCCCAATTCTCTCTTGAAGCTGTAGTCTACGTCCTACCATATCTGCTATTCTTGCTATTTTACTTAATCCAATAATTTTTCCCTTAGGTATATATGCTATAGCTACTTTCATATTGTACATAAGTGCTAAGTGATGTTCACAATGACTAAATATCTCTATATCCTTCATAAAAACCATATCGCCTACATTATCGCTTACACATAAATCATCTTCAAAAGTTACATTAAACATTTCTGCGATTTCATCATTGGTATAGCACATACCCTTAAATACTTCTTCATACATTTTAGCTACACGTTTTGGTGTATCCTTTAACCCTTCTCTTTCTGGATTATCTCCTAATGCTATCAAAATTCCTTTTATGTGCTCTTCAATGGCCTTAACATCAATTGCCATATTACTACACCCCTTTCTTATTAGGATCCCATATAATCTTGTGAAGCTGCAGTTGTAAATTAACTCCATTCATTTTATTATTTTTCATAAATTCTACAATAGTATCTAAATTAATTTTTCCAAAAACAGGACTTATATATATATTAGTTGTATTCACTAAATTATATTTTTTTATTATTTCTTTAGCTTTTTCTAAGTCCTCTATACTACCAGATACAAATTTTACCGTGTCCTTATTAGTTAAATATCTAAAGTTATCTAATGCCATTTTATTTTCCATATTACTTGAAGGAAGCTTATAATCCATAGTGAAACTTGGTGAATTTTCTATATCTAAAAATTCGTCTAATAATACACTACCATTAGTTTCAATTTCCACATAAAGTTCTTTGTCCTTAGAAAGAACTTTTAGTAACTCTACTATTCCCTTTTGCATAAGAGGTTCTCCACCTGTTAGGGTTACATTTTTAATTTTTTGTGACTTAATATAGTCATATATATCTTTTGAACTAATTAATTCATAAGATACATCCTTTTCATTTGCCCAAAGTGTATCACAATAACTACAATTTAAATTACAACCTGCAAATCTTATAAATATAGCTAATTGTCCTGAGCGTCTTCCCTCCCCATTTATACTTACAAATCTTTCAACTACTTTAAAATCCATCTTAATTAACCCCACTTTCTTCGTAGGTAGCACTATTATTAGGAGTTTCATAAACTGTAGAACTTTTTACATTATATCCTTTATCTTTCATGGTTTTATAGAAAAATAATGCAAAATTTT
The DNA here is from genome assembly GCF_054768215.1 of Clostridium sp. CTA-1. Lineage (NCBI taxonomy): Bacteria > Bacillati > Bacillota > Clostridia > Eubacteriales > Clostridiaceae > Clostridium > Clostridium sp. CTA-1. The sequence continues at coordinate 33,625 of NZ_BAAAAP010000008.1, forward strand.
CTGCTGTTGGTCTAAAATTAACTTCTATTATACGAAAACCATCTTCTCTTAATGAGTTTAGTGATTGTTCCCTCATAGTTCCCTTTTCTATTATCAATGCATGATCATAATAATCTACTATAGATTTAACATCTTTTTTCAAATCCCCAAAGTCTATTACCATTCCATCAAGCTGACCGCCTTGTACTAATGATTTTGACTGAACCTGAATTTCAACCTTCCATCTATGTCCATGAATATTTCCACATTTACCTTCATAACCTGCAAGAAAATGAGCACTATCAAAACTATGTTCCGCCTTTAAAATATACATGTTTTTCCTCCTAAATTTATTTTAAAAATTCCAATCCAAAGTAACAACATCCAATGGCTCCATTAAACTGAGGATCTTCTACTGGGACTATTTCTTCATAATCATTATTTAAATATTTTTTTATTGAATTATTTCTAGCGACACCACCAGTTAGAACTAATTTCTTATCTCTAAATTTACTTAAAAGAGGCTGTAACCTTTTATACAAAGAGTAGTTAACTCCAGCACATAATCTTTCTATTTGTACCCCTTCAGCTATTTTTCCAATTAATTCTGACTCTGAGAATACTGCACAGGTAGAATTTAAATCCACAGGATTTTCCGAGTACCTGCTCATTTCATCTAAAGATATTTCAAGGACATTTGCCATATTCTCTAAATATCTTCCACAGGAAGCAGCACATTTTTCATTAAGCTCCAAATCAGTAGCAATGCCTTTTTCTACCTTTACCACTTTAACATCTTGCCCACCTACATCTAAAAGTATAAAATTCTTTAGTTTACTTTGATAAATTGCTCCATAAACGTGAGCCTTTATCTCATTTATTGGTGTAAAAAGCTTTAAATCCGTATTATTTTTCCCATAACCCGTTGATATTGCTTTATCAATTCCTTCTATATCTAGTTTTTCTAAATCTACTATAACCTTGCCATTAAAGCTACAGTAATCTCTGTAAAATTTCATGGTACTTACTTTTTTCTTTTGAACTATAATACTGTTTTCCATTAAAACAATCTTAACTTCTCTACTTCCAAGATCTATTCCCAATAACCTCATTGATTCCGCTCCTTTAAATCTAATAACATATCAAGAAAAGCTTCCAATCTAAGCTTGGTTCTTGCATCTAATGTATTTAACTTGTCCCCTTCAATATTTAACATAGGAATACCTAGCTCTTTTTTTAATACTATATCTTCAACAGCTCTATGACAAAAAGCCTGAGTGTAATGGATTATAGCATCTATCTTTCTCTTTTCTATTTGCTTTTTCAATTCCTTAATTCTAAACTCATTATCATAAGGATAGGTGTAATTATAATACTGTTCAAATATATTTGCAGCTTCTATCCCCCTAGGAAAAGCAAATTCTCTTTGAACTTCGTTATATACAAAATGAGCATTTAATTTTTCACTAAACTCATATATATCTCCAGTCATTGGAGGAACTCCTATATAGCCTAATCTTAATTTTTTATTTATTGGCTCTCTTTTCTCCATACCCTCAATGACTTTTTTAAGGTGTTCTTCAAATTTATCTATATTTCCATTAAAGTCACTTAAGCTCACCTGATATAGATGGTTTTCAAAACCATTAACCTTATTATCTATATAAGTCATTTCATCTATTTTTTTTGCTAGCTTTCTAACTCTATTTAATATTTTTCTAACCTGTTCTACCTTATCCTCGTTAACATTGAAGATATCCATGAACTTTCTTATTTCAATTTCTACATCTTTTAAACTATGACTATGGGGAAATGAAAATGGATAAATTTTTATTCCTCTTAGTTTAAAAACCTCAATAAGAACTTTAGTATTAGAACAATCCCCCTCCATAACTCCAACTATTTCTTTAATATTATTTTCTAGACATGCTCCATAAATCCCCTTTATCCAAGCACATAAGCTTTTGGGGAAACCATCTCTTTCAGCTACGTCTATATATTTTAAATAATTCTCTGAAGTTATAAACATATTATTTAAATCTACTGGTGTATATCCTGCTGCAACAATAACTTCCACTGGCACTGTAGTTGTTAATCCTATTTTTTTCATTTTCATTCCTCCTTGTACTATAGATTTTTCAATCTTTACACTCATTTAGACTTGAAAACATCAAATAGTTATAATGGTTATGATAAATTATTATTTATTAGAATATTTTACAACTATTTAAAGTTCCCTAACTTGTAAGGTTTTTAAGTTATATTTGAACAATCTTTATAAAAAACAGCCTTATACTGTTACTGTTATATTTAAGTTAAAAAATTCATTAGATAAGACCTCTGCGTCCTTGAATAACAATTTCTAAACTTTATATAAATTTAAAATTTCACCTAAAATAAAAAATCATATTTGTGAATTTTTTGCAAATAAAAAAGGGCATTAAATGCCCATCAACAAAAAAACTACCTAAGGCGGTAGCTACGTCCTAGTTTTATTTATAGACAGGATGGTTACGAACTGTCTTTATTCTTTTTTACGATATAAGTTTACTATAGTACATTTGTTAAGTCAAGTTCACACCCATAAATAACCTAAAGATTACCATATTGAATTTATTCTTTTAAAACTTTCTTATGCAATTCTCCCAACAATTTCTCTCTAAACAATCTTACAAGTTATTAATTTGATATAATAAAATAGTCATTTCAAATTATGGGGGGGTTTATAGATTCATGAAAATTAATAGATTATTGGCAATTGTGGTCATGCTTTTAAATAGAGAAAAAATATCTGCATCAGAATTAGCTGAAAAATTTGAGGTTTCTGTAAGGACAATTTATAGAGATATTGAAGCAATTAATCTTGCTGGAATTCCTATAGTTTCTCAAATTGGAAATAATGGGGGATTCTACATTATAGATAACTATAAAATCAATCATCAACTTTTAACATTAGAAGATATGATTTCAATTATAGAAGCTCTAAAAAATATGAATAAATTTTTAGATAATAAAAATGTTGAAATGGCCATTGAAAAGGTAAAAAATATTGTTCCTAAAGAAAAAAAAGAAGTATTTGATTTACATTTTGAGCAAATGTATATAGATACATTACCTTGGGGCTTTAAAAAATGTGAAGAAGAAAACTTAAAATACAAGATTATATATGATGCTGTAGATAACAAAAACTGTATAGTCTTTGATTATAGAAACTCAAAAGGTGAATATAATTGGAGACAGGTAGAGCCATTAACTCTTGTTTTTAAAGGTTTTTCATGGTATTTATTTTCCTTTTGCAAATTAAAAAATGATTACCGATTTTTCAAATTATCAAGAATGGAAAATTTAACTGTTTTACATGAAAAAATTAATGAAAATAGAATTTCCTATAAAGAATATATAAATATTAGTGAGAGTGAACAAGTACCTATAAGAGTTGTATTAAAGTTTTCTGAAAGAGTTAGATATAGAATAGACGATTGTTTTGATAAAGATGAAATGAGGTTTCAAGAAGATGGTAGTGTAATTGTAGATACATATTTATTAGAAGATGACTGGACATATTCCATGATATTAAGTTACGGAGAATATGTGGAAGTACTTGAACCCAATCATATTAGAGAAATTATAAAGGATAAATGTAAAAAAATTAATGATATATATTCAAATATGACATAGTGTTGTCAAAGCCTTCCTATATAATACAAATATAAACATAAGGAAGGGGAATAAAATATGGAACAAAGATATTGTCAAAGTTGTGGAATGCCAATGAATGAAGAGCTTTATAGTACTGAATTAAATAATAAAAAAAATCATGAATATTGTATTTATTGTTATGAAAATGGAGCTTTTAAGCATCCAAATTTAACTATGGAACAAATGATAGATGTATGTGTACCTTTTATGAAAGAAAAAGGAATGAAGGAAGATGAAGCAATAGCATTAATGAAAAATTGTTTACCTAATTTAAAGAGATGGAGAAAAGAAGATATAATTACTAAAATAGTGGAAAAAGATAAAATGATAATAGTTGGAAAAGAAGTAAGAACAACTAACAAAAATGGTGCCTTTATGGCTGTAATTCCAAAACTTTGGGAAGAATTTCAAAATAAAAGACTTGGGGACAAAATATTAAATAAAGTAAATAAAGATGAGATTTTAGGTTTATATACTGATTATGAAAATAAAGAATTTGGCTTATATTCTTTTATGGAGGGATTTCAAGTTACAGATAAAAATTCTATACCAGAAGGTATGACATATAAAGTGATACCAGCTGGGAAATATTGTGTAGTAACAGCTAAAGGCAAAATGCCAGATAAAATAGGAGAAGCCTGGGGATATATATGGAATTCAGGACTTCAAAGAACCTATACAGGAGATTTTGAACTCTATGATAAGAGATATGATAAAAACGAAAATTCTGAAGTAGATATATATGTAGCCATAAAGTAAAGACTAACATAAAAACTTTTTATGATTTAGTACTTGATAATATTAAACAAGCTATCTTTAAAGTCTATCCTCCTTTTAAATTTTTTTCTTCTAATTTGTTAAACTTAGGCAAATTTACATGATTTATTTATTCTACACTAATAGTATATTCTTTTTTAATATTCACATACTATTAGTGTAGAGAGGTGATTTAAAATGGGTAAAGATTTTAGAAATAATTGTTTAAGGTTAGACCGAAAATAGTTTTAAAGTCTCCATGGCTTCACTAATCTAGTTGCCATAAAATATTAATACTTAAGTATTAATATTTTATGGCTTTAATTTTTTTATATTTCTCTACAGCTTGTACTCTATTAGAAACCTGAAGTTTAGAATATATATTAATCATATGAGTTTTTACCGTTGCTAAAGATATATTTAGTCTTTCTCCAATCTGCTTATTTGAAGCTCCTTCAAATAATATTTCCATCACTTCCTTCTCCCTTTCAGTTAAAAGTTCTGCTTTAATCTTTTCTGGTTCCATAATATCAATTAAATTTTTTATAAAATTATCTTCCTTAGAAGTTAATTCTATATCCTTGTCATTTTTAAGTTTTTTTATAATATTTAAAAGTTTTTCCCCTTCAAGTACATATGGCTTTAAATATCTATTATCAACACTATAATGAATAGCTTCTCTTAATAAATTAAATGTGGTTCTTCTACTTTCATTAAGTTCTTCTAATATTAATGTAAGCACAATTAATCCATCAACAAGATATATTTTAAATGATTTTTTTCTACTATATTCTAAGCATTTATATAAAATATCTTTAGCTTTTTCTTGTTCACCTAATATATAAATAACTCTTGCATAAGTAATCTTCTCATCAATTCTAATATAAATATTAGAATTCTTTTGTTGTTTTTCAAATAAAACCTTATATTCTTGTAAATTTTCATTTGAATAAATACCAGCTGATATGAAATATTTTATTCTTGCTGAATATAAATAAAGTAGTATATCTTTTTCTTTAGTTGTATGTATTGTTATAATCTTATTTGCCAGTTCTTTACCTTTCTTTTTATCTCCCTTTAAAAATTGAGATTCCATCAAATTATATAAAATTCCTCTATCTGCAAACTCATAGCCATCACAAAAAAAATCATTTATCAATTTAAGTTCTTCTTCCGATTTTTGTATTTCAAATCTTTTCATATAAATTCCAGCTATTCCTAAATGATACATAAACATTAAATTGCTTAATATAGGCATTTTATCAAGCATTTCTTTCATATCTTTAAGGATACATTCTGCCTTATAGAGTTCACCTAATTCCTCTAAAGCACATGCTTTAATTGATTTACTGAAAAAACTTATATATGATATATTATATTTTTCACCTATACTATTGCTTTTATCTAAGTAATATATAGCTTTATCAAGATATCCTTGTGCAAAAAATATATAACAGCTATTTAAATATATTATAGCTTTTGTTATCTCACTAAAATTAAATTTTTCTATATATTGTAAATTCAATTTTGCATCTAAAGAAGAATCATATATGTATATTTTAAAAGCATTAATAACTTCAAACCATTCTCTTTCCTTTATCTTATTATCTAATATATCTATCAAATTCTTACATTCATTTACTTCCAAATTTACAAAATGATAAAATAATCTTTGAAGAGTTAACTCCTTACTTGTAATTAGATATTCTATAGGAATTTCTTTTAAATAGGACCATACTTCAATATTTTGTGCATTATTTTCTATTTCTATTAAAACTTTATCATAAGCTTTTATTTCTAATAAATGTTTTATGGCTTCCTCAATATTCCCTTGTTTCTTAAAAGCCTCACATGCTTTTAAATTTAGTTTTATCTGTTCATCTTTATTAACCTTTGAAAAAGTAAGATTTAAAAACTCCTTAAACAAATGGTGATATCTATATATTTTTCTCTGTTCATCTATAATAATTACAAATAAATTCTTATATATTAAAGAATTTATTATTTCTTCTGCATTTTTTGTATTCAAAATATCATTGCATAATTCTATGTTGAAATAATTTAAAATTGAAGTTTTTACTAAAAAATTTCTTTCTTCTTCACTAAGTTGTTTTAAAATTTCTTCTGTCAAATATTCTATTACATATTTATTTAATACACTTATATCACTAAATATATTATCCTTTCTACTTTTTAAAGCCAACGAGATAAGCTGAATTCCTGCAATCCATCCCTCTGATATATTAAATATTTTATCTATAATATCTTCTGTAAGTTCAATATTCAATGTATTTTTTATAAAACTTAAACATTCCCCTTTTGAAAATCTCAAACTTTCCTCTTCAATTTCTAAAAGTTGTCCCTGTAATCTTAGTTCGCCTAAATATAAAGGAATCTCTTCTCTAGTTAAAAAAATATAATGTATATTATTAGATGAATATTTAATTAAATATTCTAAAGTTGAATTCAAAAATTCATCTTTTATATAATGAAAATCATCAAATACTATAAAAATATCCTCTCCCTTAGCTAATTCATTAACTATATAAGGAATAACATTAAATATTTCATCTTTTCTTATAAAAGTATTAAAAGTATTAGTAAGCTCTTTTCCATTATCCTCTAAATACTTCTTTAATATTTCAATAAGATAATACCAAAAGGATTTCCATTGATTATTTTCTTTATCAAGACTTATCCAATTTACATCACTTAAATTTTTATCCTTTATAAAAGAAGAAAGCAGTGTGGATTTTCCACTACCTGCTGCTCCTTTTATTATTGTAATTTTATAATCTTTTATATCCTCTAATTCTTTTATAATCTTTTCTCTTTTAACATAATTCTTTCTTGGCATTGGACTAATAAGCTTAGTCCTTATTAAGTTTACTTTGTTGTCCATATAATCACCTGTGAAATATTTTGTTACTTTCAAATAATTCGCAACAAAATAAAGTTACTTTTTTATTTGTCCCATAGCTATTATCTGCGATACTTAATTATACTATATATCTAATACTGTAGTAAATTAATTTAATATTTTCCTGTTTTCAAACTATTTTTCGTCATTAAACTTGCCAATGTAAATAATACTAGTATTAAGATAACAATATAACTTAACTCAAGTTTATAACTTAATATATTTTTACCATTTTCTATCCCTTGAACTAAAATTAAATAGCTCTTCTGAGGCAGTATATTAATTATTATATCCAAAATTTTATTATTATCTGAGAATGAATAAAAACTTCCTGAAAGAATAGAAGTTAATGTAATTATTACTGATCCAAGCATAAGACTACTCTCTAAATCATCAATAGCAGAAGTAATAAATAAGGCAAAAGCGGTTCCTAGAAAAGTTATTATGCTCAAAAGTATAGCTAAATTACCATAACTAAAACCTATATCAACATTAAACACTGCTTTTGCTATTACTATAGCTAAAAATACAGGCATATATATTATAATAAAATTAAATATTCCCTGTGCTAATAAATACTTTCCCTCACTTACAGGAGAAATTAATATTCTTCTAAAGGTTTTAAAATCTCTATCTTCAGGATACATTACCATAAGACCTACAGATTGAATCAAAATAATCATTATTAAAAATCCTAATATATTAGTACCTACCCCTCTTTTTTCTCCTATATCTATGTTCTTATTTATATTTTGTGGTGCCTTTAAATAATTTTTTATTGTGTTTTTAAATTTATCTCCCTTTATAGTTGTAATCTCAATTTTACCATTTCCTTTATACTCTAACACTGCATCATACTTGTTTAATAAAAGCTCCGACATCTTAGGCTTTTTATCTAATACTTTTACTTTTAAATATTTTGTGTTTAAATTTGCAGATTTATTTTCAGAAACCACTGCTATTGTACCTTTAATTTCCATTTTATCTGTAAAATAAACCGCCGCCATAATCATAAGTGGAACAAATATTATTGTATTTATAATAATTGATTTTTTAGAAATTATCCTATAAAAATTATTTTTTAATATAGTAAACACACTCATTATATATATTCCTCCGGTTTAAAAGTTATTTGACAAAGAATTATAAATATAAGTGAACTGCCAATACAAATGGCTATAGCTGGCACAAACATTGAAAAATCCTTATCATAAATTATTTTAAATATACATTCACTAATCCACTTTACTGGTGATATGTAGGAAAGCTTTTCTACTGTTTTTCCAAGATTATCCACCGGGAAAAATAATCCACCTAATAATGCAAGTAACATGTCTATTGGAGATAAAAACTTATTAGTTGCCTCTTCACTTTTAAAGATACAACACATTGAAGCTCCAAAAGAACACATTAAAAGATTAAATGAAATTAATAAAGCAATTATATATATAAAATTTTCTCCTCCCAAGTTTATTCCTAAAATATATTTTTCTATAATGAGTATTATAGTAAAAAGCACTGATGCAAATATAAATGTTGAAAATATTTTGGATAAAAATATTATAGTTTTAGAAGTAGGAGAATATATTAACCTTACATTGCCCTTTTTAACCTTCTTTTCCATAAAAGTATTTGAAGCTGTTAAAGCAATATATAATACAGTAAAAATAATCATTGTAATTCCATAATAATCATAGGATGTTACCCCTTCACCTCCATAATTTCCATTTGCTATAAATCCAAACAAACCTATAAGAACCAATGGATAAATTGTGTTATATAGAACAAGTATAGGATTTTTTAATATATTTATAATATCAATCTTTATAACTTTTAATAAATTCATAACCTTACTCCTATTCTCTTAAACTTCTTCCTGTTAAATTTAAAAATACCCTTTCTAGAGAGGCTAAACTACTATCAATATTTTGTATCTTACACTTTTTGTTCATCATAGTTAAAATTAATTTATCTAAATTTTCAACAGTATTTACAGATGTTATTTCAACTTTCTCATCTGAAATTATAACTTTTTTTACTCCCTCTATGTTAAAAAAGTCATCTTCTGTAAGTTTTTCTTTATTTGCTATATTAATAGAATATACTCTTTCATCCTCTATGTTTTTCTTTAACTCTTCCTTGGTTCCTTCAGCTATAATGGTTCCATGATCCATTATTATTATTCTGTCTGCTATTTCCTCAACTTCTTCCATATAGTGCGTAGTATATAATATTGTAGCTCCTCTTTTTTGTAATTTCTTAATTGAACTTAAAATATGATTTCTTGATTGAGGATCTATTCCTACTGTAGGTTCATCCATTATTATAAGTTTAGGATTATGTGCAATGGCGCAAGCTATATTTAGTCTTCTTTTCATTCCTCCTGAAAATGTCTTTGGCATATCTAATCTTTTATCATAAAGCCCTACAAACTCCAAAGTCTCCTTTACATTTTCATCAAGCTTTTTCCCTTTTAATCCATAAAGACTTGCAAAAAATCTTACATTCTTTTCTGCAGATATTTCTTCATAAATAGCTAAGTCTTGAGGAACTACACCTATATTTCTTTTAATATTCATAACATCCTCAGTAGATTTTTCACCTAAAAACTTAACTTCTCCTTTATCTGATTTTAATACAGTAGATAATATATTTATGGTAGTACTTTTCCCTGCACCATTAGGTCCTAAAAAACCAAGTATTTCTCCTTGTTTTACATCAAAACTTATTCCCTTTACTACTTTTTTGCTTTTGTAACTTTTTTCTAGATTTTTAACTTCTATTATATTTCCCATATGAATTCCTCCTTTTTATAATCTTATGATACAAAAATTTTTCATAAAAAAAATCAACCTTTCGGTTGATTTTAAAGGTTGATTTTTATATCATTATTTAAGATATTATACAAAAATAATTATTTATATAGATCTGCTGCAAGCTTTTTTAAAATTTTCTCATCTAATACTTGAAAATAATTACTTTTCTTCATTATGGCTCCCTTACAACTAAGACTATTTAATGTTCTTAATAAATGTCTATAACTTGTACCTAGAAGCTCTGCTATTTCAGTTAAGTTTTCATTAAACTTTATTATTCTTTCTTCATTATTATCTACTCTTTCACCAGTAGCAAGAATATAGCTGGCTAATCTATTTTCCAAAGGATAAAGCAAATTTATAGAACTATTTTTTGAACATCTATTTAATTTTCCACCTAAAGAACTACAAATAAACCTTAAAAATTTAGCATCATTAAGCAAATACAAGCTTACACTTTTTAAGGATATAGCTAGGCAATATGTATCCTCTATAACCTGCACATTGGAAGATGCATTTTCTAAATTAATGATTTCTACATCCCCTAACAATTTAAAATCATCATAAAAGCAAAGTAACAAAGACTTACCATTACTAAGAGTTGTATATACTTTAGCTTTTCCTTTTACAAGAAAAAAAAGATAATTAAGCTTTTCATCTTCTCTACAAATATGCTCATTTTTTTTGAAAAAGAAAAGTTCTATAAAAGGATTCATATCTTTAGTGAAGATATCATTAATTCTATACTTTGAAATATACTTATCCTTTTCTTTTAAATCATTTATTCTTATCATAGCTTTATTTTTAAACTCCTCATAAATTCTTGTTTTAAGTATGACATATGTCATATCTCTTTACAACTTTTTCATGATAAATTAAGTTTAAGGTTTCACTAGGAGGAATACTAATATGAAGAATAATTTAATTTCAGCCTTTATAGGTGCTTTAATAGCTATAATGACTTTATTTAATGGAACTTTGTCTAATACTTTTGGAAACTATACTTCAAGCATAATAATTCATGTTATTGGACTTTTTTCTATAACATTTGTGCTCTTAATAAGTAGATCGAAAATTAAAATTCAAAAGGAAATACCTATATACCTATATAGTGCTGGTGCTATAGGTGTCTTTACTGTAGTTTTTAGTAATCTTAGCTTTTCAAAGCTTGGAGTATCATTAACCCTTGCTTTAGGTTTATTAGGACAATCACTTTCATCAATTTTTATAGACCATTTTGGATTACTTGGAATGAAAGTTATTAAATTTGAAAAAAAGAAATGTATTGGTTTGTTATTTATTATTTTAGGAATTTTTATAATGACTGTTTTTTAGAGGGGGATTAATAATGTTATATATATTCATAGCAATTCTAGCAGGTGCTTCTATTGTAGCTGGGAGAATAATAAATTCTAATCTAGCAGAAAAAATTGGTATTTTTCAAGGAACTCTTTTTAACTATGTTATTGGATTGTTCTTTTCATTTATATTCTTATTTTTAAGTAACGAAAGCCTAAACATAACTAATACGAAAATAAAGTCTATACCTTTATGGGCTTATCTAGGTGGTCTTACTGGTGTTTTAGTAATTGTACTATCAAGCTATGTTACACCTAAAATATCTTCTTTCTATTTAACACTGATTATTTTTATAGGGCAATTATTTGTTGGTATTATAATTGATTATTTTACTTTAAATAAATTATCCTTCGGTAATTTGCTTGGAGGACTTTTAGTACTAATTGGACTAACTTATAATTTACTCATAGATAAGAATCAAAACATCTAAATTACTTCAATTAAAAATCCAGTATTTTTAATCATCCTTATTTTTGATTATATTTACTTCTTAAATCATATATAAGAACTCTTATACTACAACTTTACATAAGATAATTATCATAGTACAAAATGATAGCATAATGATAACAAAGAGCACTTAATCCATCTAAGATTAAATGCTCTTAATTACAAATTATAATTAATATAAAGGACATGTAATTTCTATATCATTACCTTCACTATCTGTAAATTCTAAAACTTGATTTTCACCTATAATTGTTAATGGAAAAACAATTTTGCAGTTTAATTGTTCTAATTTTTTTAGAACTAAATCAATATCATTTACTTCTAAACTTGGGAGACAGTTATTCCCCCATTTTTTTACTTCATTCATTTTCTCATTTGCAAATAGACCATATCTAAAACCATTAATGTCAAAAACACTATATATATCATTTTTTTCAGTAACTTTTTGTCCTAATAAGTCCTCATAAAACTCAATTGCTCTTTCCATATTTTTAACGCATATATATAATGATCTTAGTTTAAATTCCAAGTCCATATTTATTTCATCTCCCAACGGAAAGTTTAATATATACATCTTTACGAAATATAATACTAACCATATACAAACCCAAACAATTTTTATTTGAATTTCTAATTTTAACTTTATGAACTTCTCCTTTCTCAAATGCCTAAAAGCTTATTTAAATATTTTGTTATTTAAATTACTCTAATCATAACATTGGTAATATGACATCTGTATATCATATTAATTATCAATGGTTAATATCACTTGAAAAATATTTAATTGGTTATAATATTTTAATCACTGATAGTTTTTATATAAGATTTTAAAGTTATTAAATAATACCCACTGTAGAATACTGCATACACTAAAATAATAATTGCAAAGGCTTTATATATTTTAAGTGCCATCATTTTTCCAAGAACTATAGACGCTACATAAGAGTTACTTACTGCTACTATGAATGGTAATCCAAACAAAATAAACAATTCTTCTGATATAGCCTTCTTTATTTCTTTTTCACTAGCTCCTATTTTTTTAAGAGTTATAAATTTATTCTTATCCTCTTGAGCTTCCATGATAATTTTAAAGTATATGATACTTCCTGTAGCTGTAAGAAATACTAAACCAATAAATATTCCAATAAAAGCCATCATACCTGTCATCTTTAATCCATAACTATAACTTTCATAGTAAGTTATAAGATTATTTTTAGGGGGAATTTGTTTTTTTAAATCCTGTATAAAATCCTTTAAAAAATATTCATTTTCAAATGTATATCCTGCAATTTTAAACACTTTTTCTTTAGAAATTGTACTTTTTATTTCGTTATATACAATATCCTTAACAACAAAAGTTTCTTTAAAATGCTCCATTCCTATAAAATATTTCATATCAGTACCTGATATTTTTAGATTATATTTTTTATTTTTACTCATTAATTCTATTATTTCACCAATTACACTTTTATTTGCAGCAAAATCTTTCATTTGAAAAAAATAGCAATCTGTAGAATTTTTTAAAGTTACTCTTCTATTAGTTTTTTCACTATTAGCAATTTTATTGAATTGACTTTCATTTATTATAAAAAATGTATTACTATTGCTATAAAAAGAAACTTTAGCTTTCACCTCAAGTAGTTCTATATTTTTATTATGTTTAACCGAAACTTCTTTATGTTTTTTAACAGCATCTTGGAAAATTTTGTCTATTCTATCATTATCTTTTATATATTCTACAGAAAAAGGTCTCACATATCTTGTATTTTCTTCAACTTTATCAAAAAGTCCAAAACAAGCTATCATAGCGCACAAAGCTATAGTAGTTGTAACTGATATTACACTTAAAGTACTCACATTACTTTTAAATCTATAAGAAATTTGAGAAATAGCTATTAGTTTTGTTCCCTTAAAAAGATTTTTTTCATTTTTTTTACTAAAATATATAATACATGAAGTAACCCCTATAAAAAATAATATAGTTCCTATAACAACTAAAAGCACTACTACATAAGCAAGATTAATATTAAAAGTAATCTTTTTTATTGCTATATAATATCCAACTCCTAAAAAAATAATAGAAAGTAGTGCAATGAAACTAGTTATAAAAGATACCTTTAAATCTTTCTCAGTCTTTCTTGATGCATTAAAAAGTTCTATAATATTACCCTTGTGCATAAGTATAAAGCTATGAATACTTATTAATATAAACATAAATCCAAATACTACGAAACAAACCCCAAAGGCTTTTAAGCTAAGCTGAATTTTTACATCTCCATGAGCCCCTATCATTGTATATAAGAGCATAAGAAAAAACTTATTAAAAATTAATCCTAAAGTAATTCCTAAAAAAAACGCACCAACTGTAGTTATAAAATTTTCTATAAAACTTAAAACAAAAGTCTGCATTTTAGACATCCCAAGTATCATATATAGAGCAAATTCTTTATTTCTGGATTTTATTAAAAAAGAGTTGGAATACCATACAAAATAAGATGAAAAAATTGCAGTTATATAAGAAGCCACAATGAACAAAAGGGTAAGCATTTGCTTACCCTCAAACTCAGATTTTATGCTGTTATTATTTACAATAGATATAAATAAATATAATACAAAAACACTGAAAGTAGAGCTTAAAAAAAATGTCCAGTAATTTTTAAAATTGTTCTTTATATTATTTAAGGCTATATTAAATAATGTCATCAGCGCCACCTCCAATAACAGAAAGAATTCTAATTATATTTTGATAAAAATTCTTTTTTTCCATATCTCCTCTGTATATTTCATTAAATAATTTACCATCTTTAATAAATATTACTCTTTTACAATAGGAGGCTGCAAAAGCATCATGGGTTACCATTAATATAGTAGTACCGCTATCATTTAAGCTTTTAAGACAATTTAAAAGCTCCTTTGAAGATTTAGAATCTAATGAACCTGTAGGTTCATCAGCTAAAATCAAGGATGGCTCAGTAATTATTGCCCTTGCAGCTGCTGCTCTTTGTTTTTGCCCACCTGAGACCTCATAAGGATGCTTGTCCAATATTTCCTTAATACCAAGTTTATAACTTATAATCTCTAACCTTTTTTGTATGGTTTTATAAGAAACTTTCATAAGCATTAGAGGTAAGACAATGTTTTCTTTTAATGTCATGTTATCAAGTAAATTAAAATCTTGAAAAATAAAACCTAGCTTTTCTCTTCTAAAGTAGGACAAACTTGGCTCCTTTAATTTTGTTATATCCTGTCCTTCTATAAACACATCCCCAGAAGTTGGCTTATCAATGGTGGAAATTACATTTAAAAATGTTGTTTTTCCTGAGCCTGACGGCCCCATTATTGCTGTAAATTCACCTTTCTCTATCTCTAAATTTATATCATCAATAGCTGTATATTTCAATCTACCAAATTTTGAACCATAAACTTTTCTTAAGTTGTTTACCTTTAATACTTCCATTTTAAAATACCCCTTATGTAAAAATTACCTTATAACAATTCTACACCATATATAATTAGCATTTAAGACTAAACCTATATTCTAATTAATTTTTTTAGTTAATATATTTAATAGAGTTAAGACAATTCCAAAAATTGTAACAATCAGTGTTACCCAAAAAAGTTCTGGTGACAAAAATGTAAAAAGTAAATAATCATCTAATTTAAATATAATTTTAAAAGGAACTTTTGAATAGAAGATAAAATACCAAATTGCCACAAGTAAAGCTGGTAATATAACTTTCATACAATATTTAAAGTCAAATTTATTATTAGAAATTAAAGAAACAATTCTTCTTTTGCTTGTAAATTGCTTTTTTATATTATAAATAAAATACAAAAATAAAATATCTAGAAAAAATGCTAGCGATAACAATGTTGCTTGCATAATTCTCAAAAATTTAGTCTCATTAATATTGCTTCCTGTAGCCCAATTAGTCCAGACCCCTAGAACATCAGATTTAAAATAGTATCCAGCATCTCCATTTGTAAGAATTACAATACCCCTTTTTTCTTTAGGTAAAAATGCAATTTGAGCATTCCAACCAGTTATATCTCCACTATGAGTTATTAATTTTTCACCATTTTTTAACGTTGTTGGAATAAATCCAAGACCATAAACCCCAAAAGAACTTTTAGTATTTAGTTGAGGCGAAAACATTTTTTCAAGGGAATCTGATTTTAAAACACCTCTTCCAGCACCAGTTCCATTAGAATCATTCATACATGCTGCAGTAAAAGTTGAAAGATCTGCTAAATTTGTATATACTCCGCCAGAGGCATGCTCTATCCAAGGTCTATCTACTATAGCTTTTCCATCGCCTGTATATGCAGTAGCAATGGTAGTATTATCTTTATATTTTCTATCATATCTTGTATGTTTTAAATTAAGTGGATTAAATATTTCTGATTTCATATAGTCTGCAAATTTTGTTCCGGTTACTTCTTCAACAATTAATTGTAAAACCGAAAAACCTCCTCCTGAGTATTGAAATGTATTTCCTGGTTTATTTACTATTCCAACACGCCATTGCTTTCCTGCAATTCCTGAAAGTGATTGTTCTATAGTAGGTAATGGTTTATCCGGATCATATCCAGGAGCCCCTTGTACAGAAAGCCCTGCTGTATGACTTAATAGTCTTCTTATAGTTACACCCTTTGTGTCAAATTTTGATGGTGGAATATGCCAACGAGTAAGATATTTTTCTGCTGGAGCATCTAAATTAATTTTTCCTTGTTCTACAAGATTCATTATTCCCCAAGCAGTAATAGGTTTAGATATAGATGCTATTCTAAAAATAGTATCTTGAGTAACTTTTGTATTAGATTTTTTATCAGCAAAACCATATCCCTTTTGCCATATGATTTTATCATTTTCAATTAATCCTATGGCAACACCAGGTACTTTGTATTTTTTCATCCAATTTGGAAATTCATTATCAAGCCTTTCTACAAATTCATTTGAATCTTTAGATGAATAAATTTTCGAATGATTAAAAACTGTAATTAAATAAGAAGCTGTTACTGATATTACTATTACTACCAATATTGATATTGTAGTTAAAAATAACTTTTTTTTCATTTTATATACCTCCAAAATGTATTCAACTAAATTTAAATATTTAGTTGTATTTCCCTATTTCAGTATATAAAATTCCAAAATGTATCACCATTTTTTTAACTTACATTTTTCTTGTTCATCTTACATTTTTGTAACATCATAATAATCATGCCACTTGGGAAAGTGTATAAATACACTAGTACCCTTTCCATATTCCGATTTAATGTCTATATGATGTTTAAGTTTCTTTGCTAGCTTTTGAGAAAGGTAAAGTCCCATGCCAGTAGCCTTTAAGTTAATATTTCTTCCATTGTAACCTGTGAATGCATTATTAAATATTTTTTTTAAATCCTCACTTTTAATTCCTAAACCATTATCCTCTATAATTAAAACTTTTTCTTTATCATTTTCTAAGGTTTTAAAAATTACAATACCATTTACATTAGAATATTTTAATGCATTTGAAACAATCTGATCTATAATAAAAAGAATCCATTTTTTATCGCTATCCACAGTAAAAGCTTCAGGTACTTCATTTAATAATTTTATATGTTTTTTTATAAATATAATGGAATGTTTTTTTACACTCTCTTTTATTAGTTTTGCTATATTAACTTCTGAGATAGTGTAATCCTTAGAAAAATTATCACTTCTTGAATAATAAAGTACTTTTTCAACATAATCATCAATTTTCTCTATCTCTTCTTCCAAAGGTTTTAAGTTTTCTGTATCAAGACCTTGCTTTTCACAGCTAATTAAAAGCTTTGAAGTTGTTATTGGAGTTTTTATCTCATGAGCCCAAGCAGTCATAAACTCCTTATTTTCCTTAAATTCATTTTCTATATTTTTTACAGTTTCCATAAAATCATTATAAAGGCTATCTATTATTGAATAATATATTTCTTCTTTACAGTCTATAGGTTTAGGTAAAATGGAAGTTTTATCCTCTGAAGCTTCAACATCTAAAAGTTTCTTAATTTGCTGGTATTTTCTATAATAATCTATTGCAATATAAGTAATAAACATAAACATAGAAACAAAAATGATATAAAAAATATTAGAAGTTAAAACTCTATTTTTTCTATCAAAATATATAGTTAATGATATAAAAATTATTTGGAAAATATAAAATGCTAAGAGCTTAATGTTTTCTTTTAGATATTTAATAAAGCTCATTTTATAACATATCCCTGATTTATAATGGTTTTAATAAAATCATTAAGGCCTATTTTATTTAACTTTTTTCTCAGCCTATTAATATTAACTGTTAAAGTATTATCATCAATGAAGTTTTCATCCTGCCAAAGTTCCTGCATTATATCCTCTCTGCTCACAATAGTTTCATACTCTTTCATTAATATATAAAGAATTTTAAACTCGTTTCTTGTAAGTTCAATAGTTTTATCTTGATAGTAAAGTATATTATCCTTTAAGGATAACATAGCACCTTTACAGTCAAGAACATCCATATTGGAATCTCTATAAGAATAAGTTCTCCTTAAAATAGCATTTATTTTTGCATTAAGTACCTCAATAGAAAACGGTTTTGTTATATAATCATCCCCACCCATATTTACAGCCATAACAATGTCCATATTGGTACTTCTTGAGGATAAAAATATTACAGGTACTTTTGACATACTTCTGATTTTACTGCACCAGTAAAAACCATCATAAGCAGGAAGATTTACATCCATAAGCACAAGCTGAGGATTTATATGCAAAAATTCCTGAAATATGTCATTGAAATCTTTTACTATGTAAGTTTCAAAACCCCATTTTTCAAGGGATTTCTTTATAATATTTGCTATTTTTTCTTCATCTTCTATTATCATTATCTTGTACATTAATTCCCCCCCTATATTGTATTTTTATTATTTAAATAATCTTTTCTCTTCAAACTACTAAAAGCACTGATAAAAATCCAAAAATAACTAAGTTCTGACCTTATATAGCTATAATATTTATTAGTTTGAAAACCATTAAAATTATTTAATTTTCCCTATAATAATGTCAATATCTACACTATATTACTTATAATAATTATTATTTGCCCTTAAAATTTTTCAAAAGTGGACTTATTTTAATAACCATTAATAATTATATCACGGCTTATTGATTGAATAAATTAATAATTAATTATATATTTTTTCAAACTAAATTTGGTAATTTTATTGACAAGCTCTCCGCAAAGTTATATTATATATTTAAGTTAATATTGTTATATGTTGTTAAAAGGGAGTAGTATAAAATATAACATCAACATGCCCGGTTAGTTTTCTAGCCTGGTGTTATATACCAAAGTTTGGTTGCAAGACTTTTAATATAATTCTTTTGTATTCTAAGAATTATATTAAAAGTCTTTTTTATTTGCTAGGCAATTATAAATTATTTTAGGGACTTCATATTACCAATAATATCTAATTTAAGGAGGATAAAAAATTAAACTTACATAAGTGTAATTTATAATTTTATATTAAAAAACCAAGCTAAAAAATAAAAATAATTTTTAATAATATATAACCTTAACCTAAAAATATAGATACTATTATTAGTACTGTGCTTTTAGTAATGTTTTACAATGAATTCTTTAACCCTTTAAGCATTTTAATCTATAACTAGAAGGAGGAAATTTTCATGGAAAAATATTTTCATAAATCTATTGAAGAAACTATGAAATACTTTAATGTGAGTAAAAATGGTTTAAATTCTAAAGAAACAAAAAAACAAAGAGAATTATATGGATACAATGAATTAGTAGAAAAGAAAAAAGATACAATCCTTAAGGTTTTCTTAGAACAGTTTAAAGATTTTTTAGTAATTATATTAATAATAGCTGGAATAATCTCTATGGTAACAGGAAATATAGAAAGCACCATTGTAATATTTGCTGTTATTACTCTTAATGCTATATTAGGTACAGTTCAGCATGTAAAAGCTGAAAATTCTCTAAATAGTTTAAAGAAGCTATCTTCTCCTCATGCTAAAGTAATAAGAGATGGTAAAAAAATAGAACTTTTATCTAGAGAGATAGTTCCAGGAGACATTTTAATTTTAGAAGCTGGTGATTATGTACCTGCCGATGGAAGAATAATAGAAAACTACTCTATTCAAGTTAATGAAAGCTCTTTAACTGGTGAATCTGAAAGCGTTCTTAAAACTGCAGACACTATATCTGAAAATGATATTGCCCTTGGTGATCAAAAGAATATGGTATTCTCTGGTAGTTTCGTTACCTATGGTAGAGCTACTGTAGTTGTAACTAATATTGGTATGAATACAGAAATAGGAAAAATAGCCTCACTTATTGAGAATACTCAAGAAAAGAAAACCCCTCTTCAAGTGAGTCTAGATGATTTTGGTAAAAAATTAGCGATGATAATTTTAGTGATATCCGCTTTAATATTTTTACTTGACATACATAGAGGATCTTCTGTATTAAATTCCTTAATGTTTGCTGTAGCCTTAGCTGTGGCTGCTATTCCAGAAGCTTTAAGTTCTATTGTTACTATTGTACTTGCTATTGGTACTCAAAAAATGGCTTCTGAAAATGCTATTATTAAAAAGCTAAAAGCTGTAGAAGGGTTAGGATGTGTTTCAGTAATATGTTCTGATAAGACAGGCACCCTTACTCAAAATAAAATGAAAACAGAAAAAATCTATATAGACAATAAAATATTTGAGTCGAATGAATTTGATTTAAAAAATTCTGTACAAAATCTTTTAATTAAATCTTCAATTTTATGTAATGATTCTACTGTGCAACAGAATAAAAAAATAGGTGATCCTACTGAAATAGCTTTTGTAGAATTAGGTAAAAACTATTCATTAGATGAATTAGATTTAAGAAAAACTTATCCAAGACTTTCAGAATTACCTTTTGATTCAAATAGAAAACTTATGAGTACTTCTCATAAAATTGATGGACAATACCTTATGATTACCAAAGGTGCTGTAGATGTTCTCCTTAAAAGGATAAAATACATAAGAACTTCTGAAGGTATAAAGGAATTTACGAATAAAGATAAGAAAAAAGTTGAAAGTGTAAATTATGAGTTTTCACAAAAGGGATTAAGGGTACTAGCTTTTGCCTATAAAGAAATAAAAGAAGATATTGAACTTTCTATGGAAGATGAAGATAGTTATATATTTTTAGGTTTAATATCAATGATTGATCCTCCAAGAAAAGAATCTTTTGAAGCTGTTAAACAATGTATACACGCAGGTATAAAACCAGTAATGATAACTGGTGACCATAAAATAACTGCTTCCTCCATAGCCTCTCAAATAGGAATACTAAGAAATAATGATGAAGCTATAGAAGGTGTAGAGCTAGATAAAATTAGTGATGAAGAGTTAAAAGATAGAGTAGAAAATATATCTGTATATGCTAGAGTTTCTCCAGAACACAAGATAAGAATAGTAAAAGCATGGCAAGAAAAAGGAAAAATTGTGGCTATGACTGGGGATGGCGTTAATGATGCTCCAGCATTAAAGCAATCAGATATAGGTATTGCAATGGGTATAACAGGTACAGAAGTATCTAAAGACGCAGCTTCAATGATTTTAACAGATGATAATTTTGCAACCATTGTTAAGTCTATTTCTAACGGCAGAAGTATATATAGCAATATAAAAAATGCCATTAGATTTTTACTTTCTGGAAATACTGCTGGTATTTTATCCGTTTTATATGCTTCACTGTTTGCTTTACCTGTGCCTTTTGCTCCTGTTCACCTTTTATTTATAAATTTACTTACAGATAGCTTGCCAGCTATAGCTATTGGGGTTGAACAAACTAAAAATGATTTAATAAATGAAAAGCCTAGAAATATAGATGAACCTATACTTTCTAAAGATTTCTTAAAGGGTATTCTAAGTGAAGGTATATTAATAACAATATTCACCATGGTAGCCTTTCATATAGGATTAAAAGGTTATGGTGAAAACTTAGCAGCAACTATGGCTTTTGCTACTTTATGCTTAAGTAGATTATTCCATGGATTCAATTGTCGTTCTAGCAGTTCTATTTTTAAAATAGGGTTATTTTCCAACAAATATACTTGGATAGCCTTTTCTACAGGATTCTTTTTATTAAATTTAGTTTTAGCTTTTGATCCTTTAAAAGCATTATTTGAGGTTAGCCCCCTTAATATAGAGCATTTTATATATATTTATATTTTAGCTGCTTTACCTACAATAATAATTCAAGCTTACAGATTTGTATTTAAAGAAAAACTTAATTTAAGTCATTCTTTAGCAAAAGGTATTTAATAAATACTAACTATCTAAAATAATAATTTCAATAAAAATTATATTTTAGATGTTTGCATAATATTTAACTTTACTTTAGAATATATAAATAGCCTAGGAATAAAATTATAATTTTTGTTCCTAGGCTTATTTTTAATTACTCATTTTATTGCATACAAAGTTTTTCCCACACCACCATAAAAGAGTATATGCACTTATCCTCCATGGCTATGTCCAGTTAAGGTTAAATCAATATTATAATCTAAAAGATTATTTATGTAATCTGTATCATGCATCAGCAATATATTATAGCTTTTTCAATATTTAAATAATATTAAAACTATCGTTATCATTTAAGTAATCTACTGATTCACAGATTATACTTTCAATAACTTCTCCTTTTATATTTAAAGTTTCAAGGGCAAAATCTGAAAATTTATAAGATAATCCATCGTTTCCAACACCTACACCTAACATCATAGTAATAGAATCCGCTATATGTACTATAGAAACTAATTTAGGATCTTCTTTTGATAATTCTGGTGAATGATGATAACGAATACTCTCTACTAAAGATAATGGAAAATTCCATTTTTCAGCTATTTTAGCTCCTACTTCTCCATGATTAAATCCAAGAATCTCTTCCTCTGCTTCTACAAAAGTTTTTCCCTCTTCATCTACTTTATTTATTATTGTTTGATATTCTTTAGCTACATAATAATTTAATATAGTTTTACCAATATCTCTTAAAAGACCTGCAACATAAGCTTGTTCAGCTTTAGGATATTTTAATTTTTTAGCTATAAATCTTGCTATTATAGCACAGCTTTGAGATTGATTCCAAAGCTCATATTTCTCAAGACCATATCCTCCCGGAAGTTCTTTTACAAGATATTCACTTACTGCTGATGCAAGAGCTAAACTTTTTATTGCTTGAGCACCTAAAAGTACAGCTGCTTCTGATACAGTATCAATTCTTCTAGCATATCCATAATAGGTTGAATTAGCTAATTTCAATATTTTTGATGTAAGACTTTGGTCAGTTAATATTTCCTTTTCCAATTCCTGTACTGTAGAGTAAGGATCTTCCGCAAGAGATATTATCTTATTTATTCCATCCGGTAGAATAGGCATATCTTCAACTTTACTAATTAAATTATCTAAACTTATTTTTGCCATATTTTGAACACCCATTTCATATAAAATATTTTTTATAATATTATATATATCGCTATATCTAATTGAATACTTAAACTTTTTATAGATATTTACCATTTAAAATACTATAGCATTTTGGAAACATATAACTATGAATAAAAGTCTTATCATAAAAATTTATAATGTATGCACCTAATAAATCACTTTAAATTTCTCAAATAGCTTTTAGTATCATAAATACTATATTCTTCAGTTTCATTTTTTTTATTTTCATCTTTTTTCCTTTCATCTTGTTGCATTTGAACAATTACACGTAACTCTTCTGGACTCACGTTCTCTATCTGAGCTAAAATTGATGCATCTGCATCTTTTAAAGCAATTCTTTTAAGGCACTTTATTTTCATTCCATTTTCTACAAGATATAATTTTATTACATTACCTTCTAAAAAATACTTATGAGCTCTAACTTTCTTATTATTTGAAGAAAATTTTTTAATATCAAAAACTTTATTTTTTTCATCATGTTTTTCCGTAGCTTTATTTTTTCTATTTTTAAAAGAATTAGAAATTTGTTCCTCAAAAATCTTATCATATTGGATTTTCACCATCAATATAACTCCTTTCCAAATTACATTACATTTCCATAAAATATTATCGTATTAGAAAATATAACCTTTAATTCAAAAATTTTATTTGTAATATTATGTTTTAATAAAATTTTAAAAGCAAATACGTCAATTAAGATTTAAAACCTTAATTGACGTATTTGCTTTACTATTGATTTATACATCCAATTTAAGTTTAATGAATATCATATACACTATTACACAATGTAACAGTCAATAGATGAAAAATAATTTATTTAACTAACAATTTTCCACCCAATAGCCTTTTTACGTACCCCAATAAAATTAGCATAAATACCTGGTTTATTAATTAATTCATCATGTGTACCTTTTTGAACTATATTACCATTATCCAGAACAATAATCTGATCTGCCTGTTTTACTGTTTTTAATCTATGAGCAATCATAATAATGGTCTTATCTTTTGTAAGTTCTGCTATGGCTTCTTGGAGGCGACTTTCATTTTCTGGATCTATATTAGAAGTTGCTTCATCTAATATAATTATTGGTGCATCCTTCAAAATGGCTCTAGCAATAGAAATTCTTTGCTTCTCTCCTCCAGATATATTAGATCCTCCCTCGCCAATCACAGTATTATAGCCATTAGGAAGTGATTTAATAAAATCATGGCAGCAGGCTTTTTTAGCTGCCTCTATAACTTCATCCATAGTAGCATTAGTTTTACCAAACTTAATATTATTGGCTATAGTATCTTGAAAAAGATAAACATTTTGAAACACCATACTAATATTTTTAAGGAGACTGTTTAATGTGTATTCTTTAATATCTCTATTACCTATTGTAATGCTACCTTCAGTTACATCCCAAAACCTTGCAATTAAATTACAAAGAGTACTTTTTCCGCTTCCAGAAGGTCCAACTATAGCAGTAGTAGTTTTTTCTGGAATTTTTAGATTGATATTTTTAAGTATTTTTTTATCATAATAAGAAAAACTCACATTGTTAAACTTTATATCATAGTTCTGTGGTACGATACCTTTTCCATCAATATCCATAACGGGAATTGCATCAATTTCATCTACTTTATTCATGGAAACATCCAACATTCTAAGCAATGCAGATACACTACCAGCTGACTCTAATTGCCCATAAATCATGAAAGCTGAAATTACCATAAGAAGACATTTGAAAAGTTCCATGGTTCCATTTACATAAAACAAAATAGCAATAAATATAACAGCTACACTATTAACCCTCAATACCAGCTGCTGTAAAACAGTATAAGGAATAAAGGTTTTTTCCAATAAAATATTTCCCTCTCTACTTTCTTTTATAGCTTGGTCAATCTTTTTATTTGTATTCTCATCCATATTAAAAGCTTTTACTACGCTTATACCTTGTACATATTCCAATGTAGCTTCTACAAGTTTTGCCTGAGCTTCCTGTCTTTTAGGAGAATTTAAATGGGATTTTTTTTGCAACAAAGCATTTGCCCATACAAAAAGAATAATTCCCATAAATACTACTAATCCAATACGCCAATCAAAAGTTGTTATACCTATCATAATTACCCCAGCATGAATAAACCCATGAAGAATCTTTGTAAGTACTATAGGTGCATTATTTTCTATATCTCCCATTGTAGTAGTTACAGAAGATGTAATACTACCAAGGCTATTACTATTAAAATATCCCATAGGCAAATATTTCATTTGATCCCCTATATGAATTCTCTTATCTGCACACATAAAATAACCAACTTTAGTTTGAGAAAAATGAGAAATGTAACTAGAAATAGTTTTTCCGACAATACTTATAAGCATAATGCCTAAAGACATCCACATGTTTTTTTCTGTTATCCCACTAATAAGCCCATTTAATACAATTGCTAATGCTAGAAGTTGTAAAAAATCAAATATAGAATGAATTACACTAAATACTACAGATTTTTTTAATGTGTTTCTATTATCTCCTGAAAAGTCAAATATTTTTTTAAATGTATTTATCATATTTATCCCTCCTTATGCCTCATCTTTTGCATCTACATGAGCTTCCCACATGCTACGATACAATTTACAGTCAGCTAAAAGCTGTTTATGAGTTCCTTCTGCCACAATTTTCCCATTTTTAACTACCACTAATTTATCAGAATCTATAACTGTTGAAAGTCTGTGAGCAATTACAATTAGCGTCTTATTTACAACTAAATTTCCTACTGATTCTTGAATAATAGCCTCATTTTCAGGATCTGTATAAGCAGTAGCTTCATCTAGAATAACAATAGGAGCATCTTTTAGCATAGCCCTTGCAATTGCAATCCTTTGGCGTTCTCCTCCTGAAAGATGTCCTCCTGCTCCACCAACTACAGTATTGTATCCCTTTTCTAGTTTCATAATGAACTCATGACAGCCAGAAGCTTTTGCTGCGGCTTCTATCTCCTCATTTGTTGCAGTAGTTTTTCCCATACGGATATTTTCCCTTATGGTATCATCAAATAGATAGTTATCTTGAGATACATAAGCAATCTGTTCCATAAGCTGTTTCTGAGGAATTTCTTTAATATTTATATTTCCTATACTAATACTACCCTCTGTTACATCCCAAAACCCTGCAATAAGCTTTGTAATTGTAGATTTTCCACTACCGGAAGGTCCTACAAAAGCTGTTACAGTTCCGGGATTTATCCTAAGATTAACACCATTTAAAATTTGACTTTCTTTATCATAAGAAAATTTTACATCTTTTAATTCAATAGTTAAATCCTTTAAATTTTTTTCTTTAGTAGGTCTTTCAAGTTCAGGAGCGTCAAGCAGCTTAGATACATCTCCTACAACTGTTCCTATTTGTCCAATTCTATCTGTAAAGCTAATAGCTGAAAGTATTGGTTCTACAATTCCCAAAGATAATATCACTATAGTAATAAATACAGGAATTGTGAGACTTCCATTCATACAAAAATAACATCCAAATGGCAATACTGATACCAAAACTGCAGGCCATACTGTAAAGCACATAGACATAAAAACCTGACAATCCTTCATCCAATTCACCGCATAGTTTGCATTCCCTGTTACTGCATCTGTATATTTTTCATAAGAATTTGCAGATTGATTAAAGGCTTTTATTACTTCAATTCCATTTACATACTCAATAACTGTAGTATTCATTTTTTTACTTGCCGCTACAAAACCACTAAATCGCTTTTCATAATCCTTGGCCATACCCTTATAACACAAAAATCCTATTGGCAGTGTAATAAAAGATACAAATGCCATTCTCCAGTCTAAAATAAACATGTATACAACAATAGCTATAGGCACCAAAAGATTTGATGTCATCTCTGGAATTAAATGAGCCAAAGTAGACTCAATACTCTCTACCTGATCTACAATAATACTTTTTAATTTACCAGAGGGAGTTTCTATAATATATCCCATAGGCACTCTAGAAAGTTTTGAAACCAATCTGAGTCTAATCTCCTCTAAAGTAGCATAAGTAGCTGTATGAGAAACAGTTGTAGATAAATTCATAAAAATGGTCTTTAAAATTAATCCTGCAGCTGCTAAAACACACCAAAAACCATAGTAAGAAATATTCTTTTCTCCTCCAATTAACTTAACCACCATATTTGCTACAGCAAAATAAGGAATCATCCCGGATGCCACACCAATAATAGCCAGTAACACAGAGCCTATAAAACTAGCTCTATGTGGTTTTGCAAATTCCCTAAGTCTAGAAATAGGGGACTCAACTTTTGTATTTTCCATATTAAAAATCACGCTCCTTATATCATAAATAAGTTTCTAATATTTATATAGATTTTTAACTCTACTTGAAAATTAAAAATCATCCTCCTCTGCTTACCTCCACTTATCTTAAATATATTAGATAATGGCTATAGAAGAGGATAAAAAATAGACTTAGTTAGTTCTAACTAAGTCTATTTTAGCATTTTTTAAATCTGTGCTCCAACTCCTAAGAGTCAGCTTTAGCTCCAATCAGACATTTATTTTTCGATATTGCATAGGGCTTATTCCCACAATTTCTTTAAAAGCTGCTGCAAATTTGCTCTGATTTTCATATCCCACTTTAACCGCAATATCTGCAACACTACTCCTAGTTTGTTGAAGCAATACAGCTGCATACTCCATACGATATTTCTTCATATAAGCTGCAATGGAAGTTCCATAAACACCTTTGAAGCATGTTTTTAAGGTTGTTTTGCTAATACCATGTTCTTTTGCAAGTTCATCAATAGTGTATCTTCGTTTTGGGTGTTCTGTTATCTGTTTCTGAATTTTCTTTATGATTTCAACCTGTTGTTTAGGATAGTAAAGCTTTTGATCATCTTCTTTATGAACATCTATTTTGCTCAAAAACAAAAGAAGCTCTAAAATCTTTAATTTAAAATAAGGTTTTTGGACTGATAATGGAACTGAATAAAGCTCTGAAAAAATATGTTCAATTTCATTTCTTGCTCTTATAATAAAATATTGATTTTTACAAATAAGTTTATCCTTTAATGCCCAGATATCAATAGACATCTCTTTCATAATTGTAGGAAGTATATGCTCTACTTCATCAATATGAAGTTCTACGGAAATTCCCCTATAATATTTAAGGGGAAATCCTGTTGTTATGGAGTGATTATTCATCATAAAACCAGAAAAATCTCCTTCCCCCATATATAAATACAATCCATTTTGAAGTTCACATTCCAATCTTCCTTCTAAACAATAATTAATTTCCATAATATTATCACAGGATTGTTTCCCACAATAGCAGCTTACAGCATCAAATTCATTATAAAGAAGTTTAATTCCTGGGAAAACCTGATAAACAGTTATAAATCCAGATCCTTTCTGACAATTCATCTTATAAACAGTTCGATAATCATCATTATCTCTCTCTACAATTGTTGTAATTCCATCAAAGATAAAATAATTTTGCTCTAAGTTGCTTTCATCCAAATGTTGTCCACTCCTTTTTTAAAGATTTAGAATTTAATTCGCAGCTAAATATATTAATTTTAGGTTTATCATTTAAAATTCTATCAAACATCTCGTTAAAGTTATGCATGTAGGATAATTCTCTTTTATCTTTTTAAAATCCCTTGTCTTTCCCATACTATCATTCCAAATTGTTTTCATCTCTTCTACAGTATCTGATTTGAAAATGTAATAAGGAGTTTCATTTAAATATGTTTCTTCCATTTTTTTAGATATATCTGTGGTTTCATCAAATATATATACTAAACCATATATACCATTGCTTTCAATAAAATCATAATTCCTTCACAACTAATTTTTTCACCTTCAATTAAACAATCGAAATTTCCCTTTAAACTAATAAGTAAATGCTTTGCCCAATGCTTATGCTTCTCTGGATCATTATGATCAGCTAATAAAAGCACATAATCCAAAGCACAAAAAATTTCTGTCATTTTCTTATCACTTTTTCATAAACTCTTTAATCCCTTGAAAAGTTTCATCACTAATTACATGTTCAACTTTGCAAGCATCTTTTTCAGCTATTTCCTCAGATACTTTTGCTGTTTCAACAAAAAATTTAGTCAAAATCTGATGACGTTCATATATACTTTCTGCTTTTTCACGGCCTATATCAGTGAGATTAATGTATCCTTTACTATCTATATTAATATGTCCAGATTTTTTCAATAAACCTACTGCATGACTAACACTTGGTTTACTAAAATCAAGTGCCTTTGCAATGTCAATAGATCTTACACTTCCATTTTTATTTTCTAATATTAAAATTGTTTCTAAATAATTTTCCCTTGATTCGTACATAATTACCCTCCATAATATGAAATACAATATTATAATACTTGTCTATACAATTTTTCACAAATTAATGATTGTATTCATTATCATATAACATCTAGATATATTTTTCAATGAATTCAACCTTTTCTTCTACAAAGCAACATCTCTTACTAAAGACTTATTTTATTACTTAAAATTATTCTTATTTTCTATTTTAATTAAACATTTAGGTTTGATGAATCTTTTAATTCAAGATCTTCATCTGTCATCATGTGATGAAGTCTATTTCTCATAAGGAATAATATTGCAACCATTATAAACATTGCAGTACATCTTCTTTTTTCTTGAGTTGTAAGTGGTCTATTTTCAACCTTTTTACCTTCAGTATTTTTGGTTGCATGATATTTACCTACATTACCTAAATATTTTGGTGCTAACATTGTAAATGCAACAGCCAATATTTTTTTGTAAAATATAGTATACAAGATTTCTGTATAAATTTTAAATATTAAATGATTAAGGCAGCTCAAAAGCTGCCTTTTAAATTTATAATCTTTTTAAATTCATTTAATTATTTTCTATACATCATAGATATTTGCAACTTATATACTGACAACATGTACACATGAAAACGCATCTACCCATAAACCAACTACTCTAACTGGAAGTCTCCATGACTTTACTACATACGTGGATACTACTATCTCCTGAAAATGCCTGCAATCACTAACAGGATTTGCAGCACAATCATAATGTCCTACCACAGCAACTACATTAGAATTGTGGGCTGTTATTGAAATTATAACTTTCTCTCTTAACCTTTCAATTTCAAGCCATTGACCTTGAGATAACACCTTATCTATTCCAGGTTCTGTAATTAAATCTACATAATCCACATCAAAGTTTTCTTTCAACCAATTTGTCACAGGAATCTGAACCCTACCATCAATACAATTTAGAACTGTTCCAAATCTTTTCTTCATTGCACACCTTCAATTATTTTTTACTATATAAAATATGGATATAATATAAAATCTGTGATTAACTAATCCTTTTATATAAAATCTATTACCATATGACTATTTATCTAACTATCAAGACTAATATTAGACATAGAATTGATTTTTATTTATAAAACCATCTCTTTTATTTATATTTTTTATTTCTCACTCAAAGATTTTTTCTCTAAATTTTTCAAATCATTTATTATATCAATAAATTCTTTATTTTCTCTAATTAAATCAAATTCTGGTGCTTCAAAGATTTTAAATATATTTTCATATAAATTCATAGTTATAGTTTTCTTTCCCTTTGGAATTTCATTAAAACACCAAATATCTCTAAAATTTTCTGGTTCATTAATATCATTTTCTCCTATATCTTCTACCATCTTATGTAGCATATCTATAGCTTTTTTACTTTCACCAAATTTCAAATAAACTTGTGCAAAATTTAAGTATTCCATTGATAAACTTAAGATATAATCTCCATTAGATGAAAGAACTTTTTTAATGTTAATTGATAAGTTATAATATTTTTCTATCATACTTAAATCTTTTTTATCTTTCATATAAGAATTGGCCAAACTGAAGCATACAAAGGTTATATCATTAATATTTTTATATAGTTTACTTTGTAATATCTCCCTTGCTTTTTTTAATTCATCTTTCTTCATATATATATTAGAAAGTAAAAGATTAGGATCAAGCTCACTTTTATTAATTTTATTTAAAACTTCTATAGCTTTATCTTCTTCTCCTATTGATGGATATAATGCACCCAGTTGAAATAGTGCTTGTTCAACTAATTCTATTTTTGTACAATTTTTAGCTATATCTTTAAATAGTTCAATAGAATACTTTATCATATCCATACCCTTTTCTTCCTCTGTACTTTTCCATGAATACATAGTAAATAAGAAACCCATCCTAAGCTTTAAATAATAACTTGATGGATACTTTACTATGTATTCCTTGCTCTTAACTATAGCTTTTCCCAACTCACCATTACTAAATAGTTTTTCACATTCAGCAAATATTTTCATAACTTCCTCATCTGAAAGTTGAATTTTAAAATTTAATAGCGTATCAATAGTAACGTTAAAAAATATTGCAATAACTGGTAATAATGTTATGTCTGGATATGAAGTTCCACTTTCCCATTTAGATACTGCTGCTGTGGATACTCCAATAAAATTTGCCAACTGTTCTTGGGTAATAGCTTTTTCTTTTCTTAATCTATAAATAACTTCACCTATTAATAATTTTTCCATTATTTATCACTCCATATAGTTATTGTAGGATCCTATGCACTTAGTATAACTTACTTTAACCTGTATACCAATAGATTCATAGTTGAATATGATATAGAAAATTTAACTCATAGTTAAGTTGTTTTTATCTTTATCATGTTTTAAATCTGTGGTTTAAGAGTTTAAAAATTTTGAGTAAATAAAGGAATAACTGTATATTTTAATAAAGACTGAATTTAAACCTTAATTATAGGTATTATTGCCTAGCCACCCTTTCTATCTAAGTATTTTTTAATTTATCAAATTCTTAGTTAATCATAAAAACACAATTCCAGTAATAATTTTATTTTTACTGGAATTGTGTTCTTTAAAATACTATTAATTTATTTAAATATATGAAATTTCTTATTTATATATTGATCCTTCCTTTGCATATTTAAATATATTTATTCATTGTACCTAATTTTATTTACTATAGAATCTTTTTTAAAAATAGGTAATTAAGATTTCAACAATAGTTAGTGTAACAACAAAAAATCAAGGGAACTAATGGAAATTTATATACTGTATAACTTGCATTCCCTTTCAATAATCTAAAACGTATATTTTTCCTTTAACTAAATATTTATTAGATTCATTAATCATTTTATCATCAAATTCATAAAAATTACATAATATGCCACTTAGTATTAAAGATAATAGTGTTATAGCAGTTCGTTTCTTATTTCTCCATAAATTTATTTATTTCTTGTTTACTTCTAGATAAAAATTCTTCTGTTTCCTTCTTGCTCAAATCATCTTCCATTAAAAGTGAATTAAATAATTTAATATAAGTTAATGGCGCTTTAACTTGATGGGATATATCTATAACTAAATATTTTATTTTTCCTTTTCTTTTTTAAATTTATAAAATTATACTCCAGATTTTTAGACATATGCTGCAATTTTGATGATAACTCTGAAAATACTCCTTCCATATTTCCGTCCAAATCTAATTCAAATTTGTCATCCATTAGTTAATAAACTTTTATAATCACCACTACAGAAAATTGTGTATCATTATAACTAATATCTAGATTTCCCTTATATTTATTCACAATATCTTTTAGGTTTTGTAGTCCAAACCCATGGTGTTTTATATCTGATTTACTTGATATAATAGTTTTTTTATGAGTTAAAATATGTTGGTCTTTCTTATTAGTTATAGAATAACTAAAATACCCTTTATTTGTTCTAGCTTTTATAGTAATTTTACGCTGTGATAAATCTTTTATTTTTAGTGAAGCCTCTATAGCATTATCAAGTGTATTTGCAAATATTGAACATAAATCCATATCATCCATTGAAACTATATCATCAATTGAAATATTTATATTGCAATCAATATTATTTTCAACCATTAGATCGTACTTATTATTTAGAACTGCATTAACTATAGTATTTTTGCAAAATATTTTATTTCTATAAAAAGTAAATTTTTGTTCAAAACTTTGAAAATATAGTTTTGCTTCTTTTATATCATTATTGTTAATATAATTATTAATTATCTGAAAATGATTATTCATATCATGATATATTTTCCTCACTTCAAGCTGTTTTTCCTCTAATGATTTATAATAATCATATTGCAATTTGTAGTTTTTATTATCAAGTCTTAGTTTAACACTATCAACTATATACCCTATAAGAAACATAACTCCAATATTAGAAATAATACATACTAATGCTATTACATAAGCCTTATATTCTTCATTATGTGTTGTAAAAATTATTGTTGAAACTATAGAAATAAGTGGCGCAATACAAATTATATCTATCAATATCCAAGTTTTATCATTGATATATTGCTTAGCATACAAAATTTTGTTTTTCATCACCTTATAAATTACAAACCAAAATAAAATCAATATATAGCTCCATATTGTAGGATATGGGAAATAACCTTTTTTAATAAAATTATAACCAAAAAGATTAAATGACACTATAATTGGATAAAACACCATGACAACAGATATCCTTTTTATAGCACTTCCCTCATAACAAATTAGCATAATAGCTATATACGCTATTAAAGCATATATCACATTTACAACATCACTTACAATTATAACCACAGATGGTATTGCACTTAACCCAACAAAAATAACTAACTTAAATATTTTATTTTTTTTTATATCTACAAAGCAATCCGTAATTTTTGAAAAAATTATTCCTACTGTAAAATAACTACTCATGACAAGAACACTGTAACACAACCAAAGTAAAAATTCTTTCATAAATATTACCTCTCATATAAGCATAGTTTTAGCAAAAGCAATCATAACATTTTGATACCTTTTTCTACTAATAGGAAGTTCTTCACTATTAATATGAGCATAATTATTTTCAATAGATAATACAAAATTTAAATTTACTAAATACCGCTGATGTATTCTCACAAAAAAAATTGGCAACTCTTTTCCAATTTGATCAAGCTTCCCATAAAATTCATAAGTCTCTCCCTTTGTTTTAACCTTTATTTTTCGTTTATCACTTACAAAATAAATAATATCATTAAGACAAAGTTTATATGAATTACTATTAAACTGTACTATAAAAAATTTATCTTTTATAATATCAATTTGTTTTAAAGCCTCGGATAAAACATCAACAATTTTTTCCTTCTTATATGGTTTCAATATATAATTTAATGCTTTTACCTCATAACCATCAAATACATAATCCATAAATCCAGTTACAAAAATAATAACTACTCTATCATTTAAAGCTCTGATTTGTCTTGCGGTTTCAACCCCATTTATTCCATCCATTTCTATATCAAGAAAAATAATATCCAGATAATTTTTATCTTTAGAAAGTAATGATATCATCTCTTCACCATCTTCACTCTCATAAACATTAAAATCTATCCCTCTAAGTTCAAGCTCTGTACTAATTATAGATTTAAGTTCAGTTCTTTGTATCTTTTCATCATCACATATACAAACACGAAACAATCAAAGCCCCCCCCATAACGATTATATCATAGGATTATCAAACTTTTACAGAATATATGTTCTTATACTAAAAATTACAAAAATTACACCATATTTTACATTTACCATTATTAAATGAAAATATAAACTCAGTTATTATATATACAGAAAGGTGGTTATCATTATGTTAGAAATTAAAAATTTATATAAGTCTTATAAAACAAATACTTCTAAATATGATGTATTGAAAAATGTTTCATTTACAATTAAAAAAGGAGAATTTGTCGCTGTTATGGGCCCATCCGGCAGTGGGAAAACTACATTGCTAAATAGTATATCTAATTTTATTCCCTTTGATAGTGGTGAAATTTTATTAAATGGAGAAAGTATATCAAATCTAAAAGAAGAAGAGCTTGCTAATGTCAGAAATGAAAAATTAGGATTTGTGTTTCAAGATTTTATGCTACTAGACGGACTTACAATATTTGAAAATATTTGCCTTCCCCAAATTATTGCTACCAAAAATATTGCTTCTATGGAAGCTTCCGCAAATAAATTATGTGAAATTTTTGGTATTTCCCATATTAAAAATAAATACCCAGCTGAAATTTCAGGAGGTGAAAAGCAGCGAACTGCGGTTGCAAGAGCGTTAATAAACAATCCGTTTTTAATATTAGCAGATGAACCAACTGGAAATTTGGATAGCAAATCAAGTAAAACAGTAATAAATGCCTTCATTCGTGCTAAAGAACAACTTTCAGCTACAGTATTTATGGTGACTCACGATAGTTTTTCTGCAAGCTTCTGTGACAGAGTTATTGTACTAAAGGACGGAGAAATTCATAAAGAACTAATAAAAAACAATAGTAGAAATGAATTTTTAGATTTATTACTTGAAACCTTAAAAGAATTGGGAGGTGACAATAATGACAATGAATAATATATATTCGAAACTTCGCTCAAAAAATATAAAAAATTATTATATGCTTATATTTTGTACAATACTATCTGTTATGCTTGTTACCTCTTATGCTGTAATGTTTTTTAGTCCAACAGTACAAAAAATACTCCCTGAACAAGGAGACAGTAGAAAACAAGCCTATTTAATTTTTGGAATTGCAATAATAGGTTGTGCACTCTTTACCACATATGCTTCCTCTTTATTCTTTAAATATAAAAATAGAGAAACAGGAGTGCTTTTATCACTAGGCGCAAAAAAAACCCAAATCAAAAAAGTTCTTTTCACTGAACTTTCCATTATTACATTAATTAGTTCCTTCATTGGTTTAATAGTAAGTATTCCTGTATCCTTTGGAATTTGGAAATTATTTCAGATTTTTATTATTGATACCCAAGAAATGTTATATCAAGTAGGCTGGTTTGGTCTTATCTTTGGAATAATTTTCTGCTTATTTGTTACATTATGTATCTTTATTATGGGGTCAAAATTTATTAAGCGTACTAACATTATTGAGATTTTAAATAAGCATAGGAAATGCGAACTAGTAAAAGATGTAAAGCCATGGTATGGCATAGCTGGAAGCATTTTAGTTGTTCTGGGCATACTTTTAGGCTATGGTGTTCCTCAACTAATTATAAACTATCTTAATTATGTAATGCCTCTAATTTGGAATATAACATTTTTAATATCTGTAATAGGCATTTATATGCTAGTAACCTATACTGTTATTCACAGTAAAAAAGGTAAACATCAAAAAAAATACTATAAAAATATTATACCAAAAAGCATGATGAAGTTTATGGGGAAACAAACTGTTAAAAGTATGTGTACTATATCATTTTTGATTGCTGGTGCTTTATTTGCAGCGTTTTATACCCCTGCAAATCTTACAGGATTATTTTATTCCATTTATAATAATCCCATTGACTATTCTTTTTACTACAATAAAACTGAAAATCAAATAAAAAAAGATGAAATATATTCTCTTGCAGAAAAATATAATGCAAATATTACTTCCTATAACGAAATTTCATCAATTTCACTTATAGTTGATGATGTTAAAAGTGACTATATGGATAACGGTAAAATAACTCATGATTATATTGATAAAATAGGTTATGATGAATTTTTTAGTGAAAGTGATTTTAATAAAGTTTCGGGAAAAAATGTTCATGTTAATCCTGGTGAATATTTAACCATAATTGGATATGAAAGTGCAGAAAATATTTATGAAAAATTTAATGACGTAAATAAAATTACCAACCCAGTTACTCAGATTTGCCAAAAAATAAAATATGCAGGAACAATAACTTTTGAACCATTTTTTAAAAATGGAACAACAAAACATGTAATTTCTGATGAAGACTATAAAAGACATATAAAAAGCTTACCTATAGAAAATTTTGAAGAATTTGTGCTTTTTAATGTAAAAAATCCAAATAAAACTTATGTTTTTGCAAATAAATTAAAAAATGAAATTATAAAAAGAAGTTCCGAAACTGCAGCAGTTACTCCACATTACGATGAATATGAAAAAAAACTAGCTCTAGAAAAAGGTAAGAAATATTATGCAGATAAACACGTAAATCTATCTTCAGATAATAATCAATTGTTCTTAGATTGGAAATACTATCCTTCATTTGGTGTATTAAACCGTCAAGATAGTATAAAAAACATGGCTGTATACCTAATGTTGTTCATTTACATTACCATTATTTGTCTTACAGCAGTAGCTATTATTTCATATACCAGGAGTATAACTATTGCTATTAATAACAAGACCTTATTTCATGATCTGAAAAATCTTGGAGCAAATAATAAATATATTGAAAAATGTATAAAAGTACAACTAAAAAAAATATTTACTATTCCCACTATAGTTGGAAGTATTACAATTTACCTATTTTATTTTCTTATATTATATGGAAACAGTGGAAGTATAAGCTCAAGTGAATATATTGCACTTGGAATTAATTTAGGAATTATCGTTATAGTTAGTTTTTTCATGTATTTAATCTATAGAATATCTCTTAAGAAAATTAAGAAGATAATAGAAATTTAATATTAATTTATCTCACTAATTATTGTATCCAATTTTATCCTTCGTATTTTGTAGAAGTAACTCTATCTAATACTTCTACACCAATAACATCTATGCCTTTTAGATACAAACTGAAGTGTAAGAAGCTTTTGTTTCTAAGCATCCTACACTTCATATACCATTTATTTTAATTTTTTATACTTTCAAGTTTAACCTAATTATTAAACTGGAAACCCTATTTTGTTATTGCTTTAAATGCTTCTGTTTGTGATTTAATACCTTTCTCAGCTGCAAATCTTTCAATACTAGATGCGCCAAAGAATCCATCAATTCCTTCTGTTCTTTCTATCACATATTTAGCATCTTCTGGTTCTGCAATAGGTCCACCGTGGCAGATTACCATAATATCTGGATTAACTTCTCTACCTGCTTTAATA
Organism: Clostridium sp. CTA-1; assembly: GCF_054768215.1. NCBI lineage: Bacteria > Bacillati > Bacillota > Clostridia > Eubacteriales > Clostridiaceae > Clostridium > Clostridium sp. CTA-1. The sequence continues at coordinate 72,109 of NZ_BAAAAP010000008.1, forward strand.
ATATCTTCAATCTTCTTTACGCAATCATCTAATGTAAGGGCAGTTTTTGCTCCAATTGTTCCCTTTGTAGTTAGTCCCATATGAGCTACTAAAATATCTGCTCCTGCCTCTGCCATTGCTTTTGCTTGCTCTGGATCAAATACATAAGGAGTTGTAAGCATGTCCAATTCATGTGCTTTTCTGATCATTTCTACTTCTAAACCATAGCCCATTCCTGTTTCTTCTAGGTTTTGTCTAAATACACCATCAATCAAACCAACTGTTGGGAAATTTTGTACTCCACTAAAGCCTTGATCCTTTAATTGTTTTAAATATACATCCATAACTCTAAAAGGATCAGTTCCACACACACCTGCTAATACTGGTGTATCTTTTACAACTGGTAATACTTCTGAGCCCATTTCAACTACAATTTGATTTGCATCACCATAAGATAACAATCCTGCCAATGATCCACGACCTGCCATTCTATATCTTCCTGAATTATAAATTATAAGCATATCAGCTCCACCAGCTTCACTACTTTTAGCAGTAATACCTGTTCCAGCTCCTACTCCTACTAATGCTTTACCATTTTTAACTTCTTCTCTAAATTTTTTCATAATTTCTTTTCTTGTCATTGTATTCATTTATAAATCCTCCCTTATATAATTTTATCTATTCATTAAATCAATTAATCTTTGCGCTGCTATTTCTGCAAATTCTACATCGTTAATTGCAAAATCCAATTCTATTAGTTCCACAACATTTTTATTAATACCCTTTCTTAAGGTATCAAACAACATCTTATCTTCTTCTATCCCATAGAATGGTTGACCTTCTACATCAATTCCTGATACTCCTTTAAGAGGTAACATTAAAACAGTTTTCTCTTTTGCCATATTTAATTTTTCAACAAGTTTTCTACCTATTTTTTCATTTTCCTCTACATTAGTTCTCATAAGAGTTACTGTAGGATTATGCTTATATAAGTTACGTCCTGCAAATTTCTTTGGTACCGTATCATAAGGTCCAAAGTTACACATATCAATTGCACCTACTGATACAACCTGTGGAATATGGTTTTTTCCTGCTGCCTCTAAACGATGTGGTCCTGCATTCAAAACGCCACCAATAATTTCATCTGCCCACTCTGTTGTGGTAAAATCTAATACACCTTCAATAAATCCAGCATTAATAAGTGCTTCCATAGATTGTCCACCTACGCCTGTTGCATGAAAAACAAGTACTTCATATCCTTTTGCTTCAAGATATTTTCTGGCTGCATTTACACATGGAGTTGTTACCCCAAACATGGTTGTGGCGACTAATGGCTTCTTCTCTATTGTTTTTGTATTTTCAAACTTAACCATACCTGCTATGGCAAATACTGCATTTGTGAAAACCTTTGTTGAAATTGAGTTAAGACCTGCAACATCTACTACAGAAGGCATCATAATAATATCACTTGTACCTACATACGGAGCAGTATTTCCTGATGCTACTGTTGACACCATAATTTTAGGTACACCTATAGGCAATGCTCTCATGGCTGGTGTTACTAGTGAAGTCCCTCCAGTACCACCAAAGGATATAATTCCATGAAATTTTCCCTGTTCATACAATTTAGGTACTAAAATTTCCATGCCCTTTGATAAAGTTTCCGTTGCTAGTGCCCTATCTTTTTTAGCAGCTAATTTTTCAATATCTGTTCCTGCTGCCTCCGCTACTTCCCTATTTGATACATCTGGCTCAAATACAGGATCAAATACACCTGTGTGAATAGTAAAAGTACCTAGCCCTAAACTTTCAATCAATTCTTTCACATATAAATATTCAGTCCCCTTGGTATCAAATGTGCCTGCAATTGCGATTGTTTTCAATTCTTCAACCTCCCCATGACTTTGGTTTTATGTAGCCTTTACAATACTAGATAAATAATTTTTAAAATATTATCTTAAAATAAAAAGCAGTATGATTGACTACAAATTAATCATACTGCTTTTACTTTTTAGTGTAAACGTTATTACATTAGGTGTTTTTGTGTTTATGTTATATTTTTATATTGTTTCGGAGAACAGCCTTTATACTTTTTAAACATTTTGCTAAATTGGGCATAATCTTCATACCCAACTAAAGGTGATAGCTCTGATAACTGAATATTTTTTTTATCTAGTATTTCTGCTGCTTTATCCATTCTAAATTTAACTAGATACTCTCGAAAACTACAGCCTACCTCCTTTTTAAACAAAGTACTTAGGTAACTCCTAGATACATGAGCGACCTTGGCCAAATCTGAAAAGGAAATTTCACGCATATAATTTTTAGTAACATATTCTTTAACAAACTCAACATAATCATAATGCTTTGTAATTCCATCTAACATTTTAACCATTAAGTCATCTTCATCTAATTGTGAGGATACTTTAAAAGCCTTCGTTATATTTGTAATAAATTTTTCAGAAGGGATTCTTTCAAAAGCAGATCCACCTATATATCCCATTAAATTTTCATTATTACTGTACATATACTGAACGTCTGTTGGAGTTTTCACAGGGCCTCCATAAATTAACTTAATTACATCTGGATTTAGTTCATCACATTTTTTAAATATTTTTTCTGCTTTAATCTTTGCAGCTTCTAGCGATAAAACTTTTTTTGCTCCTAATAGCCCTCCTCCTGTTAATCCTAAATGCACACAAATTACATCTGCTCCAGCTTCAATCATTTGAGCTGCTTGTATATCACTAAATACGAATGCAACGGTAAACATATCTTTTTGGTGGGCTATTCTTATTGCTTCCACTTCAATTAGATAATGACATTCCTTCTCTTCAAGAGCTTTACTAAACTCACCATCTATTAATCCAACTGTAGGGTAATTATTAATACCAGAAAATCCCTTATTTTTTATTTCATCTATATAACTTTCCATATCCTTTGTGGGATCCGTTGCATTAAATCCAAAAATTATAGGCATGTCCCTTACCAAAGGTATTATCTCTCTATAGGCAAATTCCATTACCATATCATTACTATTATAAAAGGGTAAAAACCCTGCTAATGAACTTCTTCCCATTTGACGAAATCTACCTGAGTTCAACATGAGAAGGAAATCTGCTCCACCCTTTTTTGCATACTTTGCTGTCATTCCTGTTCCTGTGGCTACACCAATAATATGATTTCCTTTCTTTATTTGTGATTTCAGATTTTCTAGTATTTTTTTCCTTTTCATACCTTCTAAGCCCCTTATCTCTTTTAACAATTCAGTATGTTTTGTGTGGTTCTGTTTTACCCTTCCGAGTTCTCTTTTTCTATTTTTAAAAGCTTCTCTTTTATATCTAGTCCACCTGCATAACCAACTAAACTACCATTAGCTCCAATAACACGATGACAAGGAATAAAAATAGGTATAGGATTTTTATTGTTGGCCATACCTACCGCACGACAAGCCTTCTCATTGCCTATATTTACTGCTACATTTTTATAGCTATAAGTTTTCCCATAGGGTATTTCTTGTAATGCCTTCCAAACCTTTTTTTGAAATTCTGTACCTTGTGGATCAAAGGATAAATCAAACTTTTCTCTTTTTCCTCTAAAATATTCTTCAAGCTCTTTATTTGCTTCTTTTAGTAGATCAGTCTCAAAAATGGTTACATCTTTAGGAATATCTTCTCCAAAACACAGCTGAGTAATAGATGTACCATTTTCCACAATTACTATTTTCCCAATTTTGGTTTCATAACAATATGCATTATTCATATACCCTCCTCCTTCATATAATATATTTCTATATGTATTGAACTAATTCAATTTTTTCTCCTTCAGCACCTTCAAAAAATATAATTAGCTTGCCATCCACTTCTGTTATTTCATTTGTAATAAAATTTACATTCTTCCTTTTTAACTTATCAATATATTCTTGTATATTAGTGACAGTAAAAGCTAAATGATCTATAATTCCATTTTTTACTGAGTTATACACATTATTCTTGGAGTGTATTAACTCTATGACTGAATTTTCATTTTTTAGAAATACTAAAATTTTATCTTTATCCTCGTATTTATGCTCAAATTCAAATTCTAAATTTTCACAATAAAATTTTTGAGCTTTTTCTATATCTTTTACTTTTATTCCCAAGTGATTTGTCAACATATTTTCTCTCCTTCATATTAAAAATTACTATTATATCTTATCATTATAGAATACATATTTCTTTAATTTATATATGATATTCGTTTAGTTTTTTACCATCTATTATAATGTATTCTACCTTTATTAAATCTATCCTCTATTTTTCTTTCTTCATCTGGATACCCTAGCTGAAGGTACCGCCATGCCTACTTTTAATAAATCCTCAACAATATCATCGCTTACTTTTATATCTTTATATTTTCTTATACTTTTTCTATTTAATATCTTATTCATAAATGTATCCTCCTTATTGATATTTTTTATAATTTATGCTACTATTGTAAAAAATAAGTTTCATCAAAACAAGTACGCACTTTTTTGTATTATAGTATCTAAAAAGATACTATAGAAAGGATAAAAACTATGAACTCTAACTGCGATATTTTAGAATTTAAAAATAAAGAATATGCATGTACCTTTGAAATTACAATAGATCTAATAGGTGGTAAATGGAAACCTCTTATTATATGGCATCTTGGAACAAAAAGTACACAAAGATTCAATGAATTAAAAAAATTGATTCCTAGAATAACTCAAAAAATGTTAACTCAACAGCTAAGGGAACTAGAATCAGATAATTTAGTTAACAGAAAGGTTTATCCTCAAGTTCCCCCAAAGGTTGAATATTCATTAACGGATTTAGGTAAGAGTTTAATGCCTATTCTTAGTATGATGTGCAAATGGGGAGAAGACTATTATGAACTAATTACTTTGTAGTTTTATTATTTACACTACCAAAGATCCGGCAAAGGTATAAATAAATAACCCAAGCCGGTTGTTATCTTCCGTTCTAAGCTTGTCTTTTAAGCCAAAACATTTATTGGAGTTTTTGCTATTTCTTCTTAATATAATTCTATTTAGTCACCTAGCTAGACAATATTACTAATATACTTAACTAAAGGTACTATTGTATTTTTATCTGTAAAATCTACTTTATCTCCATAGGTATCTAAAAATTCTCTTTCTTCATCTGTTAACTTATCTTCAGCTTTCTTAGCCGTTACCTTTTTAAGCATTGCCATCATAGATTTGTGTACTAAACTTAGCTTTTTATAATCTATTCCACCTCGCAAATGGAAAAATTTTATTTCCTGTCTCTTAGATTTAAGGAAATTTTTTTCTATAATAGGAATAAATATTTCTTTTTTGTCCGTTGAAGCAAGTCCTACTGTATATACTATTATTTTTTTATCCTTTAAAATATCGAAATTTTTAGTTATAAGAGATATACCTGAAATTCCACTAGCATAGAGCCCTCCACCATAAACAATAATATCATATTCTTTTAACTTTTCTCCTTTAATGTTTGAAGAATTAAATAAATCTCCCTTTACTTCCTCTGCTATCCACTGGGCATACTTTTTACTGCTACCATATTTTGATTTATATATTACTGCTATTTTATTATACATATACTTTACCTCCTGAAATTATACTTTTATAAAAATTCATTTTCTATAACTTGTATATTATCTAATAGTTTAGTAAAACTTTCATAAATACTTTTAACTTCCTCCTTTGTTAATACGTTAAAAAATTTCTCAATAAAAAAGTGATCTTTATCTTCTCTTAATTTTACATATTCTCTAATTTTATTCGTAGGAGTTAACCTTAATACCCGTTTATCCTTAATATCCTTGTTCACTACTAAAAATCCTTTTTTTTCAAGTTTAATGGCAATTTGTTTTGCATTTTGATGTGAAGTTCCCATTTCGAGAGCTAATTCACTAAGAGTAGGAGGTTCTTTAAAAAAATTCATTAATATTAACATAAAAAGCCATTGTTTTGTTGTGAGTTCTCCAAGAAAATTATTTCCTAGTGTTTCAAGCTTATTAGACAATAAAAATAGCATACCAAAAATATGATATCTTTTATCAATATTATCCATTTCTTTTGTATTATCCATGCTATTCCTCCTAATAGAAAATAAAAAGGTAATATATTACCTTTTTTATATTGTAATATTTATCTTAATAAATATCAATATGATGTAGCAAAATTTTTATCATAAATATAAAAAAACATGAAAGTTCCTTAAAAAAGGAATCTTTCATGCCAAGCATTTCTAGAAATACCCTCAAAATTATAAAATTATATTTTCTATCCATGCAGTATTCCTATTTACAAAAACAAATATAAGATTTGTTTTTAATTTACTATAATTTATTTTATTATAATTGTAATAAATTCTTTATTTATATTCTAAATTTATTTACCTCTTCATTCATTGCTCTAGTCATTTCACTTAATTTCTCCGCAGATATAGATACATCCTTTGAACAATTATGCATTTCCTCAGAAGAAGCACTTATTTCTTCCGAAGAGGCAGATATCTCTTCTGAAATAGCTGAGCTTCCTTCCATCTTAGACAAAACCTCATCTTTTTCTTCATTTATAGAATAGGCTGAACTATTAACATTTTGTATTTTAGGAACAATATCCTCAATAGCTTCTATTATATTTTTAAATACATCTATAGTTTCCTCTATAGTTTTAGACTGACTATCAAGTTCTTCTTTCATTTTTTCAGTATTATTTATAATATCTTTTTTATCTTTATCTATATTTTCTACTAATTTATTTATACTTTCAGAAGATTCCTTGCTTCTTTCTGCTAGCTTTCTTATTTCATCTGCCACCACAGCAAATCCTTTTCCAGATTCTCCTGCTCTTGCAGCTTCAATTGCTGCATTTAGAGCTAAAAGATTAGTTTGCTCTGAAATACTATTTATTAAATTTGTCATCTCACTTATTTGACCTACATTATTATCCAGTTTAGATATTACATTTAAAAAATCCTTAAAAAACTCTTCAATATTTTTTACGGATACTATCATATTTACCATCTTTTTATTGCTATCATTAGCTACCAAATTTATACTTACAGAATTTTCGCTTATTGATGATAACTCACCTACCACCATATCAAGCCTTTCTCCAAAACTTGATATAGTTGTGGTAGCCTTTACAAGTTCTCCAGCTTGATTTGAAATTCCTACAGCTACGTCATGTATTGCATTTGAGACTTCACTTGAGGAACCTGTCATTTCTTCTGAAGCAGATAGCAACTTTTCTCCCTCCTCTGAAACTACCCCAGAACTTTCCTTTACCTTACCTAGCATAGATTTTATAGAATCCTGCATTCTGTCTAAGGACTTTATAATATCTCCAATTTCATCCTCTAATTTAAAATATTTTTCTTCTATTGGAATTGTGAAATTTCCTTTTCCCATTTCTTTTATATGCTCCGCTGCATATTTAATAGGCTGTGATATTTTATCAGATATAAATATACATACTAATACTGCAACTATGGAAAATATAATAGTGAAAATTAAAGTTATGAGACCTATACTATTTGCAGATCTTGTAAGCTCTGCCTTTTCTACAAAAGATATGTAATACCATCCTAATTTTTCATTAGAGGATTTTTTTACATTTATAAAATATTCTTTTCCATTACCCATTTTTGTACTAAAACTATTATTTTTATATTTTGATAAATTATTTAAATTCTCTACTTTAAGCTCCTTTATATTCTTGGAAACAAGACTTTCATCTTTACCGCTAGCTATTATTGTTCCTTTTTCATCCGTTACAATAAGATAACCATTTTCACCTATTTTAGTATTTTTACTCATTTCAGATAATTTTTTTAAGTTTATATCAAAGGTCATAACTCCTTTAAAATTGGAATTTAAATCTTTAACTGGATTTAGAACTGACATTACCATAGATCCTGATGAGGTTTTATAAACATCTGTAAAAGAAACCTTGTCCTTATTTTTCTTAGATTCATTGTACCAATCTCTTGTTCTAGGATCATATCCCTTTTTTCTTGAAATTGCTGGATACTGCATATATCCGCCATTGCTTTCTGAAGATATAGAAAGAGTTTCTATCCCATCGTGAGTTTTTGTAAAATTTTCGAACTCCTTATATAAAGAAGCTTCAAAACTTCCATTTTTTAGAGGAGTCATAGGTATTTCGTTTGATTGATATTTCTTATCAAGATATGAAGTTACTTGCTTATCTAAATTATTTAGTCCTTTAGAAAACATATTTATATTTTCCTCAAAGGCTACAATATAATTATTAAAGCTAGTATCCACTTGGGTAATTTGCTTTTCTATAGATTGAGCATAGTCTTCTTTTGTTTGATTGTATACTTTAGTGTAAACTATAGAGCCTAGTAAAACTAAGGATACTAAAATCAATGATACAAAAGAAATTATAAGTTTACTTTTTATACTAGAATTTTTTTTCATTGTACTGATACTCCTTTTTTATTTTGTCTATTTATACAGTAATTAATCGTAATTTTAATAGGTTAATTTATATGTATTAAATTTCTTTACAATAAATTAAAAAATAAAAACTATATTTAGTTGAATTTTACCTAAATATAGTGTTCCATTCTTTAATTAGTTCATTTAATAAAAAACTTACTCTTTTCATATTACAAATAAAAGAAACTTTTATTAAATGCATCTATCTTTTTTAAAAAAATATAAGGATTTCTTTTTATAATATCTAACTTTTTACCTTAATATTTCCTTAACTCTACCAACAATACCACTCTCAAGCATAACTTTAATACCACGAGGATGAATAGCTGACTTTGTAAGAAGCTTTTCAACCACACCTTCTGTTAATTTTCCAGAACGCTGATCTTGTTTTTGAACAACTCTCACTTTTGTACCTGGTCTTATATTTTCTCTTATAGTTCCATTCATATTATTACTCTCCTTCTTTACTTATAATAGGATAGCTACCTACTTACAGTATCTTGTGCTCTTTAAATTCACTATGCTCATTAACTGACACAATGTAATATAAATATATTTGTTGATTCTTTATAGATAATTTTTAACTTCAATTATAAATTAAAAAGCTAGAAATTGAAATAGTTATATTCCTAATTTTCTAGCCTTTACCTATTTAATTATTAAATTTTTAATAGATTTATCAAAATATTTTATCAAAATCCGTATATTGAAATACATTACATTCCAGACATTTTGTTACATTCTTCTGCGCAGGTAGTACATTCTTGTGCACATTTTTGACAATGTTCATCTTGAACCATTTTACACTCCTGAGCGCATTTATCACAAATAGTAGCACAAAGTTTACAATGATCATTTGCAAATTGCCCATTCATTGCCATAAGTCCTACTGACATTTCGCACATTTTTGCACATTCCATAAGGATTTTTATACAATTTTTTCTTGGATTAGCATCTTGTTCATTTAGGCAAGCATTTAAGCATTCATAACATGCTTGAGCACATCTGCTACAGGCATATATACATGCTTGATATGGGTCCGCTGCTGTACTTACTATTGCCACATTAAACACTTCCTTCAATATATTTTTTATCTAAAATATATTATCACCGAAAAATATATTTATATTCTAAAACTATAAAATACTAAAAAACATAAAAGATACTTTTTAATAAAAAGATTTATTTAATACTTTTTCAATAAATATCCTTACAAGCTCTGGGTCAAATTGAGTGCCTGAATTTATTTTTAGTTCTTCTATAGCAATCTCCTCTTGTAAAGCATTACGATAACTTCTTTGACTAGTCATGGCATCATAAGCATCAACTATAGTTATTATTCTTGATTGAAGTGGTATCTCTTCCCCCTTTAGACCTTTAGGATATCCCTTCCCATCCCATCTTTCATGATGATACAATACATACTCTGCTATCTCTAACATATCATTTACTGTATTAAGTATTCTATATCCTATTTCTGGATGTCGTTTTATTTCTTGCCATTCATCCTCTGTAAGTTCTTCACGCTTGTTTAGTATATTTTCTTCTATAGCTATTTTCCCTATATCATGGAGTAAACCAATAGTTTTTAGTTCCTCTGTCTCACTTTCAGTTAACCCTAAAGCATGCCCCATATCCTGGCATAACATTGAAACTCTATGAGAGTGTTCCTCTTCTCTTTTATTTTTTTCATGAAGAGTATTAATTATAGCACCTATAGTTTTTCCTCTCATACTTGGACTCTCAAAAAGCTTTTTCTTATACATATAATCTTCAGCTTTCTTTAAAATTTCTTCAATCTTTTCTCCTTCTTTCTTCTTAGTTCCATATCCAAAGGAGATGGATATGTTAACAGCACTTACTGTCTCCTTTAAAGCTAAAGCATTAATATTTTTAACAATTTGTTCTGTTTCATATATATCTGTTTTAGGCAGCAAAATTACAAATTCATCCCCGCCAAGTCTAGCAATAATATCATTAGATCTACATCCCTTTTTTATAACTTCTGATACTTTTTCTAATAGCTCATCTCCTGCAGCATGCCCAAAAGAATCATTTACAAGTTTTAGGCCATTAACATCTGCCATAACAATAGTCAAAGGTAAATTTTTTCCCACATCTAGTCTCTTTAACTCTTTTTCAAAAAACCTTCTATTATATAATCCTGTTAGTTGATCATGATAGCTTAAATATTCTAATTTATTTTCCATTTCTTTTCTTTCACGAATATCTCTGCATAGAGAATGAAAAACTTTTTTCCCATTATGTAATATAGTTGTCATCATAACCTCTACTGGCAATAAGGTACCATCAACTCTTTTGAACCACCATTCAAATTTATGTTTCCTATTTTTCATAGTAATCTTATATACCTGAAGAGCTTTTTCTTTAGAAGATTCTCCATTAGGCTGCTTCTCTGGCGAAAACTGAACTGGATTTTTATGAAGTATAGATGACTTTGAATCATAGCCTAATAATTCGATCATAGCTAGATTACAATCAATAATCTCATTATCCAGAGTTATAAGTATAGGATCTGAGGAGCTTTCAAAAATATTTCTAAAATTATATTCACTAGTCTTTAAAGCTTTCTCTGCAAGTTTCCTTTCAGTAATATCCGTTAAAATTGCTGCGAATTGTAATTTTTTAGGCCTATACACTATTGCTTCATAATATTTATCTTTTTCTTTTATATAACGTTGATAATGCACAGATTGTCCTGTTATTGCCACTCGTTGGATTTTTTTAATCAGACTCTTTTCCATATTAGGGAATATTTCATAAAGAGTTTTACCTAATATGTTTTCCTTTTTTAATCCTGTTAATCTCTCATAACTTGCATTTGAATCTAAAAGTTTATAGTTTATAATTTTTCCTTCCTCATTATCACTACCTTGAAAAAGCACTAATCCTTGCTGCATTTCACTTACAAGGGTTTTATACCTTTCTTCACTAATCTTAAACTCTAATTCACTTTGTTTTTTTAAAGTAATATCTCTAGAGATCGCTAATATTTCTTTTTCATTATTTTTTACCATTCTAAGTTCAAAATACAGTTCTTTATTAGAAATTTTAAGTTTGTACTCAAAGCTCTCTAACCCCCCATGTTTAAGTACTAATTTTATTTTTTCATAGGCTACTTTTGATATCTCTTTAGGAAGAACTTCCCAAAGTGATTTTCCAATAAAATTTTCCCTAGGCATTAACAAAAGACTTTCATCATTTACCACACAATCTATAAAGTATCCCTCATTATTAACTACAAATAATAAATCCGGTATTGCTTTTATAATAGCTTTATTTTTTTTTTCTGCTAAATAAACTTTTTTTAGAATACTTCTTATTACTAAATAAAGAATTGGTGCAGTTATAATAACATATAACCAACCTTTATATGTACTTATAATTATCAACATTTCTCTATCATTAACAAATTTCTTTATAATTTTATCTGAAAAATAAATCCAAATAAATCCACTAATTACATACATTAAACATATTTTAATAGATTCATATTTAAATGTATTCTTTTTTTTAGTTTCTAAAATTAATTGAATTTTTTTTATTATTGCTGCAAGCATGACACGCCTCCATTACTATTGTGTTTCATTAGCTTCCATTGAATTTATTATTCTTAATATTCATAATTCCATTTTATTGCATATTCATAAATTACAAATAAAATAAATTTATATACTTTGTATCCTTAAATTACAAATAAAACAAATTTATATACTTTATATCCTTAAATTACAAATAACRTTTATCTTTTATTTTATACTAATTTCGATTAAATTCAACAATAATTTATTAAAATACTAATTATATTTTTTATTTTCTATACCTATATCAAACTTTAGTAAGCTAAAGATAATCAACTATTATTGCAAATAGTTAAAATTAATATGTAAAATAAAAATATTTCTTAGTATAAAGATTACTATAATCTAGTGTTGCCTTGTTATTATATTCTACTCTGTTAATATTTAAAAATATAGAAACTATTGATAATAATATGATAGATGTGACTAATTTTTGTATAAAAAAGATAGTAACAAACTTAGCCATTCCCTTTTAAATCCTCTTAAAAGGGAATGGCTAAAATTTATGCTTTTTTCGCATCAAAATACATGTTTAATTATTTCTTATGTTTAACTCTATTTTTGCATTTTATTTTTTATAACATTTTTTAAAACCCCATACTTTAGTCTTTGTAAAACTCTTGTCTTCAGTCAAATTTTTATAACTCCTTATTAATTGCCCTTATTAATACTAATGCAATCATGTTTTTCAGGTAAAAGAAATTGAATATATCTAATTAATACATATAGTGTTATGGCAACAGCTAATACTTCCTGTAATTTCACTAAATATTTTAATAAAGGAATAGCTTGTCCAGACTTAGTTAAAAATCCATTTGTAAGTTTTATTGATATTCCGCTTATTACAAGTGGAAATGTAAATCCTGAATAACTTGGATAAAACTTTAATTTTAAAAGCTTAAATAACATAATAATAACTGCTATATACATAATAATGGATAACACCATTAAAAACCAAGCCATTGTCATGTTTTTTGTTTGAAATGATTTCATATATCCTGCTAATAATAAACTTGCAGGTGCTGCAAATATTGCGATAGTTGGCAATGTTTGCTCTGGCATTCCCTTTACTTTTACAACCCTATAGATAACTATTGGTAAAAGTATTAAATAAGTTACAAGCCCAAACCAAAAGGCTATTCTTCCTACATTTCCCATCTTATAAACTGGTGCTGTTACACTTGTAACTACTATACCAACATAAACTATAAACCAAGATGGGAATACTTGTTTAATCTTAAAATTAAAAACAAATTTCTTTGTAAACCATAATATTAATATAATATGTAAAACAATTCCTATAATCCACATTATATAAGCAAAGGATGCTGCATATGGAGTACAATAAGTTGATAATAACATAATTCCCATTGACAATGTTGGGAATACACTAGCTACCACTGGATTATCCAAACTTTCTGCTACACCTTTGGGATACTTCACAATCTTTACGAGCATTAAAATAAGTAATATAGCTGATATTATTCCAAATATACTACGATATATTTCTCCATAGGATTGAACAAGATTTCCTGTCGCTGCCAACCCTAACATAAGTCCCACAATAGGAACTGGATATTTCTTTAAAAATTCGTTCAATTAAGATCGCCTCCTTGTATTTTAAAGTTTTTATAAGTTTATTAAATGCACATAAAAGTATATCATAGCTCTAAATATGATTCTTTAGTTATTTGTTTTTATTATAATTAATCATTTAATTATAATATTTATTTATTGGTAAGTTTAAAATACATAACTTATAATAAAAGTTGCGTATTTAATTTAAATTATAATATTAGTAAGTTTTTATAAGTATGTAGGAGGAATATGTGATGGATTTAATTAACACAAAAGAATTTACAAAAGAAGAACTTCTTGATAAAGTACAAGCTGTAGCTGAAAATTACTTTAGAAGCGGTACTTTTTTTTGCAGTGAGGCAGTAGTTCAAACAATTAATGAAGTATTAGGGAAACCATATGATGAAAGCATAGTTAAAATGGCAAGTGGATTTCCTATAGGCCTTGGTAAATCAGGATGTCTATGTGGTGCAGTATCAGGTGGACAAATGGCTCTAGGTATGATATATGGTAGAGTTGAAGGTGAGTCTATGAATGAAAAGATGTTTAAAAAATCTAGCAGCCTTCATGACTATATCAAAAATGAATACAAATCAACTTGTTGTAGAGTAATAACAAGAGAATGGGCTGGAGATAACTTTAAAAGTCCAGAAAGAAAAAATCACTGCATAACAATCACTGGAAAAGTTGCAAGATGGGTTGCAAATGAACTTATTGAAGACGAACATATTAAAGTAAAATAATAATATAAATTTCCAAATATACAAGCACTTATAAATTGTGAATAGCTTACATAGAATATAACTATCTTTACTTATTCTTATATTTTATGTATATTTTCTAAAACTAGCACCAATAATATACATGAGTAAGGAAAACAATAGAAAGAACTTTAATTTTAGCTATATGTTAAATTAGAGTTCTTTTTTTATTATGTTTTTAGTGAACTAACTTTTTTCTTTAAAATGAAAAAGCACTATATAATCCATAGTACTTTAAGTAATGATTTCTATTTCTTTTTTCATTTGGCTGTTAACGTATTGTAAGTGAGATAACATAGCTTTTTCAGCAGCTATTGGATCATGATCCTTTAATGCTGACAAAATATCCCTGTGCTGCTTTATGAGCATATCCGTATTTTCCTTTTTTGTTATTACATTCTTTCTTATGTCTTTAATAAAAGCTTCAATTAAAAATGATATAGCATTTAATATGCTTAGTATAAGAAAATTTTTAGAAGCTTGGGCTATCTTATAATGAAAAGCTATATCTACATCTACTAACTGATATTTAAAATCTGATTTTAAAGAATCTTCAACAAGAAGTTCCATTTCTTCTAATTCCTTATCAGTTATTCTTTCAGCAGCTAATACAACAGATCCTCTTTCAATAATTTGCCTAAGTTCTAATATTTCATCTGGATTACTTTCTTTTAATAAAAATATAGTGGACAATGGTTTTAATAAGTTATTTTCAAAACTACTTTTTACAAAGTTTCCGTCCCCTTGTCTTGATTCTATAAGTCCCATAATTTCTAACTCTCTAAGGGCTTCTCTTATAGAAGTTCTACTAATTTGTAGGCTTTCTGCCATTTCCCTCTCAGAAGGAAGTTTATCTCCCTTTTTAAAAGTACCTTCAACAATCATTTCTTTAATTTGTTCTATAGCTTTTTCGTAAACTCTTGTATTTTTTATAGGACTAAACATAATTATTCATCCCTTCTTAAAAGTAAAAATATAATAAGTTTTTTATAAACTTAACTATTGTATATTAAAATTTACATAACATTAACCTTGGTTACTACTTATTTGTGAACATATTCACAAAAATTCTAATATATTATAAAAATATAAACTTTATTTCAATCAAATATTAATTACTTTCATTAAGATTATACTCTAAGTTTCAATTTTATGTCAAGTATGACCAATTTCTTAACATTATTGTATATAACARAATATTTTTAGAATTACGGCTACCATACAAATATATAAGTATATAATATTTAAGAAAATTAACCAATACTAATTACTATTTTTTATATTTAGCTGTAAATCATTATAATATCATATAATGTTAATTAATTAACTATCCTGGCAATCTATAATATTATATGATATTATAAACATGTGATTATTGGTACTACCACTAAACCAAAATACCATTAATCCACTAAAACTAATTTATATTAACTTAAAATTTTTAGGGGGTAATTTAAAATGATAAAAAAAAGAAATACTACTAAAATATCCGTTATAGGAGCAGGTTCAGTAGGTGCCACCACTGCTTATGCATTAATGCTATCAGGTGTTGCTACAGAAATAGTATTAGTAGATGTTAATAAAGCAAAAACTGAAGGGGAAGCTATGGATTTATCCCATGGAGCAGATTTTGTAAAACCTGTAAATATACTAAGTGGAGATTATAAAGATACTGAAGGTTCAGATATTGTTGTTATTACAGCTGGTGCAGCACAAAAAGTAGGTGAAACAAGACTTCAACTTATAAATAAAAATATTAATATATTTAAAGCAATAATTCCGGAAGTGGTAAAATATAATAAAGATGCTATTTTATTAGTAGTTTCAAATCCTGTAGATGTATTAAGTTATGTAACTTATAAACTATCAGGCTTCCCTAAAGAAAGAGTTATAGGTTCAGGTACAGTCTTAGATACATCAAGACTTAAACACGAAATAGGGAAAAGATATAATATAGATCCAAGAAACGTAAATACTTATATAATGGGGGAACATGGAGATTCAGAAATCGCCACTTGGAGTGTAACTAATATTCAAAATATCAAAATTGATGAATATGCTAATAAAGAAAATCTTGAATATAATAATAACTTTAGAAAAGAAGTTTATGAAAATGTTAAAAATGCTGCTTACGAAGTTATAAATAGAAAAGGTGCTACTTTCTATGCTATAGCTTTAGCAGTAACACGTATTGTAAAAGCTATATTAGGAGATGAAAAAACTATATTACCAGTTTCTACTTTAGTAGAAAATTACTATGGAATTGAAGATGTTTACTTAGGAATGCCCTGTATCGTAGGTGGATCAGGTGTTGAAAAAGCATTAAGTATAGATTTAAGTAAAACAGAAGCAGATAAACTAATTAAATCTGCCAATACTTTAAAAGATACTTTAACTAATGCATCTGGTCTATAGTTTTTACATAAGATAAATATTAGTATTAAAATTACCCTATAGATAGGTTTTAATATATTCCCCTTTAAGATAGACAGATTTTTATTTTTTAGTATGTGTATCTTAAAGAGACTATATCATTATCCACTCTATAGGGTAAATTTTTAGAATTTATGATTTTTTATTATAATTTCTTCATTCTTTTATATTATCCAAAATAAGTACTATAACTGTTAATTTTTATGCCTATTTTCCAAAAGCTTTTTTAGCTTCATCTAGCTCTTGTCTTGCTTTCTTTTCTGCATCACCTAAAGCTTGTTTTGAATCTTTCTTTCCATCTATTATCTCATCTAAAGCTTTAGCCATATTATCATGTATAGCATATCCATTTAATACTTTAGGATCACAGTAACCATAATCAAATTCTTTAACGGCTTCTCCCTTTGCTGGGTTTTCTTTTTCTACATAATCTTTAAATTCTTTTGAATCTGCAACAGATTTTCTAAGTGGTAAATAACCTGACTTAGTAGCCCACTTTGTTTGACTTTCTTTTTCCATAAAGAATTTTAAATATTCAAAGGCTGCTAGTTTCTCTTCTGATGAAGGAGTATTAAATATTGCTACATCTGTACCTGAAAATAATGCTGCTTTTTTCTTTCCTTCTGGTAGCACTGCAGTTTTAAAGTTTATATTGTTTCCTTTACAAGCCTTTATTATATCTGGTAAGGCTGATATTGAAGAAATTCCCATAGCTGCTTCTCCTCTACTAAAAGCACCAGTCATATATTTTTCTTCAGTGGCTATTTTAGCATTACCTGATTTAACTAATCCTGATAAAAAATCAAAGGCTTCTACTCCCTCTTTTGAATTGAAAAGAAGTTTATCATTGGCTTCATCTATTAAATGTCCACCTGCTTGTTCTACCCAAAAACTTGAATCTATTCCTACAGATGAATTTAATCCTAAGCCGTATATATCATTTTTCCCATCACCATTAGTATCTACAGTTAATTTTTTAGAGGCTTCCTTTAACTCATCCCAATTAGTTGGAACTTTTACATTATATTTTTTTAGCAACTCTTCATTGTAAAAAAGAAGATATGTACCTTTATTAAATGGAAGTGAATAATGTTTATCATTCCACATGCCATTATCTCTTACAAATTCTGGAATATCATTCCATACATCCTTTTTAAATCCTATTTTTTCATTTTCAATATAAGGATTTAAATTTTCTACTAAATCATTCATAACATAAGCTGTCAATCTATTTGGATATATCATAGTTAATGCTGGTAATTTTTTAGATTTAGCAGCACCATCTAATTTTGAAAATAATTCTTTATAATGACCTTGGTATACTAATTTTACTGTTATCTTATCCTTATTTTTTTTATTAAATTCCTCTGTTATATCTTTTAGTGCAGCTTCGTTCTCACCATTCATAGCATGCCAAAATTCAATTGTAACAGGTTCTTTTATCTCTGTTGCTATTGTGGTTTTTGACTCTTCCTTTTTTGATGCATCTTCCTTATTGCTACCACAGGCTGCTAACCCAAAGGTTAATGTAACTACTGTGATAAGAGCTGTTAATTTTTTAAATTTCATTTTATCCCCTCCAACTTATTTATATTAAATTTATTTAAAAACAAATTATCCCTTTATTCCAGATTTGGTCATACCAGATATTATATATTTTTGTAGTACAAAATAAACTATAAGTATTGGAATTATTATCATAGTAGCTGCAGCCATTAATAAATGATAGTCCGCTCCAGCCTCTGATGTAAATGTCATAAGCCCTACTGGAAGTGTTCTCATATTTGGTATATTAGTTACAATAAGTGGCCATAAAAATTCATTCCAGCTGTTTATAATTCTAAGTAATGCTATAGTTATTAAAGCTGGCTTTGATAAAGGAACCATTATGGTCCACAAGAATTTAAAATCACTGCACCCATCTATTTTTGCTGCTCTATAAAGAGGTTCTGGTATAGTAAAGAAAAATTGTCTTAATAAAAATATAGAAAATACACTTACAATCCAGGGTATTATTAAGGCTTCATAGCTATTCATCCAACCTACCTTGGATATAGTTATGTAATTAGGTATTAATATAACCTCTCCTGGTATCATCATAGTTCCAATAAATATAGAAAATATTACATCCCTGCCCCAAAACTTAACTTTTGAAAAAGCAAATGCTGCTAAAATAGTAGTAATAAGAGTTCCTAAAGTTATACCTAAAGTTATAAACACACTATTTAAAAAATATTTTAGTAAAGGTATTTTACTTTGAACCTCTCCATAATTTTTCCACATTATTTTAGATGGTATCAATTTAGGTGGCATTAAAAATATTTCATTAAAGGGCTTTAATGATGTACTTATCATCCACAGGAAAGGTAACAAAGTAATAATACATCCTAATACTAATATAATATAAATCAAAGATTTCTTTAAAATATTTTTTGTCATAATATAATCTCCTTGCATAATATGCTCTAGATAATTTAATGATATTCTACTTTTTTCTTTCCTATATAAAATTGAATAAAATTAAATAGGCTTATTATTATAAAAAGAACAAATACTGCAGCAGATGCAATGCCATATTGATACTGATTATAAAATTTGTTGTATATGTAATATACCATAGTAAGACAGCTATTCAATGGTCCAGGTTGCTTATCAAACAAGGCAAATATTTCTCCAAAAATCTTAAAAGAGCTTATCAAAGTCATTATGCATACAAAAAATATAGTTGGTGATAAAAGCGGTACAGTTATATTTTTGATCCTTTCCCACTTATTAGCTCCATCTAATTTAGCTGCTAAATTATACTGCTCATCTATATTTTGAAGTCCTGCTAAAAATATGACTATATTATAACCAAGACTTTTCCATACACTTAATATAATTAAACTAGGCATAGCCCATTTAGGATCTGAAAGCCACTTAACAGGAGATAATCCTATTGCTTGTAATAGATAATTTATAATTCCATGATCTGCATGATACATCCATCTCCAAACCATAGATATGGCTACTGTTGATGTTATAAAGGGTATAAAATATACAGTTCTAAAAAAACCTCTAAATTTTATATTTGAATTTAGTAAAATAGCAATTATCAATGATAAAATAATAGATATAGGCATAACATAAAGCACATATATAAAAGTATTTTTCATAGCTGTTAAAAATTCTTTATCACTAAATATGTAATAAAAATTATCTAATCCCCTAGCATAAACTATATCCTTATAGTAGTTATAACGAGTATAAAAACTCATATCAAAGGATTTTATTATAGGATAAATATTAAAAATTAAGAGTAGTACAAAAGCTGGTGCTATATACATAATACCTTTTACAAAGGATTTTAAATTTTTATTATTATTCACTTTCTTCACCTTTAATTAATAGATTTTTTTCATCTTCAAAACTAAAAAAATGTATCTTATATTTTTTTATATTTAGATATACTGTTTTCTCATTTTTATTTAAATTTTCATAGGGTATTATGCATCTTATATAATCATTACCTACTTTTACTTTTATTATAGTATCTCTTCCTATCATTTCTGCCATTTCTATAGTGCCTTTTATAGTAGACCTATCCTTTTCTCCTAGTATAAAATCTTCACATCTTATGGCAATTTTATATGTACCATCTTCTATATTTTTATCTTTAATAAAATCATCTAAATGTAATATAGTTTTACCTTCAAAAACTTTTAAAAAATTACTATTTTTATCTACTTCACCATCTAAAATATTTATAGGAGGATTTCCTAAAAATTTAGCCACAAATAAATTATTAGGTTTTATATATAGGTTTTCTGGTTTATCATATTGTTGAAGTTCCCCTTTTTTTAATAAGGCAATTTTATCTGACATTGTCATAGCCTCTTCTTGATCATGGGTAACAAATATAGTAGTTATATTTAATTCTTTTTGTATTCTCCTTATTTCTTCCCTCATTTCAATCCTAAGCCTGGCATCTAAATTAGACAAAGGTTCATCTAACAATAGTATTTCTGGCTCTTTAACCAAAGCTCTTGCTATAGCCACTCTTTGTTGTTGTCCCCCTGATAGTTGTGAAGGTTTTCTTTCTAACAAATCTTCTATCTTAACCAATTTAGCTATACTTTCTACTTTTTCCTTTGCTTCTTTAGATTTAATCTTTTTCATTTTTAAAGGAAATTCTATATTCTTATATACAGTCATATGAGGATATAGAGCATAATTTTGAAAAACCATGCCTATATTTCTTTTTTCTGGCTCTAAATTATCTATAATCCTATCATTAAAATATATATTCCCTTTAGTAGGCTTGTACAATCCAGCTATAGTATATAATGTAGTGCTTTTACCACATCCACTTGGCCCTAATAATGTTACAATAGTCCCTTCCTCTATATCTAAATTTAAATTCTTTACAGCAGTAACCTCTTTGAATTTTATGGTAAGATTTTCAATTTTCAAATTCATTTTAACACCGTCCTACAGAAAGAGTTCATATATACCCTCTATATTTTTTTCGTCTAATCCTATGATATTAATATTTAACTGTTTTTCTTCTAATATTTTTTTTATTTCTTCCATAAATATTCCTCTTTCATTTACCCTTTTTATGGTTCCTATAATGCTTTGTAGCTCGTTATTAGACGAAAGTTCTCCTCCCCATTTACCTACACAGGTTTTATTTACACCACAGGTTGGACTTCCTTCTATTCCTACAATCCCTAAAATTTCATAATCATTATTAATATACTCTTCCATTTGCTCTAAATATATCGAAAATAATTCTCTACAATGTTTTCTAAAATGGGGGGTATCAAATTGATCTTTTACATGTCCCCATCTTTTAATCCCATAGCAAGTTAATTCAGGACAGGGAAGTTGAATAATTGATATATTATTATCCATAAGTAACTTTAGTAAATTTTTTATTTTCTCATCTTTTTCTCTATTCTTTTCTTCTCCATAATATTTCACTTTAGAACTTTTATTTAATATACAATGAGATAAAAATATTATTTTTTCTTTTTCCATTATATCTCCTTCTTATCCATATATACTATTTTGTATAAAAAATTACTAATATTCCATTTTAAATCAAACTTCATTATATAATAGTGGCATTTTCTAATCAAATAGATAAAATTTATAATTTTGTTTATAACTATTTGTTTTATTTATACTATTAAATGTTATTAAATTTCATATAAAAATAAATTATATAAGTTATATCTCGTATAACATAACAAAGGCTCTCTCAAAATAAAATAGATTTAATTTTAACACCTCAAATATAAAAAATTCAATCTATAAACTAACTCATTTCCTAATTTTTTATATTTGTTATATTAAAATTAAATCTATTTCTAGTCATCATTTTGTATAATTAATAAACTATCTATAAAAACCAGCCTTTAATATATCCACGTATTCTTCTATCTCTTTTCTAATATTATCCTTATTTATTTGTAATAGTGGCTTATTTATATTAAGAACTATATATTCTTCACCATATTTCTCTAATGTCCACATTAGTATTTTTAAACACTTCTGTATATCAATATTCTCTTTAAATTTGGAATAATCTATATTGGATAAAAAATTTTCATAGGCTTCTTTTGTTTCCTTTGATTGGATTTTTTCTAAAGTAGATTTTATATCTTTAGGCATATTCAATATAGATTTTATAAATAGCATAAATATACTAGGATACTTTTCTATAAGGTTCATTTTTATCATAGTCCATTTTTTTACTCGTTCTAGAATATCCCTTTCCTCTGTATCTACCTTCATATATAACTCTTCTTTCAAAAACTTAAAATAATAGTTATATACATATATAAATAATCCCTTTTTATTACAAAAGTAATGAAACAAAAGCCCCTTTGATACGCCTGCTTTTTCTACTATTTTATTTGTAGAAGCCTTTTCATATCCCCTTGTAGCAAACTCTTCTAAAGCAGCTTTTAGTATAGCTTCTTTTTTATCTTCCGGTATATTCTTTAAATTGTCATCCATAAAATCTTCTCCTATTCAGCCTTCATAAAATCTACCATAGATATAGTTAGAATTTTTTTCTTAGATAATATTTTTGATATTTCATAGGTTAAATATATTATTACAAAACCTATTATAGTATACTTTAATGAAATATTCATAGGTATTGAAAAATTAATATCCTTTGCTACCTTTTTCATAAGCTGTCCCATAGAAATTTTTAATATAGGTATAGAAAATAAATAACCTATTATAACAGGAATTTTTCCTGTATTTAATATTAAAGAATTTATTTCTTGCTCTTTATATCCTAATATTTTTAGCATAGATATATTACCTTTGTTTTCTTCTACGATTATAGAAGTTATAACATATATTACGATTAAAGCGATTATAATCGCAAAAACTGCCATAATAGTAAGGGAATATTTCATAGGCTCTGTCATAGATTTAAAGGCTTCTTCAATTTCTTTTTTACTTTCTACCTTAAATATTAAGTTTTCATCTATATCTAATTTTTCTTTTGAATATAATCCTATATAACTATTTTTTTCATAATTCATCATAGTATTAAATTCATCAAGAGGTATATATATACTTTTAGTAACATAATTATCTGCTATTTCATCTATATTTATAAAAAATCCTTTATCCTTATAAGTATTATATATTTTTATTCTATCCCCTTTATCAATATTTAATTTTTCTGCTAATGCTTTAGTTATTATAATTTTATTGAACTGTATTTTTTCTCCTTTCGAATCCTTTAAATTTATAAGCTGTGTATCTTTTTCTATACCATATATAGGTATAGGTTCTTTGTCATTATCTACTTTAAAAGAGGATAGATTATATTTTTCCCCAGTATAGTTTTTTTCACTTTGAATATTTTTCAAAATATAATTATACTCATATTGGTTTATATTTCTTTGAGCCTTTAGTAAAGAATCCATGGAATCTTTACTCATAAACCCCATAAGCAAAAACATGGAAGCTATTATTATACCCACTAATAATATAATAGTTCTTCCCACATTTCTTGTAATCTCTCTTATTTTAAACTTATTTTCAAATTTAAATCTATAAAGTTTTAAGCTTTTTTCTAATTTGTTTACTTTCCCTTTATTTTTGAAACCTTTCATAAGATTAACAGGAGACATTTTTAAAACTTTTAATAGTACAATAAGTGAGGTTGAACTCAAGAAGAATAAGGGTATTATTAGACTTAAAATAATATAACTTACACTATAATTTTCTTTTATTAAAGGTATATTGAAATAACTTAGCATAAACTGGCTTAGAGGTTTCGAAAAAAATAGCCCCAATATGGTACCTATTACTCCTCCTATAATAGCAATTATAATAGGATAATTCATATAATGCTTTAATATTTCACCTTTCTTATAACCTAAGGCATATAAAGTCCCTATCTGTTTTAAATCTATTTTTATCATTCTCCATATCACTATGGATAAAAGAACAGAGGTTAACAAAATTATAACCATAGGAAGAGTTATCGCCATGATTATAGAACTATCTAACTTAGTTTTTACAAAGGAATATCTTACATTATTTTCCCTTTCTATGTAGGATAATATATTATAGTTTTTTTCTATATATTTTCTAAATTGCTTTTCATTATTTTCTTTAAACACTGTGTGGTAAAAGGTTTTTATTCCCTTTAACTCTTCCATATTATTCTCTGACATAGAAGCTATGCCAAAATTTTTAGCGTTCCATATAAGATCTGTTTCAGATTTTAGAGGATAAATATAATCTGGCAATGCAAAAAATCCAACTACTTTAAACTCTTTTCCTTGTATTTTTATTTTATCTTTTAATTTTATATTTTTCTCCTTTGAAAAGGATGGATCTAAGAGTATCTCATTTTTATTTATTATATCTCTTCCCTGTATAATATAGGACTTATTTATTTTAGATGTTTTACTAAATATTCTTAAGGTAGTATTATCATCCAAGCTATAATCCATTTCATACCTTTTTTCAAGGTATATATTAAATTTTTCTTCTAATTTTTCTATATTATCTATAGATTTATTAACCATGATTTTAGCAGAATCTAAATTATAATCCTCAACAAACTCTTTAAAATTTTTATCTATATTTCTAAAAGCCACATTAAAAGAGGAAAAGAGTATACAACTTAGTAAAACTAATAAAGTACACCCTATATAAGAACCTCTATTGGATTTTATAACTCTTTTAATTCTTTTAGATAGAATCATCTACCACACCACCTTTTCCGCTGAAATTTTTTCTTTATTATTTATAAATTCAGAAATTCCTCCATCTCTAATCTTTATTATCTTGTCACTTATAGAAGCTATAGGTTCATTGTGAGTTACTATTAAAATTGTAGTCTTAAATTCCTTATTTATTTCCTCTAATAATTTTAGTATTTCCTTTGATGTTGTATAATCTAAAGCACCTGTAGGTTCATCACATAAAAGTAATTCTGGATTTTTTATAATAGCTCTAGCTATGGAAACCCTTTGTTGTTCTCCCCCACTTAATTCCTGTGGAAACTTATCTTTCTTATCATATAAATGAACTTTCTCTAATATTTCTTTAATATCCCTAGGATTATGGCTTATATTAGAGGCTACTTCTATATTTTCCCATACCGTAAGATTTGGTATTAAATTATAAAATTGAAACACAAATCCTAATTTTTCTCTTCTATATAAAGTAAGCTCCTGATCTTTAAGATCACTTATAATATTATCCTTTAAAATAAACTGACCCTTATCTGCCTTATCTATGCCACCTATTATATTTAATAAAGTAGATTTTCCTGACCCAGAAGGTCCCAAAATGGTAACAATATTCCCCTTTTCTATTTCTAAATTTATATCTTTAAGCACCCAAAATTCTCTACCTGCTATATTAAATTTTTTCCCTATATTCTTTAATGAAAGATACATAACTAACATCTCCCCTTTTTATTTTAACTACATATTACCACCTATTGACCATGGGGTCAATATTTTTTAGTTTTAATACAAATACATTAATTTAATAATTTTTAGTGATAAAACAAATTTAGTTCTCCTTAGAATTCAGAAAATATAAAATATAATGAAATTATTTCTAAAATACATTATAATAAAGTCTAAGCAATAAACATTTCAAAAAATAAATACTAAGGACTTTTACATAATCCTTAAGAAAATTTCATAGGAAGGTGAAATAAATGAACAAAGGTAAAGAAAAAATATACAATATTTTAGATGAGCTAAATATTAAATATATTAAGCATGAACATGAGGCAGTTTATACAATAAAAGAGGTAAATAATTTGCAATTAGATATAGAAGGGCAACATTGCAAAAACTTATTTCTTAGAAATAGAAAAGGAAATATACATTACCTTCTTATTTTGTGTGATGAAAAAATGGCAGATTTAAAGGCTTTGGCAAAGGAAATAGGAAGCACACCTCTTTCCATGGCATCAGAAGAAAGGCTTTATAAACATTTAGGGCTTACTCCTGGAAGTGTTACTCCATTTGGGCTTATGAATAATTCTGATAAAAAAGTAAAGGTACTTCTAGATAAGGATTTAAAGCATGATGGTAAAATTAATTTTCATCCTAATACAAATACAGCTACTCTTACTATTGATTATGAGGATTTTTATAAATTTTTACAATGGACTGGAAATGAAATTAAAGAGGTAAATATTTAAAAATAGAAGTGCTCTTAAAAAAAGTAACAAAGCAAGAACCTTAACAAATTGAAAACAATTTGTTAAGGTTCAAAGGTTTTAACCACTTCCTCTAACATATTTCTTATTTTAATATTCTGAGGACAGGCTTCTTCACATTTTCCACATTTCCTACAGTTTGAAGCTTTTTCATTTTTATTTAAGTAACTTACATATTTTTTCTTTTGTTTTTTCACATCACTATAAATTGAAGCCATATTTAAGTACTTAAAGTTTTTAGGTATATTTACTCCAAAGGGACATGGCATACAGTATCTACAATTTGTACAATCAACCTTTATTCTACTTATATATATTTCTTTAACTTTATCAATTAATTCAAGCTCTTTTTCTGTTAAAGAATTTGCATATCCGTTGTTAGATTCTTTTATGTTTTCTTCTATGTGAGCCATTTTTTCCATACCACTTAAAACTACAGTTATTTCTGGATAATTCCATAAGAATCTAAATCCCCACTGAGCAGGACTTCTCTTAATACGAGCTTTATTCCATAGTTTCTTAACATCATCTGGAACTACTCTTGCTAAGTTTCCACCTCTTAAAGGTTCCATTATTACAACTGCAAGACCTTTTTGTGAAGCATATTTAAGCCCTTTTGTACCTGCTTGATAATTTTCATCTATAAAATTATATTGAATTTGACAAAAACTCCAATCATAAGCGTCTACTATTTCCTTAAACAAAGATAATTCATCATGAAAAGAAAAACCTGCATATTTTATTCTTCCATCTTCTATAGCTTTATCTAAAAACTCAAATACATTATGCTTCTTTAAATTTTCCCAATCTTCCTTATTGAGAGCATGCAAAAGATAAAAATCTATATGATCTGTTTGTAATTTTTCTAACTGCTCATTTAAATATTTATCCATATCCTCTCTACTTTTTATAAGCCAGGAAGGAAGTTTAGTAGCTAATTTTATCCTTTCTCTATATCCATCTTTAAGAGCCTTTCCTACTAAAAATTCACTGGCACCTTCATGATATGGATAAGCTGTATCTATATAGTTAACCCCTTTATCAATAGCATATCTTATTTGTCTTATAGCTTTCTTCTCATCAATTTTAGCTGGATCATCATCTATTACTGGAAGTCTCATACATCCAAATCCTAATATAGAAACCTCTTCATCGGTTTTTCCAAATTTTCTATATAACATTTTCATCCCCCTTTAGATTTTTTCAACTTGTCTATTAAAAATATATATTCTATATTATTAACATTATTACATTTTTAAGTTTTATTTTGAATTTAATATCCATTGGCAATATTACAAGATTATAATTACTATCATAAAAACTATATATAAAATTTCATCTATTATTAAACCCCATGCTGTTGGTACAGTAAATAGTGCATTTAATATAAGAAAGATAAAAAACACACTTCATAAGCACACTAATTGGTTTATGAAGTGTATTTTTGTCATTAAAATTAAATTTAATCTATTTTGAAACACCCTATTAGGTCTATTTTATTCTTCTAAAATCTCTATACCAACCATATTCATAAGATATTTAGCATTAGTCGTGGTAGACTGTCCTTTTTTTATTTTATAGTCAAAATATATTTCATTATTCTTATAGTATTCTGAGAAATGATAATTTTTTATTCTTTCATCTTTATCTAAAACACAAAGTTCTAAATCATGAGTAGTTAATCCCCCTATTATCCAAGGTTTATTTAGGTTAAACAATACATTTTTGGCTCCTATATATCTATCTTTAGAGTTTGTTCCTCTAAATATTTCATCTATTAGAAAAATCATAGGGCTCTTATTTTTTGAATGGTTAATTATATTTTTAATTTTTATAAGCTCTCTATAAAATGTAGATATACCACCCTTTAAATCGTCTGTTATTCTCATAGAAGTATATATGTCCATAAGGGAAGAGCTCATTTCTTCTGCACACACTGGTGCCCCACTATAAGCTAAAACTAAATTAATTCCTAGCGTTCTTAAAAAAGTAGTTTTTCCCGACATATTAGATCCAGTTATAAGGAGAATATTATTTTTCATAGTTAAATCATTGCATACTCTATCCTTTATATTAATTAAAGGATGCCCTATGTTTTTACATTCTATCTTTAAATTATCACCATATTCTAATTTTAAATTAGGATAACTATCTTTTTCAGATTTAAAATTCTCCTTATGTAAACTATTAGACTGAGTATTTTTATTTAAACTTGTTTTTTTATCGGAATCATATATATTAGGAAAAGAAATTTTGTTATTTATATGAGTTAAAACAGCTAAACTTGCAAAACTTTCTATTTCTCCTATGCCATTTAGCCATTTTTCTATTTTATCGCCATATTTTAATTTCCAAGACTCTAGGGAAAAAACACATTGGTAATCCCAAAGGAAAAATATATTTAAGACTATATATAAAATACCATTGTACCTTAAATTAACCTTCTCCGAAATTATATTTAATTCCTTTATAGCTTTAATAGAACTTTCTTTTTCATTAAAAAGTACTTTCTTTATGCTCTTTAATTTTTCACACTCTAATTCTTCCTTTTCTATTAACTTTAACACCTTACTATAGGTTTGAAAATTATATTTAAGTTTATCTATAGATTGCAGGATAGCATTAATTTTTAAAGCTTTTAACATCCATATTAAGCATTGAACAATACCTAAAACTCCTACTAAAGTATATAGATTCTTAAGCTTTAATATAATTATACCTAGTGATAAAGGCACTGTAATTAATGGCATTATGTACAATATATTTTTTATTACTTTACTTTTTATTAAAATACCATTTTCCCTTATATATTTCATAAGTTTTTCTGTGCTTTTTAGCTTTTCTTTATATTTTCCTGTTGTATATTCTAAGTTTTGGCAAAACTCTAATTTTTCTCCTAACTCCTTTACAGCTCTTTGGTTTAAAATTATTTCATCTTTATTTTTATTTGGCTCTAATAATAATTTTGCTAAATTATCTCTACCATCCTTGGTGTTAGTTGTGTTTATAAGTTGAAAAAGTGATTCTTTTCCCACTATATCCAAATCTCCTGAATAAGGATGATCTTCTGAAATAAATTCTTCTCCTCTATCCTGAAATTCTATCCATTGTCCATTGATTCTATCTACATATTTTTTATTTATATTTATCATTTCTTTGGAAAATTTAAGTTTATTCTTTATATTGCTATGCTTTATTATTAAAGCTATAAACATACATGCCATTAAAATGGATAACCCTAAATATTTACTATAAACACTTGAATTTAAAGCTTTATAAATAAAATATATAAGCCCTATCATAGATATCAATCTTAAAGTCCCCAATATACTATAGATATTGCTATACTCTTTAATATTTTTTCCCTGCTCTTTTATTTTAGTTAAAAATTTATCCTGTAGCATTTAAATCCCTCCTTTGTCATTAATATTATTTATTATTTTTAACTCTTGTATCACAAATTACATTTGATCTTATATTTTTTATTTTATTTACCCCATTTACAGTAAAATTAAATATTTCCTTTAGGAAATCTTCTCTTTTAAATTTTCCTTTTTCCATATCATATAATTTCTTTTCTAATTTTCCTGTATAATCTGTATCTAAAAGTTCTCTTATAGGAAAGGTTTCTATTAATTTAGTACCTTTATCTGTTATTAATAAGGATTTCCCCTTAGGAGTTATATAGCCTGCATATTTTAACTTGTTTATAGTTTCTGCTCTAGTAGCTGCTGTTCCTATGGAATATCCATATAATATGTTTGATTCTTCCTCATTATCTTCATTTTGTTTTGTGTTTTTACCACAGGTTTCCATAGCTTTAAGCAAAGTTTTTTCTGTATGATGAGCAGGTGGTTTAGTCTTTTTTGATATTATTTTTAAACTTTTCATTTCTACTTCATCATCTTTTTCTATAGGTGGTAAAAGTTCATCTTTCTTCTTTTCTTTATATAACTTTAGCCAACCTTTAGCTTTAAGTATTTTGCCCTTTGTCTTAAATAATCTTTCATAATTTTCTCCTAGTACAGTAGTTACTATTTCTGTATTTTCATACTGTGCTTCTTTCATAAATTGAGATATAAATCTATTTTTAACTGCATCATATACTAATCTTTCATCTGGAGTTAAATTTTTAGGTATTATGTAGGTTGGCATTATAGCACTGTGGCTTTCTACCTTAGCATTGTTAAACACCTTTTTTGAAGTGTTAAAAACTATTTCCTCTTTAAAAGGTAAATCATTTTTTAAAACCTCTAATACTTTTTTTGCTTTATCCTTAATACTCTCTTCTAAGGCTGTACTTTCAGTTCTTGGATAGGTTATATATTTTTTTTCATAAAGACTTTGGGATACCTTTAAAACTTTATCTGCAGTAAAACCTTTATATTTACTTGTAATATATCCTTGAAGATTACTTAAATTAAATAAACTTGGTGGATTTTCCTTTTTAATTTCTACAGTTTTTTCTGTTACTAATCCATTTTTGTCCTTTATTTCAGCTTTAAGCTTTTCCATAATTTTTTTATTTGGAAATTTTTCTTTTTTGCCATAAAAGAATTTACCTTTATATTCGCCTTTTTCATTTTTAAAAGTGGCTTCTAATTCATAAAACTCTTCTACCTTAAAATTTTTAATTTCCATTTCTCTGTCATATATAATCTTTAAAGTTGGCATTAATACTCTACCTATATTAAGAAGATTTCCTTTTCCTCTTGTATATTTCATAGTGGCTATAGATGTAAAATTTATACCTATAACCCAATCTGCTAATTGTCTACTTACTCCTGCATCTTGTAAGTTTATCATTTCTTCGTTCTTTTTCAAATCCTTAAGACCTTTTTTTATTTCTGTAGGTGTCCATTCATTTATAAGTATTCTATATATAGGTTTATTTGCTTTTAAATAATTAAATATTAAAAGTGCTATAAGTTCCCCTTCTCTATCATAGTCAGTAGCAGATATTATTTCTTCTACCTCTTCTCTATTTATAAGTTCCTTTATTATTTCAAGTTGTTTTTTTGCTCCTGGATCTACCACATTTCTATTCTTACCATCATTTTTTATTTTATATTTAAACTCTTTAGGTATATATGGAAAATTTTCAAAACTCCAAAGAGCTAATTTAGGATCGTAATCCTTGCAATCATATAAGGTTAATAAATGACCAAAGGCCCAGGTAACTATATATCCATTACCTTCTAAGTATCCGTTTTCCCTAGTTTTACACCCTAGTGCCTCTCCTATATTTCTAGCTACAGAGGGCTTTTCTGCTAATAATAATTTGCTCATTTTCTCACCATCACTATAATTTATTCGTTTTAATTATTCATTTAATGATTATATCATATTTTAGTAGAATTATTCTGTAAAAATAGGGTATAATTCATTCTTTTTAACTATATTAAATCTCAAAAATAGGAGACAGCTCTTTCTTTTTAGTTAAATTCAAACTTAAAAAATTTTGAATGTTTTCCTCTTTTTTTAAATTATCTTAACTAAAAATTTTAGAACTTTCTGCTCCTTTTCACTTTAAAGAAGTTACCATTATTAAATTAAGTCTTAGAATATTTCTTTATTAATTACAAAAGCTAACATATATATTGAAATCTATATATTACGAGTTAAAGAAAGGATAGATATTAATGAACAAATCATGTAATACCTGTGAAAATTTTGAAGGGGTTTTTAAATCTTATTGGTTAGACTCTACTCCAGAAACAGACTATCCTGTTTTAAATGAAGATATCACTGTGGATATAACTGTTATCGGTGCTGGTATAGTAGGAATTACTACTTCTCTTCTTCTAAAAAAAGAAGGTTTTAAAGTTGCACTGATAGATGCAGATAAAATATGCCAAGGTACTTCTGGCCATACTACGGCCAAAATAACCTCTCAACATCATTTAATATACGATAAGTTAATTACTGAAATGGGAATAGAAAAAGCACAAAAGTATGCAGATGCCAATGAATTTGCAATAAATTTCATAGAGAATATAGTTAATGAATATTCTATAGACTGTGATTTTCACAGACTCCCTGCTTATATTTATACTGAAGATGAAAACTTTGTATCTTCAATAAAAAAAGAAGCAGAGGCAGCTTTAAGCTTAGGATTAAAAGCAAAATTTTTAGATAGTATTCCTATTTCTTTGCCTGTAAAAGCTGCTTTATGTTTTGAAAATCAAGCTCAATTTCATCCACGAAAATATTTATTAGACCTAGCCAATAAAATACCTGGAGATGGAAGTCATATATTTGAAAATACAAAAATAGTAGACATTGATAGCGATAATAGCTGCGTATGTACTACTGATAATGAGAAGAAAATATCTTCTTCGAAAATTATTGTAGCTTCACACTTTCCTTGCTATGATGCTTTAGGATTATACTTTGCAAGACTTTCTCCAAAAAAATCTTATGTTTTAGCTGTAGAAACAAAGGAAGACTTTCCCAAAGGTGTGTTTATAAATGCTGAAGAACCTGGACGCTCTCTTCGTTGTCAAAATTATAAGGGCAGCAAAATTGTTCTTGTAGGCGGCGAGGGCCATAAGACAGCTCATGGAGAAAATACGTTAACTCATTATAAAAATTTAAAGTCCTTTGCAGAAAAAACTTTTAGTATAGATAATATATTATACTATTGGTCAACTCAAGATTACATGACTTTAGATGGAGTGCCTTACATAGGACATTTAACCTCTTCTACTAAAAATATTTATGTAGCTACGGGTTTTGGAGAATGGGGAATGACAAATGGTACTGCTGCTGCAATATTACTAAAGGATCTCATTACTAATAAAGAAAATTCCTGGAAGGATTTATATAATCCATCAAGACCTATGACCTCCAGTTCCATTAAAAACTTATTTACTTTAAATATAGATGTAGCCAAAGAATTTGTTAAAGGTAAGCTACAAGGTGCACCTAATACATTAGACCTTAATAATGACCAAGGAAAAGTTGTTACAATTGATGGACGAAAGTATGGAGCTTATAAAGATAATGCCGGTACTATTCATTTAGTAGATAATACTTGTACTCACCTAGGTTGCGAACTCAAGTGGAATGATGCAGAAAAATCTTGGGATTGCCCTTGTCATGGCTCTAGATTTAGCTATGAAGGTGATATTATTGAAGGGCCTGCTATTAATAAATTAAATCATTATAAAGAAAATCCTAATAGAATTGATCCAAATATTTTATAATATTATAAAATAAAGATGGAGAGCTATTTTTCATAATAGAACTCCATCTAAACCTTATAATCATTTAATAATTACTTAATTTATTCTATTGTTATACTATAGCAAGTTGATTTTTGCTTTTTCACAATCCTCTATCATTAAATCTGGCCATATGGATGCTTGAACTTCCCCTATATGTGCTTTTCTTAAAAAATACATACATATTCTTGACTGTCCAATTCCACCACCAACGGTATATGGCAATTTACCCTCTAAAAGCAATCTATGAAATTCTAGATTTTTTCTATCTTCACAACCTGCTATTTTAAGTTGTTTTTCTAGAGATTCTTCATCTACTCTTATACCCATAGAAGATAATTCAAAGGCTCTTTCTAATACTGGATTCCAAAATAATATATCTCCGTTCAATGTCCAGTCATCATAATCTGGAGCTCTTCCATCATGCTTTTCTCCTGAGGCTAAAACTCCCCCTATTTCCATTAAAAATACTGCTCCCTTTTCTTTAGTTATAGCATCTTCTCTTTCCTTTGAATCTAAATCCGGATAAGTATCTTCGAGTTCTTGAGAAGTTATAAAACATATTTCCTCTGGTAATATTTCATTGAATCCCTCATATTGGCTACAAATCTCTCTCTCTGTTTCCTTAAATACACTATATATTTTGTTAACTATAGACTTTAAAGTTTCTTTGTTTCTATCTTCTTTTTTAATAACTTTTTCCCAATCCCATTGATCCACATATATAGAATGAAGGTTATCTAAATCCTCATCTCTTCTTATGGCATTCATATCTGTATAAAGACCTTCACCAACTTTAAAATCATATCTGTGTAAAGCCATTCTTTTCCACTTAGCTAAAGAATGTACTATTTCTATCATTTCTTCCTTTAGATCTTTCATATCAAAAGCTACTGGTCTTTCTACTCCATTTAAGTTATCATTCATACCTGTATTTTTTCTTACAAATAAAGGTGCTGAAACTCTTGTAAGGTTCAACTTTTCTGCTAAAGTTCTTTCAAAAAAATCTTTAACCTTTTTTATTGCAACCTCTGTTTCTCTTATTCCTAATGTGGATTCATATCCTTCAGGTATCATTAATCTATCTTTAAATTTTATCATATGTTTCCCTCCTAAAACTTTCTTCAAAATTATTTTACATAAACCCTATAGTCTTATATCTAGGATTAAATAATTACCTATTAGTACTAACATTATGATTATTATATCCAAAATCAATTTATTAATTATATATTAGATATTATCGTAATTTTATCATTAAGTCAATATATTTTTTAATAAAATATCAATTTTTTATAGTATTTGTTTAATACTTTAGTAATTATCACCCTTTAGTTTTTAAAATATTAATTTGCTATGTTTTAAAATAATGTTTACATAAATAAAGGATGAAGAATTTCACTTGAATTCTCCATCCTTATATTTATTTTACATATTAAATATACATCTTATTCCATTTTCACCATAACATTTCCCACAGGATATACATTTAGCTTTTCTATTTTCATCTTTTTCAAATTTATTTATTAAATCTGGTTCCCTTATAAAAGGTCTAGCCATTGAAAAATATTCTATCTTACTATTGTTTAATATTTGATCCATATTATTATAACTTCTATTCATACCAACTAAAATTATAGGAGTATCTACTTGTTCTGCTATTTTGGAAGCATACTCTTTATATATAGATTCCTTTTTATTAGTTTCTGTCCAAATTGTTCCTCCACCGCTGATTTCTATAGAATCTATACCTTTCTTAGAAAGTTCCCTGCAAACAAATTCACATTCCTTAAAGGTTGCTCCTCCTTCTTCAAAATCAGAACAATTAATTTTTATGGATATATGAAAATCCTCTCCTACTGTTTTTCTTATCTTATCATAAACTTCTAGTATTAATGCACCTCTCTTTTCCACTGAACCACCGTATTTATCCTTTCTTTTATTAAAAAGAGGACTTAATGTTCTACTTAAAAAATATCCATGTGCTCCATGAATTTGAATTCCATCAAAACCTGACTCTTTAGCCCTTTTAGCTGCCTCAGCAAAAGATTTTACTATAGCCTTTATATCATCTTCTGGAATATTTTCACTTAATCCGTAAAATTCACTACCGGTTTCATTATTAATATAATTTTCTCCTAAGACTATTTGCATTAATACTTTAGCTCCATATTTATGAATTATATCTGTCAAAAGCTTATGTTCTTTAATAAAGCTATCATCATAAATTCCAAGGATTCTAAGACTTGGCTTATCATAATCAAATATAGTAGTGTAACTAGTTATTATTAATCCAACTCCACCCTTTGCTAATTCTTCATATAAATTAAGTAATCTCTCCGTGATATGTCCTTCTTCTGTGGCCATGCCCTCCCAGGTGGCTGAACGAACAAATCTATTTTTAAGTTCCATTGTTTTTATGCAGGTTTTATCAAATAAACTTTTCATAAAAGTTCCCCCTGTTTTATTTCAATTCTATATTATTATATTAGCATAGTTTGATTTAATGTTGAACTTTCAGCAAAGGAGTTAAAACAGATTTTTTAACTATCTCTTATATATTACTTTAAATATATTAACTCTTCCTCTATTTTTTAAAAGATTCTATTGTTAAAATTTATTTATTGTACCCAATATTAGAAATTATGATTATGATTAGCCTGTTTTCATATACAAAAATCTTAAATTATATTAATATTAATGAACTTAATTTTTACTTACTTATTAAAATAAAATAGCTTCTTAAAACAAACATACAGAATATATTAAATAAGATTTTCAGATACTAAAAAATCAATAAAATTATTGATTTTTAGTATCTTGTTTTCAGTATTTTATGATATAATATTTTATACTTGCTATTCATTATTAAATGAAATGAAAAATCATTTATATAAATATATTAAAAAATTAGATAAATATAACTAATATTAGAAAGGTAAGGTATATAATATGAATAAATTTAAAATAGAAAATCCTAAAAATCATGAATTGAATGTTATATGTGTTAAAGCTACAGCATCTGAAGCTGTTATTTCTAATGAACATCATCATAGTCATAGTGGAGTATATGAAGGTGAGAGAAAAGATGGGAAAATGCATGGTTTTGGTACATATACTTACACTAACGGAACTAAATATGTAGGTTACTGGAAAGAAAACATGATGCATGGTGAAGGTGTTTTAATTTGGGCTTCTGGTGAAAAATATACTGGTAGTTGGAAAGATGATGAAAAACATGGATATGGCATATATACTTGGCCTGATGGAGAAAGTTATGTTGGATATTGGGAAAATGATTTAAAATCCGGTCAGGGTATTTATACTTGGTCCGATGGTGATGTTTATACTGGTGATTGGATTTGTGATTTTCGTCATGGACATGGAGTTTATGTTTGCAACCATGGAGATAAATATATTGGTCAATGGGTAAATGATTTAAGACATGGAAAAGGTATGTACATTCACTCTAATGGTGAAATTTTCATTGGTGAATATAAAAATGATGAGAGAGTTGAAAATTCTAATATTTAAGAATCATTTAATTACATAATTTTTGCTATTTTAGACTATAAAAATAGTTTTACTTTTAACAAGTTATACACTTTTTTCTTAATATAAATTTATCATAAAAGATAAAAATAACTTTAAAATCCACTAAAAATAAGATACCTCTAAACTATAACAGTTCAGAGGTATCTTTGTATTTAACAATAGGAATTGTGATTATCCTAAAATATTTAGCCTAGAATAAAGGGGTTTTTGTTCCCTTTGTTTTCTCTTTTATAAATGTTTTAACCTCATTGCTAGTTAAAGCTTCTTCTACTTCCTTTGCCCATTCTTTGTCTTCTTTAAGTACTAATACAATACCCTCTTCTTGAGCAAAAGCTAAAGCTTTTTCTGAATCCTTACCCGCTTTAAGCATAACATCCGCCATAACTATAGCCATATCAGTATCGTTTAATGCATTTGCTAAATTTAATCTTTCCATTTCGACAAATTTTAAATTATGTTTATTTTCAACAATATCTAAAGTGTTTGGTACTTCTACACCTTTTTTAAGTTTAATTATTCCTTCTTTATCTAATAATTTTAATGCTAAAGCTCTATTAGTATTATCATTAGATACTGCAACAGTCATTTTATCCTTAATATCATTTATTTTCTTAATTTTATTAGAATATAATCCTATTTGGAATGCAAAAACTGGCTTACCATATGCTTTTAATTTTGTTCCTCTATCCTTGTTGAAATTGTCCATATAATCTTGATATTGATAAAAGTTACCATCTATACTTCCATCATTAACTGCCATATTAGGTGTTATTGCATCATCAAATACTTTTACTTTCATTTCATATTTGCTACTTTTTTTGTTAAATACTTTTTGAGCTTCCTCTAAAACATCCTTTGATATAACTGATGTTCCTATAGTTATTACCTTTTTATCTCCTGATGTTTCAGTGGCTTTTTCCTTATCTTTAGATGAACTGTTTCCACAGGCTACCATTCCCAATGTTAATGTTATAGCTGCTAAAATACTGACTATTTTCTTCCCTTTCATTTTTAAATCCTCCTTAAATATGTAAAATTTATTAAATTATATGGACTGTTACTTTCTATGTATATATTTATTTAAAAATATAGTTAAGTTAACTATAGCTTTAAATTTTTTTAAATAGATTATTATGTATTTATTTTAATTTTTTATATATAATATTTCCCACAAATTGTATAATCCCAACTATTATTACTAATAAAACTAAAGTGGTATACATTATAGTATCATTAAAACTTTGGTACCCATAAGTAAGTCCAACGGCTCCCAAGCCTCCAGCTCCTACTGCTCCTGCCATAGCTGTTAATCCTAATATTGTTATTGTAGCTAAAGTTAAATTTAAATTTATAGATGGAATAGCTTCCTTTACCATTACTTTAAATATTATTTGAATATTTGAAGCTCCAAAGGATTTAGCTGCTTCTATTAAACTTGGATTTACTTCCTTTAAACTACTTTCTATTAATCTGGCTATAAAGGGTGCTGAAGCTATAATTAAGGGAACTATGGCTGCATCCTTTCCTATGGATGTTCCTACAACACTTCTTGTAAAAGGTATTATAGCTACTGCAAGAATAATAAAGGGTACTGATCTTAATACATTAATTATGGCACTTAATATACCATAAATTATTTTATTTGGCTTAATGCCTTTTTCATCTGTTACTACTAATACTATAGCTAATATAAACCCAATTACAGCAGATAAAATAGTTGCTATTATTATCATATATATGGTTTCCCATAAACTAGGAAGAATTATTTGTTTCATCAAAGTTGTAATCTCATTCACTCTATACTTCCCTCCACTCAATATGCTTTTCATTTAAGTAATTTATAATCTTTGATTTATCATCATTTTTTATATTTATAATAAAAGACCCTAATATTTTGTCTCTATACTTATCTGTTCCACCCCATATTAAAGAATATTTAACCTTTGTATCTATAGCCAAACTAGATAAAAGGGAACCCTTTTGAATGTTCTCTCTTTCTATTATTTCTATATTTATCCCTTTTTTTGGTATTACATTGTCTTTTAATTCCCCTAAGAGTTCTTCTAAAACTTTAGGCTTGTCCAAGAAAATATCCTCTACTTTTCCTTTTGCCTCTAAATTGCCCTTACTTAATATGGCCATTTTATTACACACCTGCTTTACTACATCCATTTGATGAGTAACTACTACAATAGTTATACCTAATTCTTTATTTATCTTCTTAAGCAATTCTAAAATAGAATTTGTTATACTAGGATCTAAAGCTGATGTAGCTTCATCACATAATAATATTTGTGGATCTAAGGTAAGAGCTCTTGCTATAGCAACTCTTTGTTTTTGTCCACCACTTAATTCTCTAGGTTTAGACTTTATCTTATTTCCTAATTCTACTAATTCCAATAATTCCTTTACTTTTTTATCTATATCTTGCTTTTTATATCCCCAACACTCCATAGGTAATGCTACATTTTCATATACAGTTTTTCTTTCAAGTAAAGAAAACTGTTGAAATATCATTCCTATATTTTTTCTAAAGGCTCTAAGTTCTTTTTCATTTAATTTTTTTACTTCTACATCATTTACTTTCAGACTTCCAGCTTCATAAGATTCAAGTCCATTTATACATCTTAAAAGCGTAGATTTTCCTGCTCCACTAACTCCTAAAAGGCCATATATATCTCCCTTATCTATTTCCACATTTATATCACGTAAAACTTCTGTATCACCATAAAATTTTTGTAAATTTGATATTTCTATCATTAATATTACATCTCCTCTTAAGTTAAATTCCTCTACCTATTCTAATACCCTTACTATACTTTTTAGTGGCTTCTATCATAGCCCTTATATTCTCCACTGGAGCTCCACCAGGTATATCACAACCAGATCCAACTACATATCCTTTAGGGCTGTCCGCAGCCTTTTCTATGCATAGTTTAACAGTATTGTATACATCTTCTACAGTTCCATTCCTTATGACAGAAACAGGATCCACATTTCCTACTATACATACTTTATCCCCTAGCAAATCTTTAAGTTCCCCTATATCCTCACAATTATCCACACTGAAAGTTGATATATTCATTCTACTCAAATTATTCCATATATGCTTTGTTTTTCCACATATATGCAAAGATGGTTTTTTACCTGTTATCTTATATATTCCATCTATGGTCTTTCTAAGATAAGGCTCCACAAATTTTTCAAACTGTTTACCACTTATTAAATTACCACAGGACAAAGGATCACCTATGCCACATACTAATCCATATTCCTCATAGGCTGCCTTAATAAAAGCTAAATTACATTCAGTCATAAAATCTAATAATTTATGTATACCTTCTTTATTCTTAACAAAATCCCTCATAAGGTTATTTGTTCCCCTAACTGCAGAAGCTGCGCTAATAGGTCCTGAAACCCCACTACCTATATTTACTTCATTACCTAACTCTTTTTTTATTTTACCTAATGCTTTTAATATTATTGGTAACCTTCCATCCTTATAAGGATTTACTACCTCCATATTATCTAACATTTTATAATCCTTTAATACTGGATCAATTAAATAGGAGGCTCTATCACTAGGATAACCCATCTTACTACCAAGAGCTTCTCCCATACCTCTTAAGGTTACGTTAATTCCTGCACTTTCTGCTCCTAGCTCTCTTACTTTAAATTTTTCTGCCTGTAGCATTTTATCCGCATCAAAATAATATTCCTTAGTACTTATACCCGCATATACCGCAGCTGTTTCCTCAAACATAATAGCACAGGGCAATCTATCTACTTCTTCTCCTTTAAAATAAGCTTCTGATCTTTCCTTTGCGGTCATTTCATCTTTAAAAGTATCCATGGTTAACATACCTTTCTTTCAAATTTTATATATTAAATTTCTATTCTTTTTTTACTTATTTTATATTTATTTTTAATATATTTATATTTTAAAGTAGAATTTTTATTTTTTTAATTTAATATAATACTAAATTCGCCATTGTTCCTTCCATTTTTGTATTTTAGCATTGGAATAATAAATTTTCTACAATTATATAAAATTCTAATAGATGAATATTTTCCTATAAAAAATTCGTATAACACTCTTATTAAAGTGCAAAAGAAACTAAACAGAATACAGAGTATGACTTTTTAAATTATATACTCTCCACTATTTTTCTTTCAGTAGGAAATTATTATACCAACCTTTAAAGGTACTAAAACAAGAAATACTTTTAGTCAATAGATAGCTATAATGAGAATTTTTTATATACGTATAATGTATAAATATCTTAAAAAGGAAAATATAATTGTGTATTTTACAGAACGTAGTGGAGTAAAATCTTCCTTTTGTACCTCTTTACCACATAGGAAATTATTTTTAAAGAGTTATTCTAGCTTCCCGTGGTTTAAAAAATAGGGATATGTGGTGTAAAAGGCATTTGAACAAGATTAGAGATTCTTAGTTGTTTTTTCAAAATATATGTATGTTCCAAATTATTGTCTGAGTGTTCAGCGAGTTATAATTTGGAACCATATATTTTAAGAAAAAACAAGTTAGAATCTCTTATTGAAGTGAGTTGCCTTTCTAGCCACATATCCCTTTTTTAAACCATGGGTAGTATAACTTCCCTCTAAGTCGTAATTTCCTTATTTTACGTTTCTTTTTTTAGCTGCATTTACCATTGCCCTTACATTTTCTATAGGACTTTTGGTTCCTATGCCACAGGCTGGTGATAGTATATCCACTCCTAAATTCATGCAAGCATTAGCTAGTTTTTCTACCTCTTCTTTCGTACTATTTTGTATAGTTAATGTACTTACATTTCCCATTACAGCTTTATTTTGTACATTCTTAAGAACTTGAGTTACACTACTTATAGAATCAAAACTTACCACATCACTATGCAAATCATTTAATTCTTTGTATATACTTTTTAATCTTCCACAGATATGTATTATTGTTCCATCTGTGTAGTCTTTAAGTTCATCTACTATTCTATTTAGATAAGGTATTACAAATTCTTTAAACAATCTTGGTCCTAGAATTT
The DNA here is from genome assembly GCF_054768215.1 of Clostridium sp. CTA-1. Lineage (NCBI taxonomy): Bacteria > Bacillati > Bacillota > Clostridia > Eubacteriales > Clostridiaceae > Clostridium > Clostridium sp. CTA-1. The sequence goes on from NZ_BAAAAP010000008.1 coordinate 114,478, forward strand.
CTCCTGTACCACTTGGATCTGATATAGTTATAACATTAGCTCCTGCTAAAAGTTGAGCTTTCCCAAATTCTATTAAATTTTCTGTTACAAAATTTATAAATTTGTGTGCTTCATCTTTTTTTCTAACTAATTCTTTATAAAAATACATAGGCTCCATTAAAGATGATGTTACACTTATAGGGCCTGTTAAATTTGCCATTATGGGCACTGGTAAATTTCTATCTTTTATAATTTTTATAGCATCTAAAACTACTTTTTCTCTTCCTTCATTTAAATTTATTTTTTTTAATTGTCTCCACTGCTCTACGGATTCTATGGGATACTTTATAACTCTAGGTTCAGTAGTTTTATCTCCTAAATCTACTGTAGCTCCCATAGCTTCTGCTTCTATGGTCATACAGAAAGGTACTCCAAAGTTTTCAAATCCTCCCTGTTCATACATTGATATAGCTAAGTTAGCCATAATCTCTGGATTCACATGGGCTTCTGGCCATTTAAATCCGCTTATATCCATTAAATCTTCTATTATCATATTCATCATTCCGCCTGGACATATGCAGGGAGGCCTGTCTACCTCTTTATTTTTCAATACTAAATTTAATCTTTCTTTTGGTGTTAACATTTGCTGCACCTCATATGTTTTAAATTTTTCCTTACATTATTTATTAAATATATTCTGTAAAAACTTATTTATTGTTCTAAGTATAATTTTTACTAACATTTAACTTTTTCTGCTACTATTTTTTTAGCATATTTTGCTGCTTTTGAAGCATCTGTTGTATACACATCTGCTCCTATCTTATCTGCAAAATTTTGAGATATAGGACCTCCTCCTATCATTACCGTTACTTTTTCTCTTATTCCTTCTTCTTTTAATAATTTTATAACTTCTTCCATACCATCCATAGTTGTAGTCATAAGGGTAGACATACAAATTATATCCGCTTCTATTTCTTTAGCTTTATCTACGAAATCTTTTGGTGGCACGTCTCTTCCTAAGTCCACCACTTCAAATCCTTCTGTTTCCATCATTATTTTAACTAAATTTTTCCCTATGTCATGGGTATCTCCTTGTATTACTCCTATAACTATTTTATGCTTTTTCCCCAAATCATTCTTCTTTAAATGGGGTTTTAAAATTTCTAATCCTGAGTACATAGCATCAGAACACATCAATAATTCTGGAATATAATATTCTCCTTCTTCATATAATTCACCTGCTCTATTCATCCCATTGGCAAGACCCTTATCTATAGCTTCATAGGCACTAATATTTTTTTCTATACATTCCTTAGCTAGTTCTACTGTTTCCTCTTCTTCCATTTCTACTACTGATTCTGATAATTTTTTTATTAATTCTTCTGATACATTACTCATTTACTTTTCCTCCTTAATATTTTTATTATAATTATAATTTTATTTCCCAAACTACGGATTTGTTCATTGGTTTAGCGGTCTTTCTTAAACAATTATGACCTAATATTTTTACATCTTTATTTTCTTTTATAATATAGTTTAGTGCCTGACCATAAGTGATTCCTTCTGGTACTTCTATAGGATTTGACTTTATAAATCCTGCTCTATCTAATGAAGATGAAGTTATACCACAAAGATGAATTATAGAATCTTCTAGGTAATTTTTAGCTTCTTTTAAAACATTGTAGGTATATTTTCCACCTAATTCTTTATACATTTTTGGTCCTAATATATCTAAAGTTCCAGCAGAATCTCCAAAGGATATTATATCTACTCCTCTTTTTACTCCTTCCTTTATAAATTCCACTGAGCTCTTTTCTACTATTTCCATAAGTCTTTCTACTTCATCTTTATTTTTTCTTACTGCCTTATAAAAAATTCTTGGATCAATTAAAGAACTTATTATAGTAAAAGGTCCCTGTACATCCATTATTACAGTTTCTCCTTCTTTCTTTAATATCTCAACAGATTTTAAAACCTCTCCCATTCTTTTAGTTTCAAAATCTATTTCCTTTAATCCCTTAATATCCTCAATACTTTTAAAAGTATAAGTTGAAACTCTAGGGCCAGCCTTTTCATCTCCTAAATTTATTTCCCCTCCTAATGCTTCCGCTTCCACTGTCATACAAAAAGGTACTATAGAAAAAAGATCCTCATTATATTCTCTTATACTCTTAGAAAGTACTGCCATATCTTTTGCATTTTTATGTACATCAGGAAATTTTACTCCTGCCATTTTTACTGCTTCTTTAGGTATCTCTTCTCCTGTATCTAAAACACATTTAAAGTTCACATCATAATCCATTATCATTACTCCTTAAAAAATATTTATATCTTTTTTATTTTATATTTTTCTCTGAACAAAGATTTTATCTCATTTTTACATAGACCTTGTCCTATTATACAAATCTTTAATTCTTCTCTGCCTTTAACTGTTTCTATGTTATGAACCTTTTTAGTACAATTGATTTGAATTATTTCTTCTTTCCCTTTTAAAAACCCTTTTATTCTTATTACATTCCCATATTCCCTAGTAAATAACTTACTAATAATCTCATTTATTTCCTTCATTTCAAATATTTTATTAGTTTTTACCCCTAAACTCTCAAATCCATCCTCTGTAGATATCATAACCTCTACAGGCTCTCTTTCCATATCCTTTAATAAATCTTCATCTAAAAAATTTAGTATATATTCCTTATTAAATTCTTCAAAGGGCAATGTTATTATATGGGCTTTTTCATTAAACTCCCTTAAGGATTCTTTTACTTCTTTTAGAGTACTTTTATCAACTATTTGAGTTTTACTCACTATTAATGTTTTTGCATTTTTTACTTGATCCATATAAAATTCTCCAAAGGCATCCTTTTCCTCTAAATAGCTTGTACCATCTACTACAGTTATTACTGAGTTAATATTAATCCTGTCTTTAAAATTATCCTTTTCTAATATATCTAAAAGTTGACTTAGGGAACTTATCCCTGTAGGTTCTATTATTATTCTATCCGGTTTGTATTCTTCTATTACCTTTTGTAGAGAATCCTCAAAGTCTTGTTTCATCATGCAACAAATACATCCACTTCTTAATTCAAATACATCAAAATCCTCTTTTTTTATTAAGTCTCCATCTATAGCTACTTCCCCAAATTCATTTTCTATTATTATTACTTTTTCTTCCTTCACATTTCCCAAAATCTTTTTTATTAAAGTAGTTTTTCCCGCTCCTAAAAAACCTGAAATTAAATTTACTTTTATCATTTTAATCACTCCATTAAGATTTACCTAATGCTACAATTTTAATTATATTTTGTTTTTATTAGTAAAACACTATAAGTTCTAAAATATCATTAAAAACTTAGAGCCTTTACAAAATAATCTTGAAAATCCTCCCTGGTGGAAAGTTCTATAACTTTTATGCTTTCTCTTATATCTACCATCTCTTTTGAAATATCCTTATTTAGTAAAGATAATCTTGCTCCTTCTATGGAGGAGTTTCCTACAAAAGTTATTTTACCTTTAAAACCTTTCGGTATTATTCCTAATATTTTTATACTTTCTGGATTTATATGATATCCAAAGGCTCCTGCAATTACTGCCTCTTCTATATCCTCAATATTAGCATCTATTTCTTTTAAGAGCATAGTAACTCCTGAAGATATTGCGCCTTTAGCCAGCTGCATTTGTCTTATATCATTTTGAGATATATAAACATTCTCTGTTATATAAAACTTCTTATCTTTTAATCTTTCTTTTAAATTATCTGGCATATTTTTATTAAATCTTCCACTAGTCATAACTACTTTACTTTTTATTAATGCTGCCATAACATCCATAAGTCCACTACCACAAATACTTTTAGCCTCTTCATTGCCAATAGTTGAATATTTAATGTTATATTCTTCATCTATAGAAAAACTATCTATAGCTCCTTCTTCAGCTCTTGAACCACAGGAGATATTCATCCCCTCAAAGGCAGGTCCAGCTGCGGTAGATGAAGCTGACATACTTCCCTTATAAATAGCTGCTAATTCACCATTAGTTCCTATATCTATAAATACGGCTGGATGTTTTTTATTTTGAAAATCTATAGCCACAATACCCGCCACAATATCGGCCCCTACATAGGAAGATAATGATGGTAATAATATAACATTTCCTTCCTCATTTATTTTTATATCCATATCCTTAGCTTTTATTTCTAATTGGTCTAAAAATATAGATCTATAGGGTGCTTTGGCTATGGTATTTGGACTAACTCCTGTGAAAAGATGAAGCATGGTAGTATTAGCTGCTATAGCTATTTCATATACACTTTTTCTTTTATAATTCTTACCTATTAATTCTTGTACCATGGAATCTATTTTTTTTCTTATACATTTAGATAAAACTTCTATGCCATCTTTATTTTCCATGCAATAAGTTATTCTAGATAATACATCTCCTCCGTATTCCGTCTGAGGATTTAAATCTGATATTTTATTTAAAATTTGTCCATTTTCTAAATTTAAAAGATAAGCAGATAAACCTGTAGTTCCTATATCCACAGCTACAGCTAAGACTTTATCCTCTTTATGTATTATATCTATCAGTTCTTCTTTATAAATTACCCCACAAAATTCTTTTTCCTTACTTTTTTCTATTTCCCCTATTCTCTTTAAAACACTTAACTTTTCTATGGTAAAATCTAAAGTATTTTTATAAGGTATATTAATCTTTTCGTCTACATTTTTTAGTTCTATTTTTTTTATTTTACTATCCAATTTTGTTTCTATAGAAAAACCCTTATTAATAGTTTTTAATTTTTTATTTTTATCTTTTTCTATTAATTCTATTTGGGCATCACCCTTTACTTCACAAATACACGCAAGCCTAATATTCTCTTCTTCTGTAAATTTTTCTTCCTCTTTTGTTTTAGGCGAAAGCTTACCTCTCGCTATAACTTTACATTTACCACATTTACCTTTTCCATTACAAGGTGCTTCAATATAAAGACCTGCTTTTCTTATACATTCTATAAGTTTTGTACCGTTTTCCACTTCTATTTCCAACTGTTTCTTTATAAAAGTAATCCTAGCCATAAAATTACCTCTTTCTATATCAAATTAATTGTATTTTCTTTGCTGAAATAAAAACTACAATTATAAACAGAGTTCTTGGTTTCAGAGGGAGTTTTTACTCCCACTTTAAATAAGATGGGAGTATTAGAGCGGGTAGTCATCGGATAAAATATTTATATGAAAAATAAGGGTATGAGGACAAACACATAAAAATTTATTCATGAGTTTGTCCTTTAAATCAATTTATGCCTTTTCTACAGGTTTACTATTTTCAAAACTCCCCTTTATCGCAGGTCTACTATTTTCAAAATCCCAAGGATGTTTCTTTAAATAACCATTCCCAAAAGGAGTTAATATGAAAATTATACCAAATATAGCTAATATAAATGGATACCACATATAAGGTACAATTTGAACTGGGCTAACTGAGCCTTTAGTAAAACTACCTGCTATCAATAATTGAGCTCCATATGGTATTATTCCTTGCATTGCCATTGAAAATGTACTTAGAAGAGAAGCCGTTTTTCTTGGATCTATTTTATATTCCTTTGATATTTCCTTTGACAATTCACCACAAACAATTATAGAAACCGTATTATTTGCTGTAGCTGCATCTGTTAATGCTACAAGTGAACTTATTCCTAATTCAGCAGATTTTTTACCTTTTATCATTTTATTTATCTTGTATAAAAGCCAGTCAAGACCACCACCTTTGGATACCATATTAGCAAGTCCTCCAGTTAACAGTGATAATGAAAAAATATCAAACATCCCTGTAAATCCCCCATAAACTTCCTTTGCAAATCCTAAAATTGTGAAGTCTCCATAACCAATCCCAATAGCTCCAGAAAGTATTATTCCACCCATTAATACTGCAAATACATTTTTCCCAGCTAAGGCTGCTATTAAAACAAACATATAAGGAATTATTTTTATTAAATTAAATGAATGACTTACCATTTTTGGCGTAGTTACTGGCTTTCCAAATATAAACAAAAAAACTATTGTAACTAAAGCTGCTACCGTAGCAAAGCCAAAGTTAACTCTAAATTTATCTTTCATATCTACACCTTGAGTCCTTGTAGCAGCTATAGTTGTATCGGATATAATTGATAAATTATCTCCATATAGAGCTCCCCCAACTAATGCTCCTAGTGCCAAGGGCATATTTAATCCTGCTTTTGCTACTAACTGAGCAGCTATAGGACCTACTGCAACAACAGTTCCTACTGATGTTCCTGTTGCAATAGAAATAAATGCAGATATTAAGAATATACCTACTACAATAAATTGAGGTGGTATTAAAGTTAATCCTAAATTTACTGTAGCATCAGCTCCACCCATTGCTTTAGAAACTGATGAAAATCCACCAGCTAAAAGATATATAATGCACATTATTATTATATTCTCGTCCCCACAACCTTTAACAAAGCTGTCCATTTTTTCATCTAAAGTTCCTTGTATTAGAATAAATGCAAATATTATTCCTATTACTACTGCAATTGGAGCTGGAAATTGATAGAATGCCATTTCTACTCCCATAATAGATAATATAATTCCTGAGCATAAATACACTAACACAAAAATAGCAAAAGGTATAAGAGCCTTTCCATTTCCTTTATTTTCATTTGTATTTCCCATTTGAAACTCTCCTCATCTTAATTTAAAGTTATTTTCTAAATTCTTTATTATAGATCTATAGGATATTTTCCATAAGTTTTTCCTGCTTCCATAAACATTTCAATATTTTCTATTGGTGTGTGCATTGGAATTTGACAGCCTGTACTTAAAATATAGCCTTTCTTAGAATCATGACCTTTTTTAATACATTCTTTAACGGATTTAAAAATAGCTTCTTTATTTCCTCTGTAGACTATATCTACAGGGGGAACGTTTCCAGTAATGACTACTCTATCTCCCATTATGTTTTTAGCTTCTTCTAAATCTTCTGCATTATCAATACTAAAATTAGAAATCCCCGCATTCACAACATCTTCCCATATTTCCTTACTATTGCCACAAATATGTATAGCAGGGGCTCCACCAGTCTTCTCTTTTATTTTATTAATATTTTTCTTTAGAGCTGGTAATGAAAATTCTCTAAATTGTTTTGGACTTATAAGACTAGTAGATGAAACTGGATCTGCAAATCCAATAGATACTCCAAGCTTGGCTACTTCCTCTATGTATCTATTATTAGATTCCGCTACTATATCCATTAAAGTGTGAACTTTTTTAGGATACTTAATCATCCATTTTAATAGGTTTTCTGTTCCAACTACAGAAGCTGCAACACTAAAAGGTCCAGACATAGCAGCACCAACATCTACTTTATCCATAAGTGCATCTCTAGTAAGTCTTATTGCTTCAAGTAAAGTTGGTAGATTCCCATCTTTTAAAGGATCCACAACTTTAAGAGATTCTATTTCATCTATAGAATTAATAGCTGGCTCTATTAAATAAGAAATTCCATATTCGGGATAACCAACTTTAGCGCCCATAGCCTCAGCAACTCCTCTAAGGCTAGTAGATATACTTACACCATCATGATGAAGCCTTTTAAACAAAGCTATTTCTAAATCTGCCATAAGCTGTGCTGAATGATAATAATCTCTAGCTGTAACTCCAATAAAAGGTGCCATAGTAACTCCCATATCCGGGATACATATTATTCTGTCAATTTCCTCCCCTTTAGAAAAAGCTACAACCCTCTCTTTTGGTGTCATTTCTTCTTTGATCAATTAAAACATTCCTTTCTAAATAAAAATATTTTTCAAATTATTATCCTTAATTTCTAATTATTACTTCCAACTGTGTATTTTAGCATTACAATAATAAATTTTCTACAATTATATGGAATTCAAATAAGCTAAATTTTTTCTATAAAATTTTTATATAATACTTGTTTTTAAATAAAAAAACTTCTTTCTGGTTTTATACTTCTAATTTTCACCAGAAAGAAGTTTTTTATTTAGGGGGGATTTATCTATAAAAATATTTTAGTGTAAATTAGTATCCTTTCTTTTTTGCTTCTATACCACTTTCATTCGTTCCTGGTTCTTTTATAGTAGTATTAAGCTTATTTTTTGCCCATTGATTTTGAGTCTTATGACCATTAGCCAAATAATTTTCTTCTGTCCATTCTCTCTTTTCTTTTGGCTTCATAATAATACCTCCTGATTTATTAAGTTTACATCTTTAGTATAAGTAACTTTTAAATAAATATTTATAAAAATCATTAACAAATTTAAACTATAGCCTTTTATTCGATGACTACCCGCTCTAATACTCCCATCGCACTCTGTGAAAGCGATTCACACCAAATCAAAGATTTGGACTCTCTGCTTTTCTTCAAAGTTGGAGTAAAAACTCCCTCTGAAGCTAAGAACTCTGTTTATAAAATCATCTAGATTTTAGGGCAATATTTTAGAACAATTTACAACTTTTAATTATAAGCCTATATAAAACAACAATTAATTTAAAACGCTAAAAATTTATATAGTTAATTAAAATTTCCTAAATTCTATAGGATCTTATGTATCTTCTAAAATCCCATTTTTTCAAAAATTCATCTGCCTTTTCATAACCTTCTTTATATAATTTTTCCTTAGTTTCTAAGGATATATTGAATTCTGTAGTTTTTACTCCTAAGGCTGGTATAGATATAGTCCTGATTTTGTCTTTATCCCTTAAATAACTTTCATCATAAGAATCTATAGTTGTTTCTACTACATCTACTATGTAGGATATAAAATCCTTATTTTCTATAGTTCTATTAAATTCCCCACTATTGCCTAACTTAAACCCAAATGTTGGCCATCTAGGCACGTCCTTTACATCAAATATCCATATAGGATAATTACTAGTTATTCCTCCATCTACTATATAGGCTTCTTTTTCCATATATTTAAGCTTTACTGGTGTAAAAAAGAATGGAATACTTATGCTCATTGTTACTGCTTTAGCTATTTCTAATTCCATAGGATCCATGCCATATTTTTTTATATCATCTGGCAATATAAGTAATCTTTTATTAGTAACATCTGAAGCTATTATCTTTAATGGAGACTCTTTATTTAAACTTATATGTTTAAACTTTGTTTTTCCTTTATTCTTAAACACTTCTTCAAGGTATTTTTCTATATACAGTGTACTAAAAATACCCTTTTCCAATATAAGTCCTAAAGACTTTTTGGCTAAAGGGAATTTTTTGATAGCAGTTATATTTCCAACTTTTTTATAATCTAACTCGTACATTATTTTTTTTATTTCTTTTCCTCTATAGCCTACAGCTAAAAAAGCTGCTATTATAGCTCCTGCAGATGTTCCTGCAAGCCTTTGCCACATCATTCCTTCCTCTTCTAATCTACAAATAGCTCCTGTAAAAGCTGTAGCCTTAACTCCACCACCTTGAAAAACACCGTCTGCTTTTAACAAATAAACTCACCTTAAAATATATTGCTTTATTTTATAGTATGTTTCTTAAACTCTTAATATACTTTATATAGGTACAATTTAACATATATAACTTAAACATTATAATATAACTAATACATACTACTTATAATAATTACAATGTTTACTTCTATAAAAGCCAATATTCATATCTTAGAATAACTTTATAAACAACATGTGTTTTGTTTTAAATTATTCTTTATCTAAATTATAAAATTTACTTTATAAATAGCATATATTCTATTTCAAAAAAATTTCAGTGATTATATGATTTTTAATCTTCTATTAAATCATATAACCACTGAAAAAACTACGGTAAAATTATATTTTTAAAAACTAACTTTAAATTTCCCATCTTCGATTTTTATATCCTTTATTTTAACTTTAGTAATCCCCTTATCTATAATAATCTCATCTCCATTGCTCTGAATATTACTCATGTTTGATTTTTTTATTTCATTTAGAAGAATACTTTTAGGTACTGATACTTTTCCCATTTTTATACTATCTACTTTATAGATTATTTTATCATCCCTTGCACTTACATCTCCATAGGATGACATAAGCAAATCAATTCCATTATATCTAACTGGTATATATAAATTTAATTTATTATCCTTAGTATCAACTTTAGCAGATTTCACCAATATACTTCCTACATTTTTCTCATTTTGAAAATAAACTTTTAGCATTTCATTTACATCTTCTTCATTTACAGTTAAAGTTCCTTTGCTAAGTTCTACATTCTTTAGTTTGTCTAATATATTTTCATTCTTAATGGAATTATCACTTAAATTCTCTCCTTTGTCTCCTTGGTAAGTAGCCATCTTAAAAAATGCAAATCCTGCTATCACTATGCATATCAATACAATAAGTAGTGTCTTAAAAAAACTTTTCATAATTATATCGTCCCCTTCATCTATTACTATGTTTTAAATCCGAATTTATTTTATTATAAACTATTTTACACAATATTAAAAGCATCATTACTTTTTACAAGGACTCCATCATTAATAATTATGGACCTATCCGCAAGCAATTCTGCTTCATAAGGATTATGAGTAACCAAAAAAATACTCATTTTAAACTGCTTCTTATATTCCATAAATTCTTTATAGACTGCTTCCTTAGTAGCCTTGTCCAATGCTGAAAATGGCTCATCTAACATTAATACGTTAGGCTTTATTGCCAAAGCTCTTGCTAAAGCTACTCTCTGTTTTTCTCCACCTGATATTTCATTAGGCTTTCTATCTTTAAGATGTTCTATTTTAAATGTTTCAATTATATAATTTATATAACTTATATCATAATCCTTTTGATTCTTTACTCCAAATAATATATTATCTTCCACAGTCATGTGAGGAAACAAAGCATAATTTTGAAATAAATATCCTATATGTCTATCTTTTATTGGTAAATTTATATTTTCCGAAGAAGAAAAAACAATTTTATTATCAATCTTAATAATCCCCTTATCAGGAGTTTTGATACCTGCAATGCAATCCAAAATGGTTGTTTTTCCTGATCCTGAAGAACCTTGCAATGCGACTACTTCATTCCCTAAAGTTAAATTACAGTGTAAATCAAAATAATTTAAGCTTTTAACTATATCTAATTTTATCATTTGTCAAAACTCCTTTTAATTCCTTTTTTAAAATTGAATTAATTGACTACAAATATTATTGTAAACAATTCATCAACTTTTCTTTTCAATATTATTTAAGAGTTATGTAATTTCGTCAATTATAACTAAAAGCAGTAATCATGTTTGTTAATTATATACTAACATAATATACTGCCTCTAAGTCTTTATAAATATAATTTAATTTAGCCTTTTATAGTCCTTCTTTTTTAGCCATGAATTTAATGAAAATATTAAAACAAAGCTAAATACTACAACTACTCCTAAAAGTGTATTTGCCACTTTTGTATATCCGTTATCTACAGCAAAATATATAGCAGTAGGTATGGTCTGTGTTTTACCAGGTATGTTCCCCGCAACCATTAAAGTAGCTCCGAATTCTCCTAAAGCCCTTGCAAAGGACAATACACTTCCACTTACTATACCTGGCCATGCCAATGGAAAACTTATCTTTAAAAAAATCCTCCATTCACTTGCACCAAGTGTTCTTGCTGCATTTTCATATATATGATCAATATTCAAAAATGCTGCTTTAGCACTTTGATACATTAAAGGTATTGAAACTATTATCGCTGCAACACAAGCTGCAGCAGGAGTAAATATAATAGTTATTCCAAAGTTCTCATATAAAAATTTTCCTATAAAATGCCTCCTGCTCATTAAAATAAGCAGCCCATAACCTGTAATTGTTGGTGGAAGAACCATTGGCATAATAATTAAGCTCTCAAGTATATCTTTTCCTCTAAAATTATACTTAGTAATAACTCTAGCCAATAGTATACCAAATAAAAATGTAAAAATTGTAGATATAAAAGCTATTTTCACTGATAAAATAATTGGTTCTAATATCATAATGATTTCCTATTTTTCTATAGGATTAAATCCATATTTTATAAATATATCTTTGGCTTCTTTTGTCTGAATATATTTTGCAAACTTCTTTGCACCTTCTTTGTTTTTGCTATTTTTAACTACTGCCATTGGATAAACAATAGGATTATGAGATTTTTCATCAAAAGTATATTTTATGTAACTTTTCTTTAATACCTTAGCATCGTTATTATAAACAATTCCTGCAGCGGCTTCTCCACTTTCTACATACTTAGCCACTTGTTTTACAGATTTACCATATACAATTTTATCTTTTAAAACATCCCACAATTTATAGTATTCTATCGCTTCTTTTGCATATTTTCCTGCTGGAACAGATTCAGGTTCTCCTATAGCTAATTTAAAATTCATATTTTTTAAATCAGATATTTTTTCAACTTTTTTGTCTCTATTTTCTTCAGATACGATTAAAACAAGTTTGTTTCCTAATAAATCTTTTCTTGTATCATTATCTATTAATTTTTCTTCCTGTAATTTATCCATATTCTTCTTAGATGCTGATATAAATAAATCCGTTGGAGCTCCTTGTTCTATTTGCTTTTGAAGTGTGCCAGAAGCATCAAAAGTTATTGAAAGCTTAGCTCCTGTTTCTTTTTCATATTTTTTCTGTATTTCTGTTAAAGCTTCTGTTAAGCTTGCAGCAGCAGATACAGTTATATCAAGATTTTCTTTAGATTCCTTCTTATTGGATGCATCTTCTTTTTTTTCCTCTACCTTAGTATTAGTACATCCAAATAAACCTAATGCTAAAATAGATACAATTAAAAAACTTAAAATTTTCTTCAAAATACTCCCTCCTTTTTTTATATATTTTAAATATAGATCATATTTCTATTTTTGTAAACTGTCCCCAAATGCCTTTTGTAAATATTTTTCTAATATAATATTAAATAATTATCTTTTACATATATTTTTTAATGTCAAATAAATTAAGTTATTTTAATAGTTGATTATCTAGAAGGTTTCTAATTATTCTCCTTAACTAAATATAATAAATTATCATCTACATTATAAAATAATGGTGCTATCAATATTTTAGGATATTTTTCTCTTAGCCTCTTAGTTTCACTTAATAAAAAACTAATTTCATTTTCTATTTCAAACATAGGAGCAAAACTCATAAAGTGTTCTTCTGCTTGCTGCATATTCCAGCCAGCATTGTCCACTAGTCCTTGAATAAATTTTTCCTTTTTATTCATTAAATTTACCATTCCACAATGGTTGTGCCCTATTAATGCTAAGGTCTTAACCCCACCTACTGCAATGGCATAAGATATTTTAAACTCACTATATCTTAGGTTCCCTCCACCAGTTCTAAGTATATATGCAAAATTATTAGGTATCTTAAGTTGTTTGCGATTATCCATACACATTCCAACTAACAATTCTGCATTATCATATTTTTCTAGTTTATAACCTAAATTATGATATTTAAAAAGTTTTTCAATAGCTGTGTTTTTATAAATAGGTAATATATCTTTAATGTTTTCTACTTTTATTAATCTATCCATATTTTATTTATGAGATATTATAATCCCATAAAATTTCACCACCTTTATTTATAATTCTAATATTTGCATTACTTAACTATCTTCATTAATTCCTAGATCTTATAAAAAATGATAGATATTAAAACACTTTAACTTTAGCTAGTGGGTTTTATATTAAGTAGTGTCCTATATTAAACTATCTAAATAAACTTATATAATAAATTAATACTTGAATCTATATCCTTTAAATATTACTTTTCATAATGTTTTTTAGGAGGCTCTAATCCTATATATTGATAGTAATAACATTTTAATCTTCCGTTATATAGTTTTCTATTTTTATCTGATTTTTTCCCAAATATTTTTTCAAAACCTTCATAAGAAGTTAATATAAAACAAGACCAATCCTGTAAACTTGAATATACTTCTCCTAGATTTTTATAAAGTTTTTCTACTTCTTTTAAAGTATTTAATCTTTCGCCATAAGGTGGATTAGTTATTATAAATCCATATTTCTTTTTTGATTTAAACTCTTCCATAGACATCTTTTGAAAAGCTATATAATCAGAAACTCCTGCTTTTTCTGCATTATCCCTAGCTGTTTTTAATATTCTTCCATTTATATCTGAAGCTAATATTCTAAAATCCTCTTTATTTATAGAGTTTCTAGCATGGCGCCTTACTTCTTCCCACATATTAAGAGGTATTATATCCCAAGCCTCTGCTGCAAAATTTCTATTTAAGCCTGGTGCTATATTTTTACCTATCAAAGCTGCTTCTATGGCAATAGTTCCAGAACCGCACATAGGGTCTGAAAGTATTCTAGAAGGTTCCCATTTACTTAAAAGCACCAAAGCTGCTGCTAATGTTTCCTTAAGGGGAGCTTCTCCTGCGTTTTCTCTATATCCTCTTTTATGAAGTCCTGGGCCTGAAGTATCCAATGTTAATGTAACTATATCCTTTAAAATACCTACCTCTATTTTATACTCTGCACCATCTTCGCTAAACCAATCCTTAACATACTCTCTTTTCATAGCCTCTATTACAGCTTTTTTTACTATAGATTGACAATCTGGCACACTATGTAGTGCGGATTTAATAGATTTTCCTGTAACATGCATAAATCCATCTTCTGAAATATATTTTCCCCAAGGTACTGATTTAGTTCCTTGAAAAAGCTCTTCAAAACTTTCCGCTTTAAATTCTGCCATTTTTATTAAAACTCTATCTGCAGTTCTAAGCCACATATTACATGTAACTATATCTCTTTCATCACCTACAAAGGTAACTTTACCATTTTCTATTGTTAAATCATCATAACCTAATTCTTTTAATTCATTAGCTACTACTTTTTCTAACCCAAAGGTTGCTGTGGCAATTAGTGTATATTCCATTTTTTCATCTCCTACTTTAAATATAATTTGTGTTTCATATACTGAATAAATTTTCTTATAACTTTATTAATCTATCATAATTGATTATATATATTGAATTTTTCCTATTTTATAGGTTTTTAAATGCACTTTCTTAATAGATTATTATCCTAAGTATTAAAAATATTTTAATAAGAAAAAATTATTTAGCCTGTAATCTAAAATATTTTATATTAGTAACTATTTACTTTAGCTCTAACATTACAGGACAATGATCTGAACCATAAACCTCATTTAATATTTCTGTATTTTCCACCCTATCTAATAGATTGTTTGAAACAAAATGGTAATCAATTCTCCATCCTGCATTTCTCTCTCTAGCTTTGAATCTATAGCTCCACCAGGAATATTTAATCTTATCTGGATTCATATTTCTAAAGGTATCTATATATCCTCTTTCTATTATTTTATCTAACCAGTCCCTTTCTATTCTTAAAAATCCTGAGGCTTTCTCATTAGCTTTAGGATTTTTAAGATCTATTTCATTATGAGCTGTATTATAATCTCCACATATAACTAGCTTTTTACCTTCCTCAACTAACTCATCACAATAATTAAATAAGGCTTCATAAAAATCTAATTTATATTGAAGTCTTTCCTCATCCCTTTGGCCATTAGGAAAATATATGTTTAAAAGTATAAAATCCTTAAATTCAGTTATAAGTATTCTTCCTTCTGAATCAAATCTTTCTATACCTATGCCATGTTTTACTGAAATAGGCTCCTCCTTAGTGTAAGTAGCTACACCACTATATCCCTTTTTATGAGCAAAACTAAAATAAGAATAATAGCCATCTATATTTTTTATATTATCTTCTAATTGATTTTCCTGCAGTTTTGTTTCTTGTATACATAATATATCAGGATTTTCTTCCCCTATCCACTCCAGAAAATTCTTTTTCGCTACCGCTCTTAAACCATTAACATTCCAAGAATAAATTCTCATAATCCTCACCTTTTCTTAAATTCATCTAAATAATGTTATTTAATAACTATTATAAATTATACCAAAAAATTTTGAAAAACACACGTAAAATAATAAAAGTGCTAGGCACTTTTGTTATTTAGAGTATAGAGTGCAGATATGATTAATCTTTTTAAAATGCCTTTTACGGCACACATGCATCTTTTTAAACAAATAGTAGAAGCTAGTATAAACTTCTTACAGATGATTTAGGAAATCCACAGTGAAATTCTTTGAAAAAAAAATATATAGCTTTTAGGCTTTTCATAAATACAAATTAGAATAATACCTTTTAAACCTATTAAAACAAAAAGTACTTTTAGAGAAAATAAATATCTAGAAAAATAATTAGAATACTTTATTTGTGGACTAATATATAAGCTAGCACTTTGCCACAGGACGTGGCATCAGTGCGTTAGTTTAGATATTAGAACACAAATATTAGTATTCTTTATTTTTTATAGCTATTTATTGACTAAAAATACTTTTTGCTTTAATTCTTAACCTTTAAAAGGTATTATACATTAAATCTTTTAACCCACATTTTTTTCTATAGGTTTAACAAATTCTTCTTTAAGATTTTCTTCTTTATTATCTTCTTCTTCTGTTCTACTTTCTTTTGGAAGTATTAAATTTAATATTATTCCTACTAGTGTTGCTAATGCAACTCCTGCTATTTCTACTTCTGAGCCTGCTAACTTAAATTTTACTGCTGCTCCACCTATTCCTAACACTATTATTACAGAGGATATTATTAGGTTTCTCTTTTTACTAAAATCTATTTTATCCTCTACAAATACTCTAAAACCTGAGGAAGCGATTATTCCAAATAAAAGTATACTTACTCCACCCATTACTGGCATTGGTATGGTAGCTATTAGTGTAGCTACAGGTCCTATAAATGAAAGTATAATAGCTATTATTGCAGCCCCCACAATTACCCATACACTGTATACTTTAGTTATAGCCATAACTCCTATGTTTTCTCCATAAGTTGTATTTGGAGGTCCTCCTATAAATCCTGCTAATAAAGTAGCTACTCCATCTCCTAGTATAGATCTATGAAGTCCAGGATCCTTTGTAAAGTCTTTCCCTACTACATTATTTGTTACATAAACATGTCCAATATGTTCTGCTAAAGTTACAAAAGCTACTGGTGCCATTAATATCATGGCATTTATGTTAAACTCTGGTTTCATAAATGGTGGAAGCTGAAATAAGGGTGCACTTGCTATTTTAGTTAAAGTTTCCTGAGATATAACCCCTAGGGATAATGCTGAAATATATCCACATATCATTGCTATAAGAATTGGTATTACTCCTAAGAATCCTTTAAAATACATAGTTCCAAGTATTCCTATTCCTAGGGTTATCATTGAAACTGTAATCCATGCCCATCTTGGTACACTTTGCATAGAATCTACTGTAAAATTAGAATTAAGACCCGCCCAATTTATTGCTACTCCTGCTAATCCTAAACCTATTACTATTACAACGGAACCAACTACAATTGGTGGTAATACTTTATTTAACCAATCTGTTCCTGTAAAACTTATTATAGCTGCTACTAATATATAAATTAAACCTGCAGTTATTATTCCTGATAACATGGCATTAGTTCCATAAGCTGATGATGCCACCGTCATGGGACCTATGAATGCAAAAGATGATCCTATATAAGCTGGTAGTTTTGCCTTTGTACAAAGTACATAAAGAAGTGTTCCTACACCACTTCCAAACAATGCAATGGAAGGACTCATACCTGTAAGCATTGGTACTAATATAGTGGCTCCCACCATTGCAAATAAATGTTGAAAACTTAATGGTATAGTTTTTAAGATAGGTAATTTTTCATTTACATCTACATATTTTTTCATATTATTTCCTCCTTTTAGTCTCTCTGGACTATTTTAAAAGACGCTATTTTTCAAATATTTTAATGGAATCTTGTCCATCAAGTTCTTTTAAATGTACTGATACTACTTCTGTTCTTGAGGTTGGAATATTTTTTCCTACAAAATCTGGTCTTATAGGTAATTCTCTATGCCCTCTATCAACTAGAACTGCCAACTGTATACCAGAAGGTCTTCCATGATGTATAGTAGCATCCATAGCTGCTCTTACTGTTCTTCCTGTAAATACTACATCATCTACTAGAATTATTTTTTTATCATTAATATGATGTTCTAAATCTAAGCTTTTTATTACTGGCTGTTCATTTTCTTTAGTTAAATCGTCTCTATATAAAGTTATATCTACAGAACCTACAGGTACTTTTATATCCTCAATATTTTCTATAGCCTTAGCTATTCTCTTAGCTAGAGGGTACCCTCTTCTTTTTATACCTACAAGAATAATATCTTCTACCCCCTTATTTTTTTCTATTATTTCATGGGCTATTCTTGTAAGACTTCTTTTAATACCTTTTTCATCTAGTATTTCAGCCTTAAGATTCATTTTTATGCCTCCTTTTTTGTAAACTGAAACTTAATTAAGTTGAGTTTTTGCCCATCTAAATTTTAGTTAAACTAATGCAAAAACTTTAAAATTCTTATTTTCCTCTTATGTAAGAAGGAATATTAGAATTGTTAATCATAGAATAAAAAAATGCCTTTACTCTGTGAGTAAAGGCATAATAGTTCCATCTAAATTTATTCATAGCCTTATGACCTCACAGGATCATTTTAAAGGTAAAATATTTCTTACTATTATACAACATTTAATTTAGTTTTTCAACAGTTTTAATTTTATCTTTTGTTTTTACTAATAATTATAAATTGTAATTTTGTCTTTTGTTTTTATGAATAAATATTAATTTTTTAATTACAATTATATTTTTCTTTTGTTATTAAATTATTTTATCTTTTGTTATTAAAAATTTTATCTTTTGCTCTTTTATGTTTTTATCTTTTGTGACATTTATAGACATATTTTATCACTTTTTTTAAATTAAATCAATTCATTTCTTAAAATTTTTATTATTTTTTTGAAATACTCTGGTAGTTGGCTTTCAAATTCTACATATTGTCCTGTAGTAGGATGAATAAAACCTAATAACTTTGCATGCAACATTTGTCCTTTTAGATTAAATCTTTGTTTTTTATAACCATAAACAGGATCTCCTACTAAAGGATGCATTATATGGCTCATATGAACTCTTATTTGATGTGTTCTTCCTGTTTCTAACTTACACTCTACTAAAGTGTGATTTTTAAATCTTTCTATAACCTTATAATGGGTTACGGCATACCTTCCATCTTTCACTACCGCCATTTTTATTCTATCTACAGGGTGTCTACCTATAGGCGCCTCTATAGTTCCCTGTCCATCCTTTATTATGCCCTCTACTAAAGCCATATATACCCTAGAAATTGAATGCTCTTTAAATTGAGCTGCTAAATTATTGTGAGATATGTCATTCTTTGCCACAACTAATATTCCTGAAGTATCTTTATCTATTCTATGAACAATACCAGGCCTTGCTACTCCATTTATACCAGATAAATCTTTACAATGACTCAAAAGAGCATTAACTAAAGTTCCAGAATATACCCCTGGTGCAGGATGTACCACCATTTCTTGGGGCTTATTTACAACTATTACATCCTTATCTTCATATATAATATCTAGCTTAATATCTTCTGGTTCTATTTGAAGCAATTTAGGTTCTGGTATATTTACTTTAATATTATCTCCAACTTTTAATTTATAGTTTCTCTTTTTTTCTTTATTATTTACTAGAACATTCCCCTCATCTATAATTCCTTGAAGATAAGATCTAGATTTATCTTCAAATATTTTGGATAAGTATAAATCTAATCTTACATTATCAAATTCTTTTTCTACTTTTAAGCATATTTTTTCCATAAACTACTCTTCCTTTAATATGTATATAGCTAATAATATGGTACCTATAACTACTAATGTATCCGCTACATTAAATGTAGGGAAAAAATAAACATCTTTATAGTGTAACATTATAAAATCTACTACAAATTTATAATAAATTCTATCTATTAAATTTCCTATGGCTCCACTTATTATTAATGATAAAGATATTTTTAGTAACTTTGAAGTTGGCTTGTACTTTACAATAAAATATGCTACTCCTAAAATTACAATTACAGTTATTAAACTCAAAAATATTAATCTATTTTGAAATATCCCAAAAGCTGCTCCTCTATTTTCTAAATAAGAAAGGCTAAATAAATTTTTTATTATAACTATATCCTTACCAGAAGCTAATGTGTTTAAAGCCCATATTTTACTTATTCTATCTAAAACTATACCTAATATTAATATAATTATTCCCAAAATATCCCCCCTATTACTGTAAAACTATACTTTATCATTAAATAGAATTTTTTATAACTTTAAATTTAAAGTATCTATAAATACTTTAATATATAAGTTTATTCTTTAAAAATTATTCCAAAGTTCAGTGTTCTATTATAAACAGAGTTTTTGACTTTACCAAGGGAGTTTTTACTCCCTTAAAGCTTAGAAAATGGTTATCCAAGGACGTAGCTGCTCTTTACTCCCACTTTTAAGAAGATGAGAGTATTAGAGCAGGTAGTCATCAGATAAATAGACTCTCACTGAACCTTAGAATTACTTGATGTTTAATTTTTAATCATATAATGTACTTTTATAATACTCATTACTTATTCTTTCTACTGGTTCTACATAACCTTCTTCTTCTAAATCCTGTTCTTCTCCTACATTGTAATATTCATCCATATTTTTCATCTTATTAAAAAACTCTACACTTTGATAAGAATCTTCTGCATCAAATTCTACTTTTGTAGTTTTATCATTATATCCATATCCAAAAGGATAACCCAATACTTCTTCTTCAATAGGTCTTTGAACTTTTCTAACATTTTTTCCACTAACTTCATTTTGGCATTTAACACAAAACTCTGCATAAGGAACAAATTCTAATCTTTCCTTTGGTATATGTTTCCCACAACTCTTACAGACTCCATAACTTCCATCCTCTATATTTTTTAATGCATCATTTATTTTTTTCATTATAGATATTTCATTTTCCTTAAGAGCCAGCCCTTTTTCCTTTTCAAAAAGTTCTGATCCTGTATCTGCAGGATGGTTATCATAATTAGATAATTCCATGCTTATGGCAGAGTTAGAATCTATGGTTTCATTATCCTTCATTTCCTCTAGCAAAGAGTTTACGCCTTCTTTTTCTCTTATAAGTTTATTTTTAAAATATTCTAAAGAATTTTTATCCATAGGTTATAAACCCCTTTCTCCATAGAACTTTTACTTTCCTAATGATATTTTAAGTATATTTGCTTTATTTATTCTATGTAAAAAGCTTTTAATTAACCTAATTTTTGTTACCATTTTATATATAATAACAATTTCCTTATTATAATAACTACTGCTCTTTTAAATTAAAATTGTATATTATAATAATTTTTTTATATATAAAAAATTTAGACCTATCTAAATCAAATCGTAATCTAAATTAAATAAACTTAAAGAATTAGGAAATGATATTTCTGTGCATTCGTAATCCTTAATTAAAGTATGTTTTTTATTTCTTAAAGATAAAACTAAAAAAGCTAAAGCTATTCTGTGGTCTTTGAAACTTTCTATCTCTAAGGATTTATCTATGTAGGATTTGTTTCCTTCTATAATTAAATCTCCATTTTTATATGCAGATTTTACCCCAGCCCTTTTTAAATTTTCTATAATAGCTTCTACTCTATCACTTTCTTTAAATTTCAGTTCTTCTACAGATTTAAATATAGTTTTCCCTTCACTAAAGGCCGCTATTACAGAAAGTACTGGTATTTCATCTATTATATTAGGTATAATATGTTTTTCTACTGTAATACCCTTTAAATAGCTTTCTTTCACACGTATATTTCCTACAGGTTCACCATTTAATAACTTTCCCTTTTCTATTTCTATATTTGCTCCCATATTCCTTAAAACATTTATATATTCTATTCTGCCTTCATTTAAAAGTACATTTTTTATACACAAATTAGAACCTTCTATAAGTAAACTTGCTGAAATTAAGAAGGCTGCTGAGGATATATCTCCCGGTACATATATATCTTTACTATTTAATTTAGACTTTTCTATAGTTACTTCTTTTTTAAAAGTACTTTTCTTTCTATCCTTAGAATATATATTCCTTATATTTATATAAGCATCTAAATATTTTAACATTCTCTCCGTATGATCTCTGGTAGACTTATCCTCTACTATTGTGGTTTTTCCTTTTGACATTAAACCTGCTAACAATATACAGGATTTTACTTGGGCGGATGCCACTTTCATATTATATTTTATAGAATTTAATCCATCATGCTTTAAAAACTTAAGAGGTAGTTTATTATCTTTGCTTTCTATTTTTGCTCCCATTTTTTCTAAGGGCTCTATAATTCTTTTCATAGGTCTACAGCTTAAAGAGTCATCACCTATAAATTTTGTTTCTGCCCCTATGCCACTTAAAACACCCGCCATAAGTCTTACTGTGGTTCCTGAATTTTTACCCTGTAATACTTCTGGTTTCTTATTAAAATTTTCATATCCAGGGGAATTTACCTTTAAGGTATTTCCTTCTACCTTTATATCTACTCCAAGTTTTTTCATGGAATCTAAAGTAGCCAGACAATCTAAGTTCTTGGGAAAATTATAAACTTTATATTCTCCTTTAGCTAATGCTCCTATTATTAAAGATCTATGACCTATAGATTTATCTCCTATTATTTCGTATTCTCCCGTTAAGCTTTTTTTTAAACCTTTAACCAATAAATCCATTTTTATTCACCAATTTCTTAATATTAATTTAGATTTAATATAATTTCATAATTATGTTAAGCTATTTTCAACTTATTAGTACAAATTTCAATAAAAATATTTTTACTTATAAAATTTTAGAATAATTTATTCAGTACCCTAGAAACCAAAAATCATAAAAATTCCCCTATAATATTTTATCAATATAATATTTTATCAATTTGTTTTACTTTATCAATTATTTCTTTCATCTCTTTAACATTTATAGTCTGTCTAGCATCAGATATAGCATTATCTGGATTTATATGACTTTCTATTATAAGCCCATCCGCTCCTGCTGCTATAGAAGCTAAAGCCATTGGTTTTACATATTCTCTAAAACCTGTGGCATGACTTGGATCTACTATTATAGGGACTCTATATTTATCCTTTATTACTGCTACAGTATTTAAATCTAGTGTGTTTCTTGTATAACTTTCAAAAGTTCTTATACCTCTTTCACATAATACTACATTCATATTACCTTCACTCATTATATACTCTGCTGCATAAATCCATTCATTAAGAGTAGCACTCATGCCTCTTTTTAAAAGAATAGGCTTTTTTATCTTTCCTACTTCTTTTAAAAGAGTATAGTTATACATGTTTCTTGAACCTATTTGTATCATATCAATATAATCATAAGCTTCTTCTAAATCCCTAGCATCAATTACTTCGCTTACTATGGGCATGTTAAATTTATCTCCACATTCTTTTAAAATTTTAAGTCCTTCAAATTTTAACCCTTGGAAAGAATAAGGAGAAGTTCTTGGTTTAAAGGCTCCTCCTCTTAACATATGAGCTCCTAATTTTTTAAGGCTTCCTGCTATAGCCATAACTGTTTTTTCATCTTCTACTGCACAAGGACCTGATATAATTACTTTTTCTTCTCCTCCTATAACTATATCTCCTACCTTGACTATAATATTTTTACCATTTTTTCTATCTATTAATAATTTTTCCATTAAAATATCACCTACGAAAATTTCTTTCTTTTCTCTCTTCTTTAGACTAATGTTTTATATACTATTTTAAACTTTTAGATAACTAAATATCTGATAAATTTATATATTTGTAAGCATTCCTTTTAATATGTTGGTGGAATTTTTTATAGCTATAGTCATAGAATCTTCATACTCCATATGAGCTCCTGTACTTGCATTATCTGATATGGATCTTATAACTACAAAAGGAACGTTATTTAAATAAGAAACCTGAGCTATACTTCCACCCTCCATTTCACAAGCTAGTGCATTAAACTCTTTGCACATCCATTGAACTCTTTCCTTATCATTTATGAATTGATCTCCTGTGACTATTCTTCCTACTAAACATTTATGGTCTGTTCTATTCTGGAAGGCCTTTTTAGCTTTCTCTATTAATTCAATGTCACATTTAAAATCAAATGTATCTAATCTTGGAATTTGTCCTATTGGATCTCCAAAAGCAGAAGTATCCATATCATGTTGAACTAAACTATTCGCTACTACCACATCTCCTGGTAATACATTTTCTGCTGTTCCTCCAGCTATACCTACATTTATTATTTTATCCACTTTAAAATCATCTATGAGTATCTGAGCACAAACTGCTGCATTTACTTTGCCTATACCGCATCTTACAGCTACTACATTGTTTCCCCAAAGTTTTCCAAAATTAAAAGTCATATTGGCTTTAACTTGCTTTTTTTCTAAATCTAATTCCTTTAATAATAATTCTAATTCCTCATCCATTGCACCTATAATACCTATTGTCATTTATTTTTCCTCCCTATCTATACTTTCTTTTATAGCTTTAATAATCTCATTTTCTTCCACTTCTACTTTTACCTTTACTTTACCTACTTCCTCTAGTAAAGCAAATCTAATTTTGTCTCTATTTTTTTTATCATGTCTTATAGCATACAAAAATGTTTTATAGTTGTCAACTTTATAGAAAAGTGGTAAATTTAACTTTTTATATAACTTTACTATATTATTATATATGTTTTTATCTAGATTTAGCTTTTTTTCTGACAATTTTAAAGCTACTAATATGCCTAAAGCTACTGCTTCTCCATGAGATATCTTGTAATTAGAATTAGCTTCTATGGCATGCCCTACGGTATGACCAAAATTCAAGGAATTTCTCATACCTAAATCTCTAAAATCTTCTTCTACAATAGCTGCTTTTATAGATAAACATTCCTTCACTATATGAATAAGTTTGTCTTGCTCTCTTTCTAGTATAAATTTAATATTCTTTTCTATAAAATAAGATAAATCGTTCTCCCTTATTAAAGAATATTTTATTATTTCTCCTAATCCGTTTAAAAACTCTCTTTCACTTAAGGTCTTCAAAAAACTAGTACTCACATAAACAAAGACTGGATTATAAAAGTTTCCTATTAAATTTTTTATTTCTCTATGATTATAAGCAACTTTTCCTCCTATTGAGCTATCTACTTGAGCCAATAGTGTAGTTGGTATATTTATAAATCGGATACCTCTCATATATGTAGAGGCCACAAAACCTGTAATATCTCCTACTATTCCTCCACCAAAAGCTATTAATACACTATGCCTATTAGCATTATTATCTATTAAAAAATCATATATTTTATTTACTGTATTAATATTTTTGTTTTCTTCTCCCGTATCCATGACAAATACAAAATATTTATTTTTATTTATAAATTGCTCCATCTTATGTTTATATAAGCTATATATATTTTTATCCGTTACTATAAATATACTATCTGTATCCTTTATCTTATTTTCTAAAAGTATATTGTGAAACCTATTTAAGTTATTGTTTATGTATACCCTATGCTTAAGTTCTAAACTTTCTAATATTATTTCTTTCATAACTTCACCTACTTTCATATATAAAGTAATTTGGATAAACAGAGTTCTTAGCTTTACAGGGAGTTTTTACTCCCTGTAAAGCTAAAAAATCGTTATCCAGGGACGTAGCTGCTCTTTACTCATATGGGAGTATTAGAGTGGGTAATCATCGGATAAATTTATTATACCATATAGCCAATATTTTATTAGCATATTAGGTATAATTTCACTTTTTTATTTATTAAAAATAATTTATTAATTATAAAGCTAAAAACTTTTTTCATTTATATAAATTAAAAGAGTTTTTGCTATATGCAAAAACTCTTCTATTAATCCTCTTTTATATAAAAACTCTTTATTTCATTATTATTTTTGTTTAAAGAAGAATTATCTATAGTAATATCTGAAACTTTAAAACTATGTTCCCTAGTTTGTGAATTATCTATCTCATTTACTAAAGCTCTACTATCTTGAACTTCAATCTCCTTTTCAGGCACAAATTTTTCTTCTATACCAGTACCAAGATTATAGTTTTTCATAAATTCTTTTTCCATTTCATAAAACATATCCATTTGAGTTTTCATAAATGTTTTATATCTATTTCTAAATTTATTAAATTCTTGTTTTGTATACTGGAATTCATCATTTATTTTCATAACATCTTCTTGAGATTTTTCTATAACCCTTTTAGCAGAATCATTAGCATTTTTTATTATTAAATCTGCTTCTTTTTGAGCTGTTTCCTTTGCTTGCTCTGCTGCATTTTGTGCTAACAAAAGAGTATTTTGTATAGTTTCTTCCATTTTATCATAATGGTTTAATCTCTCTTCTAATGTATTTACTCTTTCTCTTAAAGATGAATTATCTTTATATAGCTCTTCATAGTCCTCTGATATTTTATCCAAAAACTCATCTACTTCATCACAATTATATCCTCTCATGGATTTTTTGAATTGTTTATTCGTAATATCCATTGATGTTATCTTCATAGAACACACCTCAAATCAAATAAATTTTTTAAATAATATTTTAATTCTTCCTTTAGCTGTTTCTCCTATAAAAGAATCCATTTTAAATTTACCATATCCTCTTATAGTCACTATAGATCCTCCATGTATTTCTTTGTTTTTAGATTTAACTTCATCATAATCCACAAATACTTTTGAGGATCCTATTAAATCTAGCGCCTTAGTTCTTGAAATATTACATAGAGATGCCACTATAGAATCTGCTCTATTAGAAGAAACAATAATAGACTTTTCTTGAAAATTAAACTCAGGAATCACCTGAGTTTTTAAATCCATCTTTTCTATTCTACAGGGTGCTTTAGCTATATGATCTAAATTCATATATATATATTCGTATAAATCTTCATAAATAGGTACATAACAACTGTTTTGTTTTAAAACCAAATCTCCCATTTTTTCTCTCTTTATACCTAAGGATGTTAAAGCACCTAAAAAATCCTTGTGTTCTAGATTCACAAATTTAGAATTATAGTTTATTTTAACTAGAACTATTGGAAAATCTTCAGTATCATAAACATTAAATCCTATAATTTGTCTTTCTGCATCTTTAAAAACTCCAAAGATATCTATTTTCAAATTTAAAAAGTGAGCCAATTCACAAGAAACTTTACATATGTTGTTAGTACAAAAATAAGATGAAAATAGCTGTTTCCCTGTTTTTTCTGCCAAAATAGCCTTATTATATATATCTAGCAATAAACTCTTATCTTCTATATTTACTTTATTTAAAAATTTTTCTTTGTTCATTTAGAACATGCCTAAAATAATAAAAACTAAATTTCTTAAAACATCTAATAAAACAAAAGCAAATATAGGTGAAAAATCTATCATCAAATTAGGAGCTATTTTATTTTGAAAACTTCTTGCAGGTTTCATAAGTGGATCCGTAAGACTATGTATAAAATTAGTGAAAGGATCCCTTCTTCCAGGAGCTATCCAAGATAATAGTACATCAATTAAAATAGCTCCTTCTAAAAGCCTAAATAAAAGTGATACCGCTGTTGTTATAGTGTTAGATACCATATTTGCCTCCAAATTTTATTTATTCCAATTAAATATGCCCTTACTAGATATTAATTGACTTTTAAGTTCATTGGTAACTTCTACTGTTGAGGGTGCTAATATATATACAGACTTTTCTACTTCTTCTAAACTACCACCTAATGCATAGCTTGCACCACCCATAAAGTCTAGTAATCTTTGGGCTATTTTAGTTTCTAAATCAGTAGTATTTACTATTATTATTTTTCTATTCTTCAATTCATCACATATATCTACAGCTTCTTCATAACTACAGGGTTTTATTATTTTAACTTTAGCTGAAACTGCTGTATGTATACTTACTACTTTATTATTTCTCTTTGTATTTGAAGATATAAGCGGAGTTACTTCTTCCTCTACTGTTTCTTCTTGTCCTTCTATTTCTTCTAAATCCTCTTCTAAATCATCCTCTAGGCCTAAAAGTCCAGCCATTTTATCTAATATTTTACCTGACATAATGTTTACCTCCTTAATAATTACTTTATATCATAATTTCTTTTTCCAAAAATTCCTTGTCCTACTCTTATCATATTAGATCCTTCTTTTATAGCAATAGGGTAATCTCCTGTCATTCCCATAGATAAGTATTTCACTTCTATATTTTTAAAGCTTTTATTTTGTAGTGTTGAAAAGATTTCTTTCATTTGTCTAAAATATTTAGCACATTCCTCATCAGATCCTTTAGGTATTATGGCCATAAGACCCTTGGCTTTCACATTTTCACATTTTTCTATAGCATCTAGCATATTTCCTAAATCTTCTTTATATATGCCATATTTACTTTCTTCTTTTCCTATGTTTATCTGAATTAATACATTTGCTATCTTATTTTGTTTTTTATATTTATCCTCTATTTCTTCTAAAAGTCTAATACTATCTAAAGAATGTATTAAATAAACCTTTCCTACTATATACTTTATCTTATTTCTCTGAAGGTGGCCTATTAAATGCCATCTTATATCTTTTTTTTCTTTAAAATACTCTATTTTATCTACAAGCTCTTGCACCTTATTTTCTCCAAAATCTCTCAATCCAGCCTCATATGCTTCCTCTATATATTCTACTGGTTTAGTTTTGGATACCCCTATAAGAGTTACATCTTTTGGTAAACTTTTTTTTACGCTATTAATATTGCCTTCTATTTCCAAAGTCATGCCCCCTTACAGCCTTAATTATTATTTACTTTATAATATTCTCTATAAAATCTAAAAGTCCTTCAGAATTAAACACTTTTAAACTAATTATTTTTCTGTGGATTTTATATTTTTTGGTTTTTTATCATTACTATAAGCTGGTACTATTATTTTATCTTTTTCTTGTATATCCACATATATTTTTCTAAGCATTAATATTTGAAGATACCCATCATTTCTAAGCATATATTCTTTAATTGATGTTTTATCACCTATAGCCTCAATATAAAAAGGAGCTAATAATTTTATTCCCCCATTTATTCCAATAAAAGTTCCATCACAATATATATCAGAAACATTAGTTATTCTTTGACCATTTAAAGATATAGCCTCCACTTTAGCATTTTTTAAATCATTTATAACCTGTATAATATCTGTATTATGTATTAATTTAAGTTTATTTTCTTCGTAGGTTCCTCCTTCAAATAATTCCTTATCTGCATCATTTAATACTATTCTTACTCCTGGTCCTTCTACAGGTATAGTTCCTAATTGCAATTTGTTTTGAAAAATTTCCTTATTAACCTCTTCTCTTATTTCTTTGTCGTTTGACAATTGATTTTCATATTTTTCTAACTTTTCATAGTAAGCATTATATTTTTCCTTTAAGTTACTAACTTCTGCATATAATTTATTTTTTTCATTAAGTGATTCTTGATATTGTTTTACATTTAAAAAAGTTCTAGCATTTACCTTTTTAAAACTTATATTCATGGAGATTAATATTCCTACGGCTATAGAAGCTATGAATATAAATATAGTAGCTTCGTTATTTCTCATCTATTTCACCTCAGTATGAGATTTAGCTTTTTCTATAAGTATTCTTCTTATTACTCCAAAATTATCAAATATTCTGCCTCCAAAAACCACTACAGCAGCTAGATATATAGGAACCCCCATTTTATCGCCTAAATAAGCTAGTCCCGCTGCCAATACTGCATTACCAAAAAAGCCTGATATAAATATATCTGCATGGAAGTTTTTTGCAAGTGAGGCTCTTAAAGCTCCAAATACAGAATCTAAGCAAGCCAATATAGCTACTGACATATAAGGTGAAAATTTATCTGGTATATTAACTTGAAAGACTGCTCCTATTACAATACCTATTATAAGTCCCAAAAAACCTATCATATAAAAGACCTCCTAATTACTTTTAGTAGAAATTATTTTTCTTCCACAGGTTTTGCATATTCATTTTTATAAACCTTGTTATATTTTGACATTTTTATTTCATCTTTTTTTTCATACTTTATATCACATATAGCTTTAAAGTCCACAAAGACCTCTGGGAAATCTATTGTGGCATATAATAAGTCTTTGTTTCCTATGGCCTCTATAGTTATCCTTTTATTAGGAGATACTCTCTCATCATTAATCATTATATAGTTTCCAGCAATCCTTATACCCGTTCTATTAACTATTCTTATACCATTTATAGCTATAGACTCAGCCCCTGCAAACCTTAATTCATTTACTAAATAGACTAAATGCTTGTCTGTTATCTTATCACTTGGAGTAGATCCAAATATATCATTTATAGGATTTAAATATATTACTACACCTGGTCCCTTTACATCTGTATTTCCAGTTAGCAGTCTTGTGGTTTCAAGCTCTTGAAGTAAATTTTTAGTAGCATCACTTTTAGAAGAAGCCTTATTCTCATAATCTTTTAATTTTCCTTGAAGTTCATCTACTCTTTTCTCTAATTCTGTTTTTTCTTTTTTATATTGATCGATTTCTACAGTAACATCTTCACTACTTTTACTTGTTATATTTAGAGTTTTTTCTTGTTTTACTATAGATTTAAATTGATGAGATAACATAAATCCTAATATAGCACAAACCAATGCTATACTAATTTGTGAAGTCTTTTTCATTTCTTACCTCCTATTTTTCTATATAAAATACAGGATTTCCTTCATAACTCACATCTACATATCCCTTTTTTGCTTTTTTAAGTTCATCCCTTTTTAAAATATTTACAGCTGTATTTAATTTCTTTTCTATTTGATCTGATGTGCCTATTTTTACGCATATACCCTTGGAATAAATTCTAATATCCAATAAATTTCTTAGATCTAACTGAGCAAAAACTACATCAGAGGTATTATTTTTTAATAGTACTCCAAAATCATTTAAAATTTTTACTGCTCTTTCATCC
Organism: Clostridium sp. CTA-1; assembly: GCF_054768215.1. Taxonomy (NCBI): domain Bacteria; kingdom Bacillati; phylum Bacillota; class Clostridia; order Eubacteriales; family Clostridiaceae; genus Clostridium; species Clostridium sp. CTA-1. The sequence continues at coordinate 145,450 of NZ_BAAAAP010000008.1, forward strand.
TTAGATTTTAAAGGATTTCCTATTTTAGATTCATTGAATTCAAACCCTTGTAAATTGATAAGTTTCATATTTTTAATGTCTTTTCTTTTTTCTAATAGGCATCCATTCTTAGATATAATAAAAAAGTCTTTATCCACTTTATTATAAAACAAAGCTTCTCTTTCTTTAACATATATCTGTAATTTATTAGGAAATTTTTTTGTGATTTTTACTTCTTCAATATATGGATTCAATGAAATATTCTCTATTGCATCCCTTTTGTTAGCATAAAATATATTATTCCCTGTTTTAATAGTAGAAGTATCTTTTATTAGCTCTTTAGATATATTTACATTACCTTGTACCTCAATTGATTCTATATTAAAATAAGGTATTTTAAGGCATAGGGTTACCAAGATAGATATTAAAAATATAAATAATACTACTATCCTTTTTATTCTTTTTCTCTTTTTTTTTATTTTTATATATTCGTCTGTGCTTATTAAATCTTTACTCATTATTTTACCTACCTAAATACTTAATTTATTATAACTTAAACTTAAATTTATTTTAACATTTTAATTCATTTATTTCATTAAAAAATAATTACAATATTTAAAATATATATTTTTAATATGAAAAACACTTATACATATTGTATATTAATTCTTTATAATACTATTTTAAATTTTATTAAAGAATTTTTATTTTATAACAATTCTTATAATAAAATTATAGTATACTTCTTTATATAAAGCCAGTTAACTATATCCTGATATTCTTAAATTAATATTAATTTAAGAATATATAAAAAAATAGCAACTAAATGTTGCTATTTTTTATATAGTATTTTCAGTTTGTCTAGATATATTAAGTAATATTCCCATAGCCATTAAATTAATTGCTAAAGAAGATCCTCCATAACTTATAAAAGGAAGAGGAACTCCTGTAACAGGCATGGATCCTGTTACAACAGCCATATTTATTATGGCTTGAACTGCTACTATAGATGTAATTCCCGTAGCTAAAATAGTACCGTATGTATCTTTCGCTTTTGTAGCTATAACTATTCCCCTCCATATAAATATTGAGAATAAAATAACTATAAGAATACATCCTATCAAACCTAATTCTTCACCTATTATTGAAAATATAAAATCATTGTGGGGTTCCGGTATATAGTAACATTTTTGCCTTGATCTACCTATACCTACTCCCCAGATACCTCCAGATCCTAAGGCTAATAAGGATTGAATAAGCTGATATCCAGTATTTTTAGGATCCTTCCAAGGATCTAAAAAGCTTAAGAATCTAGCCATTCTAAAGGGTTCAAAATATATACCTGCTACTCCTGCTAATCCAACTACTAGCATTACAAAAGATATATGTTTAGTTCTAGCTCCTGCTACATATAAAATGATTAAAGTAACTATCATTATAACAGCTGCTATACTAAGATTTTTTTCTGCAAATACCAAGCCTGCATAAAAGCCTGACACTAATAGATATGGAATTATACCGTAAGCAAAGCTTTTAATTTTTTCTCCTTTGGACTCTAAACTTTTTGCCATATATATAACCACTATATATTTAGCTATCTCTGATGGTTGAAGAGATGCTGGACCTAATCTTATCCATCTTCTAGCTCCTTTTACTGGCGGAAATATAAAAACCATAAGTAATAAAACTATAGTTATAAGCATTAATTTTTTAGTATGTTTTTTGTATTTATGATAATCAATTTTAATGATAAAGAGCATAGATATTATTCCTATAATGGCTGCTACTCCCTGTTTCTTTAAAAAATAAGTACTATCTTTTATATTTGGATTGAAAAAGGCACTGTAAGAACTAGCACTATAAACCATTATTACCCCTATAGATACCAATAAGGTTATGGTAACAAAAAGAGTAAAATCTATGGCGCCTAATTTAGTTTTAGTTTTTTTCATATCCCGCTAATTCCTCCTATTAGATTACTTATAGATTCAAAATAAATTCATAGCTATAATTACATTATCTAATGCTTATTATACTGCTAAGAAAGCAACTAAACATAATATTACTGTAATTATTGAAAAAACAGATACTACTTTAGTTTCATGCCATCCACTTAGTTCAAAGTGATGATGTATAGGACTCATTTTAAATACTCTTTTTCCTGTAAGCTTAAAGGATATAACCTGTATTATTACAGATAAAGTTTCTAATACATATATTCCTCCTACTATTACAACCAATATTTCCAACTTTAGTATCATGGCTACTGCGGCTACTGCTCCACCTAAAGCTAAAGAACCTGTATCTCCCATAAATACTTGTGCTGGAAAGGCATTATATCTTAAAAATCCTAAAAGGGCTCCTGCTAACACTGCACAAAATATAGCTAAAGTATAGTGACCCATTCCAAAGCTTACCAAAGCAAAGAAAGTCATAACAAGTAATGTAACAGACGTAGCTAATCCATCTAATCCATCTGTTAAATTAACGGCATTAGTGGTGGCTGCAAAATATATTATTATACCTGGTATATAAAACATTCCTAAATCCACACTTTTCCTAGTAAAAGGCATTATTATTGAAGTACCTATATTAGGATTATTGGCAGAATAATACCCAAATATACCAGATACGACTAAAATCAATAACATTTTTTGGTAAGCCCTTAGTCCTAAATTGTCTTTATGAATTATTTTCAAACCATCATCTAAAGCGCCTATTATTCCAAAAGCTATAAATGCATATAAAGCTACCATAGCTTCATCCCCTGGCTTTCTTATAGTTAACGCCATTGTTATTATAGATGATAATATAAATATCACTCCGCCCATAGTAGGAGTACCTGCTTTTTTTCTATGACTTTTTGGTCCCTCTTCTCTTATATTTTGTCCGAATTTAAATTTGTGTAATAAAGGTATTAATATTGGTCCTCCTAATATAGATATTAAAAAGGCTAAAAGCACTGCATATACTATTCTATTCATAAATAATTGCTCTAACTTGTGAGCAAGTCACCTCCTATTTTTCTTGTTTTATCCTTAGTTCTTTTACTATTTCTTCTAGCTTCATAGCTCTAGATGCTTTAACTAATATTATATCACCATCTTTTATTATATTTTTTATGTATTTTGCTGCTTCTTCATTATTTAAAAAGCTTTTATAATTCTCTTTGTTTATTTCTTCAAAACCTTCCTTATAGGCTTCACTAAACTCTCCTATAGAAAATAATAAATCTATTCCCTTTTCTTTTGCATATTCAGAAACTTCTCTATGGGCTCTATACCCCTCATTTCCAAGTTCCCTCATGGAACCTAATAAAGCTATAGTTCTTTTTCCTTTTACATTTTTCATTACATCTATAGCTGCTTTCATAGAATCCGGACTTGCATTATAACAGTCATTTATTATAGTAAAGCCCTTCTCTTTAATAATGTCTAGTCTCATAGAGGTAGCTTTTAAATTTTTTATTCCAGTTTGTATATCCTCGTAGTTCATATCTAAAACTTTTCCACAAGCTATAGCTGTAAGAGAATTAAGCACATTATGCTTTCCAGGTACATTTACATTAAAGCCTTTATAGGCTGTTTCACCTTGTTCTAATACATCAAATTCTATACTTTCCTCTTCTAAATTTAAATTCTCTCCATTAAAATCAAATTTTTTCTCTGTACCTATTTTGCATACCTTATATTTATCACTTTCAAAATTTGATAGAAGATCATTGTCTCCATTTACTATTAAAATACTATCCTTACTAAAGAAATCTGTTACTTCCAATTTTGCTTTTAAAATATTTTCTCTAGATCCTAAATTCTCTATATGTGATATCCCTATATTAGTTATTATAGCTATATCTGGTTTTGCTGCTTCTGCCATATTGTGTATTTCATTAAAATGATTCATACCCATTTCTAAAACTGCTATATCATAACTTTTATCTAATTTAAAAATCATAAGAGGAAGTCCTATCTCATTATTAAAATTTCCTTCTGTTTTAAATACTTTATATTTTTCTGAAAGCACAGCCGCCACTAAATCCTTTGTAGATGTTTTTCCTGTAGATCCAGTAATAGCAACCACTTTTATATCTAGTTTACTTTTATAGTATTTAGCTAAATCTAAAAGAGCCTTATTAGTACTCTCTACCTTTATTACATAAGAAGATTTACCTATTTTTTCTTTATCAAAATTTATTTCACTTACTATGCATAAAGACGCTCCCTTTTCTATGGCCGTTTGTACAAAGTTATTTCCATTAAAATTTTCTCCTTTTAGGGCTATAAATATATCTCCCTTTTCTATTTTTCTTGTATCTGTACTTACTGAATTATATTCATCTTTTTCTCCAGTTATCACTAACTCACCATTAACTGCTTTTATTATTTCTTCTAGTTTAACATTTTCCACGCTAACACTCCCATTTCAGAGTAATAATCTTTTTACTATTATTTTCTAACCAAATGTAATTATAAATCCATCTACTTTATATTAAAAATAATTTAAATAATTATATTTAATATAATTTATATTTCTTTTATTAACTCCTCTATTACTTCTCTTTCATCAAAATGAATAGTTCTATCCTTTAATATCTGATAATCTTCATGGCCTTTTCCTGCCACTACTATAACATCATTTTCTTTGGCTATTTCCATAGCCTTTTTTATTGCATCTCGTCTTCCTTCAACCACTATATAATTATCTTTTTCTATACCTTCTAGCACATCTTTTATTATAAGGGATGGATCCTCTGTTCTTGGATTATCTGAGGTTATTATAGCTATATCACTTAAATCTGATCCTACTTTTCCCATAATAGGTCTTTTAGTTCTATCTCTATCTCCACCACATCCATATACACTTATTAATCTTCCCTTTGTGAACTCTCTAGCAGTAGCTAATATATTTTCTAATCCATCTGGTGTATGGGCATAATCTACTATAACATCATAACCTAAATCATAGTTTTTAGTTACAATTTCACATCTTCCTGGTACAGATATATCCCCTAGTGCTTCTTTTATAGTTTGTAAAGAAATCCCCTCTAAAAGGCAGGCACCAATACTTCCTAGCGCATTATATATATTATATTTTCCTGGTATATTTAAAGCTATGGTTTCTTTTTCATTTTTAAATATAGTATCAAATTCTACTCCTCTAGAATGCATGTGTAAATTTTCTGCTTTTAAGTCACAACTTTTTTCTACTCCATAGGTTACTTTATTCCCTAAAGCTTTCTTTAATACTTTTTCTCCATAACTATCATCTATATTTATCACTGAATTTTGGGCATTTTTAAATAAAATTAGTTTGGAGTTAAAATAGTTTTCAAAGGTTTTATGAAAATCCAAATGATCCTGTGTTAGATTTGTAAATATAGCCTCTTTAAATTCTACCCCATAAACTCTATCTAAATATAAAGAATGGGAAGATACTTCCATAACACAATAATCTACTTTTTCATCTACCATATCTTTAAATAATTTTTGTAGTTCTAAAGATTCTGGCGTAGTTCTATTGGATTCTATTTTTTTATTTCCTATATAATTTGCTATAGTTCCTAAAAGTCCTACTTTATAGCCTGCTTTTTCTAATATAGCTTTCATCATAAAAGTAGAAGTAGTTTTCCCATTTGTTCCTGTAATACCTATTATTTTAATATGTTTAGATGGGGTACCATAATAATTAGATGCCATTATAGCTAAGGCTTTTCTACTGTCTGGAACCTTTATTATAGTACAATCCTTGTAACAAGATAAGTCTTCTAAATCTTTCTCACAAACAATTACTTTGGCTCCATTATCATAAGCTTTTTTGGCATATTTATGACCATCTGTTGCATATCCCTCTATACAAACAAATAAATCTCCTTCTTTAACCTTTCTTGAATCATATTCTATTTTTTCTATCTCCTTTTTATCCTCTTTTACAAAAGAATATTCTAATGACTTTAGTATTAAACTTAAATCCATTGTAACACTTCCTTATCCCAATTATTGTCGCTTAATATAATAACAATAAAATCATATTTAATTTTTGTAAATAAAAAATTTTATTTTTTTATTCACATATCCTTATTTCATTATAGTTTCTTATGTAATTTTTTTAAAGTCTATTAATTAAATTATTTATGTAGAACTAACAAAATATTAGCATGCAATACACAGAATTCTGTACTACTGCATGCCAATTTTTTATTATATTAATCTCCTATTGGTTCTGCTTTTAAGTTAACCATAGTTCCTTTTTTAACTTCCTTATTTGCTTCTATACTTTGGTGAGAAATAATTCCATCACCCTGTATGTCCCCTCTTAATCCTATACTATTTAATACAGACATAGCCTGTTCTACAGTATGGCCTTTTACATTTGGAACAACTACTACTTTATTATAATTTTGATTGTTTCCTGTGTAAAGAACGATTTTACTACCTTCTTTTACAGTATACCCTGGTTTAGGATTCATATCTACTACATATTCTCCTTCGGACTGTATTTCACAATCTAATTTTAAATCCTTTAATATTTTTTGTGCTTCTTCTTTTGTCTTACCTCTAACTTCAGGAATAGTTATATCCTTTAAAAGACTTTTAGCTATATCTTCTCCTTCTGCATCACTTTTCAATGCTAAATAATTAAATATATCTTTAAATAACCCCTGTGCTGCTGGAGCTGCTATTTGACCTGCATAGTAATTTGAAGGATCCGGTTCATCAATAGAAACAAATACTGTTATTCTTGGATCATTAGCTGGTGCCATTCCTGCAAAGGAAGCTACATATTTACCAGGCATATATCCACCCTTACCAGCCTTTTGAGCTGTACCAGTTTTACCACCTATATGATAACCTGCTATATAAGCCTTTTTACCTCCCCCTTCTGCTACTACTTTTTCTAAGTAGCTTCTTAGGGTAGCCATCTTATTGTTATTTAAAACTTGCTTACTATCTATAGTGTTTTTCTTTTCTATTATTTCTTTATTTTTTTCCTCATCAAAACGACCTACTTCTTTCATAACATGAGGTTTTATAAGATTTCCTCCATTAGCCACTGCATTAAAAGCTTGGAGATATTGTACTATAGACAACGTGTTAGCTTGACCAAAGGATATTGTAGCTAAATCTATATCTGATATATTTTCTGTTTTCTTTGTTATCCCTGGTGCTTCTCCTGGAAGATCTATACCAGTTTTTTTACCGAAACCGAATTTTTGAATATATGAATTTAATTTTTCTTTACCTATCTTATGACCTAACTGTGCAAAACCTACGTTACAAGAGTTTTTAAGTATCTCCACAAAGTTTTGAGTACCATGTCCTCCACTTTTCCAGCAACGTATAGTTCTTTTCCCTATAGTTATACTTCCATTACAAGTAAACTTATCCTCGGAGGTTATTAAATTTTCTTCTAAAGCCGTAGCTGCTGTAAAGACTTTAAATACAGATCCTGGTTCAAAAGTATCATTAACCGATCTATTTCTCCAGTTTTGTTGAAGTTCTTCATAGCTTTTCCCTTCCTGCCAAGGATCATTAGGATTATAATCTGGCTTATTTGCCATAGCTAGTACTTCTCCAGTTTTAGGATCCATTACTACTACAGATACTGCCTTTGCTTTGTTATCCTTTAAAGCTTGCTCTGCTGCTTTTTCACTAAAGTGTTGTATCATTTCATCTATAGTTAATATTAAATCTTTTCCATCCTCTGGTTTAGTGTATTCTGAAATAGTATAAGGTAATTCCTTGCTTTTATTATCCGTTTCAGCAATTCTTACCCCTGGCTTACCTGATAATATATTGTTATAGTACAATTCTACCCCTGTAAGTCCCCTTCCATCGGAATTTGTATGTCCTAATACATGAGATAAAAAATTATTATTAGGGTAGTATCTTTTAGTATCTGCAGATACTAAAATTCCTCTTAAATCTAATTCCCTTACCTTGTCAGCCTTGTCCTTTTCTATTCTTCTTTTTAAAGTGGCAGAGGCTAAAGGTAATCCACTTGGAAGTTTTTTATCCAATACTTTTTCTACTTCTTTTTGTTCCATATCTAATGCTTTTGAAAGTTTTGATGCTACATCATTTTTAGACAGCTTTTTTTCTTCCATAGTACTTCTCAAAGTGTTCATATCTAAATCTACTCTGTACACATTAGCACTTACTGCTAGCTCGTTGCCATTTCTGTCTAGTATTCTACCTCTTTTAGCATCAATTTTTACTTCACTTGTCCATTGATCCACAGCTTTTTTTTTCAACATTGGAGACTGACCTATCATTATAGTTCCCATTTTTATTACTAAACCTATAAAAGCTAAAATTAAAAGAGCAAATATAAACACCATTCTTTTTCTAATTATTACTTTGTCTCTGTACTTACTATTTGACAATTATGTTACCTCCATTTAAAATAGCACTTTCTTTAAGTTAGAAAAAAACTCTAAAAAAGCATTATGCTTTTCTCCAATATGATTCTTAGAATCTTCTTTTTTAAAATTATTATAGCTTAAATCCGTATATATTGCTGAATCTTTATCAGGGGGTACCATTTTAAGGTTTTGTCCTGCTACCTTCTCTATATTGCTTAAATTGCTATGGTGAACTAATTCTACCTTCAAATTTTCACTTTCCTTTTCTACTTCTGATATCTCACTATTTACACTACTTAACTCTTTTTGCATACTATATAATATTCCATATCTAGCAACTAAAGTAACCCCTAATATAAAAGCTATTATAATATTCCTTAAAGTTTTGAATTTCTTTTTTAAAAGCTTTTGTTGTATTTTTTTATTCCTTTTGTATTGCTCTTTTTTCTCTTTTTCTTTATCTTTTTCTATCTGTGGTTCATACTGTGGTTTTAAAACTGTATTCCCACTAAATCTGTTTTTTCCTTCTAACATTACCAATTTATTCAGCCTCCTTCTGTTTTATAACTATATTTTTAAAGTATTGGATATAAAAATTTTTAAAAGCATTAAATTTATATATTTAAATTCTTCTACATACTCTAAGTTTTGCACTTCTACTTCTGGAGTTAATTTCTTTTTCTTCCTTTGAGGGTTCCATTGGTTTTTTTGTTATTATTTTTATTTGTGGTTTCTTTCCACAAACACAAATTGGAAAGCTTGGTGGGCAAGTACAAGGTTTTTCTAACTCTTTAAATTTCACCTTTACTATTCTATCCTCTAATGAGTGAAAGGTTATTATACTTAATCTTCCATCTTTATTTAGTCTATTTACACTATCTTCTATAGCTTTATTTAATATTTGAAGTTCCTTATTTACTTCTATCCTTATAGCTTGGAAGGTTCTTTTAGCAGGATGCCCTTCCCTTTGAAACTTAGCTGGAATGGCTTTTTTTATTATCTCTACTAATTCCCCTGTAGTCTCTATAGATTTTTCTGTTCTTCTTTCTACTATAAATCTAGCAATTTTTCTAGAAAATTTTTCTTCTCCATAATTTTTTAATATTTTAAATAGCTCTTCCTCTCCATAGCTATTTACTACATCGTAGGCTGAAAAATTTTCATCTCTATTCATTCTCATATCTAAAGGTGCATCTTTCATATAACTAAAGCCTCTTGAAGCTTCATCTAATTGGTAAGAAGATACCCCTAAATCCATTACTATACCATCAACTTTCTCTATATCTAGCTCTTCTAAAATACTATCTATATTATAAAAATTATTATGTACATAAATTACATTTTCGTAATCTTTTAATCTTTCTTTAGCTGCTTTAAGAGCACTTGTATCTTGATCTATACCTATTAATTTTCCCTTGTGAGATAATTTTTTTAATATTTCTTTAGAATGTCCTCCACCACCTAAGGTACAGTCCACATATATACCATCTTCCTTTATATTAAGTGAATCTATAGTCTCTTCTAATAATACAGATATATGTTTAAACTCCATGTGTATCCTCCTAATGTAATTCATTTACACTTATTTTATAATTAAAATTAAATCTAAATAGTTAAAATATAACAAATGATTATATTCCCAATTCGCTCATTTGCTCTGCTATACTATCATAATCTATATTAGAGTTATTATATTCTTCCCATTTTTCCCTACTCCAGATTTCTATTCTATTGGAAACTCCTATACTTACTATTTCCTTTTGTATTTGTCCATATTCTAAAAGGTTTTGTGGTATTAGTGTTCTCCCCTGTTTATCTAGCTCTAATTCATGAGCTCCTGAGAAAAAAAATCTTACAAAAGCTCTGGCATTTTTATTGGTTAGAGGTAGAGTTTCTAATTTTTTCTGAAGAACCTCCCACTGACTTTTAGGATATACATAAAGACAACCATCTAATCCTTTAGTCAATACAAAGTTCTTTCCTAATTCCTCTCTAAACTTTGCCGGGATTATAATTCTATTTTTTGTATCTAAACTATGATTATACTCCCCTATAAACATATCTCCACCCCAATTGGTAATTTTCACTCCACTTTAAACCACTTTAAACCACTATCAAGGTTAATATTCTATATTTTCATTAAAATTCCTTCTATTAATTTAAATATTTTTACTCCAATTTTTAAATTAATTTAAAATATTAATAAGATTAACAAAATAAGGTTTAACAGCCCTATTATTAAGTTTTCTGAAATCTAATTCGTTTTTTTAAGTAATTTCCCCTTATTTATATAAAATATAGTGATAAAAAAACAAAATTTTATTTAATATTCTATTAATTTTTAGACATATTTTGATAAAATATTTTTATATCCTATATTATATATAAATAAATAAAATAAACCTGTCATTTTCTCTATAGTAATTTTATTTTATTGTTATTTTTATTGCACTTTTAAAACTTTTTTAAATTATTTTAAAATTTATATAAACCTATCTATTTATTTACAAAAACTCTACATCCAATAAAAATATCCTCTCTATAAAACTTAATATAATGATATATTATTCTTTAAACTATATTTCCAAAATACATAATATAAATATAATCACCCTATTGTTGAAATAAACTTTAGCCTTTAGTATAATTTAATAGGAAATTATAAAAAACTAATTTTTTTACAAAATCTAGCTCTATTTATAAATTGAATATTATAACTTAAATTATTTTTTCATTTAAATTATAAGTTGTTTTATAAATTATTTAGATTTTTTTAATTACATAACGTCAATATAAAAAGAAAGGACTGTACATATATGAAATTAGGAATAGTTGGTTTACCTAACGTAGGTAAAAGTACATTATTTAATGCAATAACAAAAGCAGGAGCTGAATCTGCTAACTATCCATTCTGTACCATAGAACCAAATGTAGGAGTAGTTAGTGTACCAGATAAAAGATTAGATGTTTTAGAAAAAATGTATAACTCTAAAAAAAAGGTTCCTACTGCTATTGAGTTTTATGACATTGCTGGATTAGTTAAAGGAGCAAGTAAAGGAGAAGGACTAGGAAATAAATTCCTATCTCATATAAGAGAGGTTGAAGCTATTGTTCATGTAGTAAGATGTTTTGAAGACTCAAATATAGTACATGTAGATGGCTCTGTAGATCCTATTCGTGATATAGAAACTATTAGTTTAGAGCTTATATTTTCTGATATAGAATTAATGCAAAGAAGAATAGAGAAAAACAGTAAGTTAGCTAAGAGCGGAAACAAAGAAGCCAAAGCAGAAGAAGATCTTATGAAAAGAATAGTTGCTCATTTAGAGGAAGGTAAGCCTGTAAGAACTTTGGAACTTGAAGAAGATGAAGAAAAATTAGTTAAAGGTTATTTTCTTTTAACTTCAAAACCTGTTTTATATGCAGCTAATGTATCTGAAGATGATTTAATGTCTGGAAACCCTGAAAATGAATTTGTTAAAAAGGTTAAAGATTTTGCAAAAGCGGAAAATTCCGAAGTAATAACTTTATGTGCAAGACTTGAAGAAGAATTATCCACTTTAGAAGATGATGAAAAGACTGAAATGCTTTCTGAATATGGATTAGAAGAATCTGGACTTGATAAGCTAGTTCAATCTAGCTATAAATTATTAGGTCTTATAAGCTTTTTAACTGCAGGTCAAGTTGAAGTTAGAGCTTGGACTATAGTTAAAGGCACAAAAGCACCTAAGGCTGCTGGTAAAATTCATACTGATATTGAAAAAGGCTTTATAAGAGCAGAAGTTATATCCTACGATAAACTTATAGAATGTGGTTCTGAAGCCCACGCTAAGGAAAAAGGATTTTTTAGGCTTGAGGGAAAAGAATATGTAATGCAAGATGGAGATATTGTAAACTTTAGATTTAATGTTTAATCTATATCATTACTAAAAAATCACTATGGATTTACCATAGTGATTTTTTAGTAATATATTGTGCATATTTTTACCATTATAGTATAATATAATATATATATTATAAAGGAGATATGTTTATGTTAAATGAATTTTATACTAAAGGTGAAGAAATAGCAAATGCTATAACTCATGGTATTGGTGCTTTATTATCTATAGCTGCTTTGGTTATTTTGATTGTATTTTCAGCTAAATATGGGAACGCTTGGTATGTAACAAGTTATAGCATCTTTGGAGCATGCCTTTTTATATTATATTTGGAATCCACCTTATACCATAGTCTTCAGGGCAAAAAAGTAAAAAAATTATTTAGGATATTTGATCATTCCTCTATTTTTCTTTTAATTGCAGGTACCTATACTCCCTTTATACTTACTTCTCTTAGAGATCCTTTGGGTTGGACTATATTTGGTATAGAATGGGGGCTTACTTTAATAGGAATTATCTTAAAAGTATTTACAACTGGTAAATACGAAAAACTATCTACCGGAATATATATTTTTATGGGTTGGCTTATAATGCTTCATGCTAAAAAATTAGCTTTAGTTATCCCCAGAATATCCCTTATATATCTTATAGTAGGTGGTATTATTTATACTGTTGGAGCTTTTCTTTTTATGTTAGACGATATACCTTATAACCACTCAATATGGCATTTATTTGTAATAGGTGGAAGTGTTTTTCACTTTTTCTCACTTTTCTATATGATACCTAGATAAAATTAGATATAATAAACAAAAACACTGTGAACTATATACTTTCATAGTGTTTTTTTAAATTATAAAGTTATAAAAATTAACTCGAACAAATTAAATTTTTTTCAATATTTGTCTTGTTAACCATTGAATATTTTCTAATTCTAAAACATTATCTTTTAAGCTGTGTACATTAGGAATATAATACCCTCCTGGTATTATACTGTTATTGGAAAAAATTATGCTTACAGCTGGATTTTTTCTAAATGAAAAGTCATCGGATAATGGGTAATATTTACACATAAATTTCTTACTATTATTTTTATAAGAAGTTAAAGCAATTTGTAACAAATCAGCTAATTCATAATCTAATTCCTTTGAGTAATATACTATAGGTATATCTCCTATTCCTACACAATCAAAATTAATTATTTTCTTCTCTTTAAAATATTTGTCCTTTTCTTCCCAATACTTTGATAGTAAATTAGATCCTAGCAAACCACTCTCCTCATTATCTAAAAATACTATTTTTATTTTATCCACCTTTTTCTTCAAACTCTCATCATTTTTTAATTCATATGCAATATTTAAAAGGGTTATCACTCCACTTGAGTTATCATTGTAATTTTTTTTATTTTTTATAAGCATAGGGAAAATAATTAATATAACTACTACAATATAAGACATACTTATATTTAATGTATTTCTCATAAATCTAATTATCAATGAAATAATAATAATATATATTATGCTACCTATTATTTGCCTTGTATGACCAAAAAGTTTAAAAATAAATCCAAGGAACTTAGGCATAGTACCTGGAGTATCATAATGAGCTGTAAATATAATATCTGCATTGCCTTCTACTGTACATAAATTCCTACATTGCTTTACGTTTTTCCCTTGTATTATCTCTGTTTCATATCCTAAAGATTTTAATTCCTTATCTACAAATTCTAAAAAATTTGTTTTTTCATTGTAAGTATGTCTTATTCCAAAATCTTTAGTAATTTTATTAGAAATATAATTTAAATAGTTCATATATCCCCCATTAGCATTTTATTAAAATCTATAATTTTATAATTTGAAAAATACCATATTAATATTATGTATATCAATTGCTATGAAAATTATTATATTCATATAGATTGTATACAAATGAATTATAGCATGTTTTATCCCCTATTTAAACATGAACTAAGAAGTGCTTTACATAAAATAGCAATTTTTTCTGTGCCTATATATCTTACTATCCTTAATTATCCTCTTCACGCCCTTACCATATGGATAAATAATGCAAAATATACTTCTTTATATACTTGATATTAAGATTTCATAATGGTATATTTTATATACAGGTGTATATACATTTGTATATAAAATATGTATACTTTCGGAGGATTATATGAGAACAAATTTAAAAGATAAAATAGCCTATTTAAAAAGAGAAAGAAATGCCATAATACTTGCTCACTATTATCAAAAACCTGAAATTCAAGATATAGCAGATGCAGTAGGTGATTCATACTACCTAAGTAAAATAGCAAAAGATTGTAGTGAATCCACAATATTATTTTGCGGAGTAAAATTTATGGCTGAAAGTGCTAAAATTCTTTCTCCTGATAAAACCATACTTTTGCCTGTATTTGATGCTGGATGTCCAATGGCAGATATGGTATCCAAAAAAGATGTATTAAGTTTAAGGGAAAATCATCCTGACGCAAAGATAGTATGTTATATAAACTCTTCTGCTGAAGTAAAATCTGTATGTGATGTTTGCTGTACTTCATCGAATGCAATAAACATTATAAAAAACTTACAAGAGAAAAAAATAATTTTTATTCCAGACAAAAATTTAGGAGAATATGTACAATCCCAAATACCAGATAAAGAAATAATATTATGGAATGGTTTTTGCATAACCCACCACAAAGTAAGATTAGAAGAAATTGAAAAAATTAAGAGCTTACATACTAATATAAAAGTTTTGTGTCATGGAGAATGTAAAAAAGAAATTCGTCATGCTTCCGATTTGGTAGGAAGTACAGGAGATATTATAAAATTTGCAACAGAAAGCAATGATAAAAAATTTTTAATAGTTACTGAAGAAGGAATTCTTTATCAGTTAAAAATAAAAAATCCAGAAAAACAATTCTATTTTCCTGAAGAAGGAATGAACTGCATAAACATGAAAAAAACTTCTTTAAAAAATGTTTATGATAGTCTTTTAAATTTAAATTATAAAATAGAATTAGATGAAAGTTTAAGATTAAAGGCCTATGATGCTCTTATAAATATGCATACTTTAGGAGGCAAATAATCATGAATATTTACGCTGATATCTTAATTGTTGGAAGTGGCGTAGCTGGATTATATTCAGCTTTAAATTTAAGAAAAGATTTAAAAATAGTAATAATTTCAAAAGGTAAACTTAATGAATGTAATACTACCCTAGCCCAGGGTGGAATCTCTGTAGCAAGAAATAAGGATGATATAAACGCTTTTGTAGAAGATACTTTGAAAGCAGGATCCTATGAAAATAATTTGTGTGCAGTAAAAACATTAGCAAAGGAATCTAGAGAAAATATTAATAAATTACAGGATATTGGCTTTAACTTAGATAAATACGAAGACCAATTAAGTTATACAAGAGAAGGAGCTCATAGTATAAACAGAATAGTCCATTTTAAGGATTGTACCGGTAAAAAATTAGAAGAAACCTTAATCAAGGATACACTTAAAAGAAGCAATATAACTATAATTGAAAATTGTAATCTTATAGATTTAATACAAAATGCTAATACTTGCTTTGGAGGTATATGTTTAAAAAATAAAGAACAAATAAACATATATTCAAAAGTAACATTATTGGCAACAGGAGGTATAGGCGGATTATTTAAAAACTCAACTAATGAGCCAATTATAGCTGGAGATGGTATAGCCATCGCTATAAAAAACAATATAGAAATTAAAAACTTGGATTATATACAATTTCATCCTACAGCATTTTTTAAGACCACTGTTAAGGAAAGAAAATTTTTAATTTCTGAATCAGTAAGAGGCGAAGGAGGAAAGCTTTTAAATTCTAAAGGTGAAAGATTTGTAAATGAATTACTTTCTAGAGATATAGTAACCAAATATATCCTTGAAGAGGAAAGAAAAACTAACTCTAAGAATGTATATTTAGATATTACCTTTAAACCAGAAACCTTTTTAAAAAAAAGATTCCCTACTATCTATGAAAATTGTTTAAAAAACGGCATAAACATTTGTAAAGATACTATTCCTGTATCTCCAGCACAACATTATTTCATGGGTGGGATCCAAGTAGACTTATTTGGAAGAACTTCTATGAATTGTTTATATGCTTTTGGTGAAGTAAGTTGCACTGGAGTACATGGCAGAAATAGACTAGCTAGCAACTCTTTGCTAGAAGGACTAGTATTTGCAAAACGGGGAGCTGAAAAAATAAATTTTGAAATAAATAATCTTGAATTATCAAATACAAAGGCTTATATATTGGAACATAATATAGGATATTATAGTTTATTAAATAAAAAAATAATTACAAAATCTCTACTTAAGCTAAGGAGTGATTTACAAAATGAATTGGTTACTTGTTGATGAAATACTTAAATCTGCAATTAAAGAAGATATATCCTTTGAAGACATAACTACAGAATCTATAGTGAAGGAAAACAGAAAAGCAAAAGTAGATTTAATTGCAAAAGAAGATGGTATAATTGCTGGCTTAGAAGTTTTTAGAAGGGTATTTTTATTAATTGGAGATGTAGATGCTAAGTTTTATATAAAAGACGGTGATAAAGTACATAAAGATGAAAAAATAGGTGAAGTTTTCGGAAATGTAAAAACTCTCCTAACTGCAGAAAGAGTTGCTTTAAACTTCCTCCAAAGGATGAGTGGAATAGCTACTTTAACTAGACAATTTGTAGATGAATTGAAAAGCACAAAAACTAAATTACTAGATACTAGAAAAACTACTCCAAATCTTAGAATTTTTGAGAAATATGCTGTAAGGGTTGGTGGAGGTTTTAATCACAGATTTGGATTAAATGATGGAATTCTTATAAAAGATAATCATATAAATGCAGCGGGAGGAATAAAAAATGCTATAGCTTTAGCAAAAAACAATTCCCCTTTCGTAAGAAAAATAGAAGTTGAAGTTGAAAATTTAGAACAATTAGAAGGAGCTCTAGATTGTAAAGCAGATATAATTATGCTTGATAATATGTCTTTAGATATGATGAAGGAAGCCATATATATAATAGATGGAAGAGCAATAACTGAAGCTTCTGGAAATGTAACCTTAGACAAAATAAAAAATATAGCAAACTGTGGTGTAGATTATATTTCTACTGGATCACTTACTCATTCTTTTAAAGTTTTAGATTTAAGTATAAAAAATTTAACCTATTTATAGCTCCAAAATTTCATTTCCCATTTTTCTATAGTTATATTACAATAAAAATTTAAAATAATTTGTGAAAACTCTAATTTTATAAAAATTATTATTACTTTCTATGGAGTTTACACAGATTATTTTTTTGTGCATAATCCACTTCATATACTTTTATATTTTTGAACAATATTTACATTTAGTTAATAAATTATAATATATTTTTTTACAAATTTCTTCAAACAATAACAAGCATATAATATATCTACAAATATTATAAATGCTTATAATTATTTAATCTATAAATAAATTATACAGTATAGCTTGTTAAATTTTATATTTTTTCATTTGCTCCAAAACCTTGAAATAGGCTATATATATTCATATCCAAATAGATTAATAAATTAATATATTCATTTATTTGGGAACATAATTTTTTTTATTCACATATAATATACTGAATTTTAAAAATTGAAGGAATATTTACAATTTCAAAGAATAATTCGTAAATTTAAACTTAGTGTTAATAAATGGTTAATTTGTGAATTGTTCTTTATTTTGGCAATTGATATAATTAATATTGTAAATTCCATTTAACCATATAGGGGGTAAATATTTATGAAAAGTAAAAAATTATTAGCTACAGTCTTAAGTGCTGTAATCACTTTTTCAGCAGTCTCTGCAGTTTCTGCTGCACCTGTAGGAAAAGAAAGTAAAAAGGAACCAAAAACCACAACAATATCTTGGGACAAAAGTGAACAAAATACTAAAAAAGCTACTACCGATATAACTCAAAAGAAATTTAACAATTCTGATGAGATAAGTAAATTCTTTGAAAAAAACATCTCTAAATTTGGTGTAAAGAAAGGTTCTCTTAAAAATACCAAAGCTGTGAAGGATGACAAAGGTAAAACTCACTATCATATGATCTATCAAGTAGAAGGCATCCCTGTATACTATGGAAGAATTGTTTTTACAACTGAAAAAGACTCATCTATGGATTCTATAAATGGTAGAATCGATACTGCTTTTGAAAATGAAAGTTGGAAAAACAAAGTTAAACTATCAAAGGATAATGCTATAGAAAAAGCTAAAAGTAGCCTAAAATATGATAATTTATCTAAATCAAATGCAGACTTATATTTGTACAATTTTGAAGGAAAGCCTTATGTAGTTTATTTAGTAAATTTAGTTACAAATGATGGAGATTGGAATGTCTTTGTTAATGCTGAAAATGGTTCTATAGTAAACAAATTTAATAACACCCCTACTTTAATTGATAATAAAGATCAAAAATTACCCAATGCTGAAGAGATTAAAAGAAGTTCTGAAAAAGCTCCTAATATAAATAGTGTAATAAATGTTAATGGACAAAGTACTAAAGGCCAAGGAAAAACTAGTCTAAATGGAATAGTGGATATCGATTTAACCTATAAAGACGGAAAATATTATTTAAAAGACAGTAATAAGAACATTTATTTATATGATATAAATAACAGCTGGGCTTGTTTGTATAATTATCCTAAATCATATATATTAAGACAATCAAATCTTGTAGAAAATAACAACAATAAGTTTACAGATGATAAACATGTTGTTGCAGTAGATGGTTATGTTAATTTATCCAAAACCTATGATTATTATAAAAATAAATTCAACAGAAATAGTATAGATAACAAAGGTATGAATGTTGAAGGATTTATTCATGCTGGTAAAAATTTTAATAATGCCTTTTGGAGAGATGATCTAGGTGCTATGTTCTTTGGTGATGGAGATGGAAGAGTATTCTCTCCCCTATCAAAATCCTTAGATATTGTAGGCCATGAAGTAAGTCACGGTGTAACTAGTAAAGAATCCAAGCTTAAATATGAAAATGAATCTGGAGCCTTAAACGAATCCTTCTCTGATATTATGGGAGTAGCTATTGATGGTAAGAACTTTGAAATAGGTGAAGAATGTTATACACCAAATATTCCTGGAGATACAATGAGAGATATGAAGGATCCATCTAGAGGAGATCAACCAGCTCATATGAAAGATTTCAAATATCTTCCTAATGATGAAGACAATGATTGGGGTGGAGTTCATACAAATTCAGGTATAATAAACCATGCTGCTTATTTGATTGCAGATGGCATGGAAAAATCCGGTGAAGCAAATGGTAAAGATATTATGGCAAAATTATTTTATAGAGCTAATTGCTATCAATGGGATGAAACAACAAATTTTGCTAAATGTAGAAATGACTTAATTAAAGTTACTAAAGACCTTTATGGTGAAAATAGTAAGCATGTAAAAATTGTTGAAAATGCCTTTGATCAAGTTGGAATAACTGCTACACCTCAATTACCATTATAATTAAAAATATTTTAAGTTTATAAATATATCTATATAAACTTATAAACCTATTAATACTTTACTTAATAAATATTAATAGGTTTATAAGTAACAATTTATATTCTATTGGAGGTTAAGATATTTATGAAAAGTAAAAGATTATTAGCTACAGTGTTAAGTGCTATAATTACTTTTTCCGCAGTATCTGCAGTTTCTGCTGCACCTGTAGGAAAAGAAAGCAAAAGCGAGCCAAAAACTACAACTATATTTTGGGAAAATAACACTCACAATACTAGAAAATCTACTACTGGCATAACTCAAGAAAAATTTAACAGCTCCCAGGATATAACTAAATTCTTCGAAAAGAACATCTCTAAATTTGGTGTAAAGAAAGGTTCTCTTAAAAATACTAAAGTTGTAAAAGATGACAAAGGTAAAACTAACTATCATATGATTTATCAAGTAGATGATATTCCTGTATATTATGGAAGAATTATTTTTACAACTAAAAAAGATTCATCTATAGACTCTATAACTGGTAAAATTGATGCCACTTTTGAAAATAACAGTTGGAAAAACAAAGTCAAACTATCAAAGGATAATGCTATAGAAAAAGCTAAAGATAGCATAAAACATGATAGTTTATCTAAAACAAATGCAGATTTATATTTATACAACTTTGAAGGAAAACCTTATGTAGCTTATTTAGTTAATTTGGTTGCAGATAATGGAGATTGGAATGTTTTTGTTAATGCTGAGGATGGTTCTATAATAAATCAATTTAACAATACCCCTACCCTAATTGAAAATAAAGATGAAAATTTACCTAATGCTGAAAAAATTAAAAAAGCTTCCAAAGAACCTGCCAATATAAATAATGTAATAAATGTTAATGGTCAAACTGTTAAAGGGCAAGGTAAAACTACTTCAGACGGAATAGTTGATATTGATTTAACTTATGCAAATGGAAAATATTATCTGAAAGATAGTAATAAAAATGTTTATCTATATGACATAAATAATAGTTGGGCTCCTACAATTGGTCTTTTTTCTAAAGATTATATATTAAGACGTTCAACCCTTGTAGAAAATAACAGCAATAAATTTACAGAGGATAAACATGTTACTGCAGTAGATGGTTATGTTAATTTATCCAAAACTTATGATTACTATAAAAATAAGTTTAATAGAAATAGTCTAGATAATAAAGGTATGAATGTTGAAGGATTCATTCACACTGGTAGAAAATTCAATAATGCCTTTTGGAGAGATGACCTTGGTTCTATGTTCTTTGGTGATGGAGATGGTAAATTATTCTCTTCCTTTGCAAGTTCTTTAGATGTTGTAGGTCATGAAGTGAGTCATGGTGTAACTAGTAAAGAATCCAATCTTAAATATGAAAAGGAGTCTGGTGCTTTAAATGAATCCTTCTCTGATATTATGGGAGTAGCTATTGAGGGTAAGAACTTCCAGTTAGGTGAAGACTGCTATACTCCAAATATTCCTGGAGATGCATTGAGAGATATGGAAGACCCATCTAAAGGAAATCAACCAGCTCATATGAAAGATTTTCAAGATCTTCCTGTTGATAAAGAGCATGATTGGGGTGGAGTTCATACAAATTCAGGTATAATAAATCATGCTGCTTATTTAATTGCAGTTGGAATGGAAAAATCCGGTGAGTCAGATAGTAAAGATATTATGGCAAATTTATTTTATAGAGCAAACTGCCATTACTGGGATGAAATAACAGATTTTGCTAAATGCAGAAATGATGTAGTTAAAGTTGCTAAGGATCTTTATGGTGAAAATAGTAAACATGTCAAAATCGTAGAAAGCGCTTTCGACCAAGTTGGAATAACTGCCACACCTCAATTACCATTATAATTAAAAATATTTTAATTATATAAATATTTTTATGTAAAATTATAAACCTATTAATATTTTACTATATAAATATTAATAGGTTTATAAGTAAAAATATATTAAAATGGGGGCTATTTATTCATGAAAAGTAAAAGATTATTAGCTACAGTGCTAAGTGCTGTAATCACTTTTTCAGCAGTTTCAGCAGTTTCAGCTGCACCTGTAGGAAAAGAAAGTAAAAGTGATCCAAAAACCACAACAATATCTTGGGACAAAGGTGAACAAAATGCTAAAAAGGCTACTACAGACATAAAGCAAAAGAAATTTAACAACGCTCAAGAAATAACTAAATTCTTTGAAAAAAACATATCTAAATTTGGGGTAAAAAAAGGTACTCTTAAGAGTACTAAAACTTTAAAAGATGACAAAGGTAAAACCCACTATCATACAATTTATGAAGTAGAAGGTATACCTGTATACTATGGAAGGATTGTCTTTACTACTGAAAAAGACTCAACTATGGATTCTATAAATGGTAGAGTTGATACTGTTTTTGAAAATGGAAATTGGAAAAACAAAATCAAACTATCAAAAGAAGATGCCATAGCAAAAGCTAAAGCTGATATTAAAAATGAAAAATCCAACAAGGAAAAGGCTGAGTTATATCTGTATAATTTCGAGGGCAAACCTTATGTAGTTTATTTAGTAAATTCAATTACAAATAGCGGTAATTGGGATATTTTTGTTAATGCTGAAGATGGTTCTATAGTAAATAAATTTAATAATACGCCTACTCTACTTGATACTAAAGCTGAGAAATTACCCAATGCTAAAAAAATTAAAGATGAAGCTGAAAAAAATAAAGCTAAAAAGGCTAATAATGTGAATAATGTAATTGATGTACAAGGTCAAAGCGTTAAAGGATTAGGAAGAACTAGCTTAGATGGACTAGTAAATATTGATCTGACTTATGGCAATGGAAGATATTATTTAAAAGATAATAATAGAAAAATTTATATATATGATTTAAAAAATCAAGTTGATCTGGATGACTTAAACGATTTTTATGACTCTCCAAAGGGTGGCCATAATGAAGAGCTTATGCGTAGATCTGAATTAGTATCTAATTCTAATAATAATTTTGTAGATGATAATCAAGTTAACTCTATAGATGCTTATGCAAATATGGCTAAGTCTTATGATTATTATAAAAATAAACTATCTAGAAATAGTCTTGATAATAAAGGTATGAATGTTAAGGGATTTGTTCATTTTGACAAAAATTTGGGTAACGCCTTTTGGGTTGGAGAATACGATAGTATGTTCTTTGGCGATGGTGATGGAGTGCGCTTATCTCCTCTTGCTAAAGCTTTAGATATTGTAGGCCACGAACTAAGTCATGGTGTTACTAATAAAGCATCAAATCTTAAATATGAAAAGGAATCTGGTGCTTTAAATGAATCCTTCTCAGATATTATGGGAACAGCTATTGAGGGTAAAAACTTTGAAATAGGTGAAGATTGCTGGATACCTACTTGGTTCTATGGAGAGGTAATGAGAGATATGAAAGATCCATCTAGAGGAAGACAACCCGCTCACATGAAAAATTTTAGAAAGCTTCCTGTTGATAGAGATAATGATTGGGGTGGAGTTCATATAAATTCAGGTATAATAAACCATGCTGCTTATTTAATTGCAGATGGATTTGAAAAAATGGGTGCAAAAGATAGTAAAGATATTATGGGAAAACTATTTTATATAGCTAACTGCTATTACTGGGATCAAACAACAGATTTTGCTAAATGCAGAAATGATGTAGTTAAAGTTGCTAAAGATCTTTACGGTGACAATAGTAAAGAAGTTGAAATTGTAAAAAATGCTTTCGAGAAAGTTGGAATAACTGCTACACCTCAATTGCCATTATAATCAAATATACTTTGATTATAAAATATATTTATAAAACTATATTTACTTTATAAACATTAAAAAGTTTATAAATAAAAATATATTAAAATGGGGGTTATTTATTCATGAAAAGTAAAAGATTATTAGCTACAGTGTTAAGTGCTGTGATCACTTTTTCAGCAGTTTCAGCAGTTTCAGCTGCACCTGTAGGAAAAGAAAGTAAAAGTGACCCAAAGACCACAACAATATCTTGGGACAAAAGTGAACAAAATACTAGAAAGGCTACCACAGACATAAAGCAAAAGAAATTTAACAACGCTGAAGAAATAACTAAATTTTTTGAGAAAAACATATCTAAATTTGGGGTAAAAAAAGGTACTCTTAAGAGTACTAAAACTTTAAAAGATGACAAAGGTAAAACTCACTATCATACAATTTATGAAGTAGAAGGAATACCTGTATACTATGGAAGAATTGTCTTTACTACTGAAAAAGACTCAACTATGGACTCTATAAATGGTAGAGTTGATACTGTTTTTGAAAATGGAAATTGGAAAAACAAAATCAAACTATCAAAAGAAGATGCCATAGAAAAAGCTAAAACTGATATTAAAGATCAAAAGTCAAATAGTGAAAAAGCTGATTTATATTTGTACAATTTTGAAGGAAAACCTTATGTAGTTTATTTAGTAAATTTAATTACAAATAGCGGCAATTGGGATGTTTTTGTTAATGCAGAAGATGGCTCTATAGTAAATAAATTTAATAATACTCCTACTTTAATTGACAATAAAGCTGAAAAATTACCCAATGCTAAAGAAATTAAAGATGGAGCTAAAAAAAATGAAGCTAAAAAGGCTAATAAGGCTACCAATGTAAATAGTATAGTTAATGTACAAGGTCAAAGCGTTAAAGGAGTAGGAAGAACTAGCTTAGATGGACTAGTAAATATTGATCTAACTTATGGCTATGGAAGATATTTTTTAAAAGATAATAATAGAAAAATTTATATATATGATTTAAAAAATCAAGTTAATGACACTGACTTAGAAAATTATTTGACTTGGTACCCTGGGAACCACAATGAAGCGCTAATGGGTAGATCTGAATTAGTATCTAATTCCAATAATAATTTTGTAGATAATGATAAAGTTAACTCTGTAGATGCTTATGTAAATATGGGTAAGTCTTATGATTATTATAAAAATAAATTATCTAGAAATAGTATTGATAATAAAGGTATGGATGTTAAGGGATTTGTTCATGTAGGCAAAGATTATGGTAACGCCTTTTGGTATGGAGAATACGATAGTATGTTCTTTGGCGATGGTAACGGACTATACTTCTCCCCTCTTGCTAAAGCTTTAGATGTTGTAGGCCACGAACTAAGTCATGGTGTTACTAATAAGCAATCCGATCTTAAATATGAAAAAGAATCTGGTGCTTTAAACGAATCTTTCTCAGATATTATGGGAACAGCTATTGAGGGTAAAAACTTTGAAATAGGTGAAGATTGCTGGATACCTAGTGCTCAATATGGACCGATAATGAGAGATATGAAAAATCCAGCTAGAGGAAATCAACCAGCTCATATGAAAGATTTTAGAGATCTTCCTGTTGATGAAGATCATGATTGGGGTGGAGTTCATACAAATTCAGGTATAATAAACCATGCTGCTTATTTAATTGCAGATGGATTTGAAAAAATGGGTGCAAAAGATAGTAAAGATATTATGGCAAAAATATTCTATATAGCTAACTGCTATTACTGGGATCAAATAACAGATTTTGCTAAATGCAGAAACGATGTAGTTAAAGTTACTAAAGATCTTTACGGCGACAATAGTAAAGAAATTGAAATTGTAAAAAATGCTTTCGATAAAGTTGGAATAACTGCTACACCTCAATTGCCATTATAATCAAATATACTTTGATTATAAAATATATTTATAAAACTATATAATTTTAGTATTTTACTTTATAAACATTAGTAAGTTTATAAGTAAAAATATATTAAATGGGGGTTATTTATTCATGAAAAGTAAAAAATTATTAGCTACAGTGCTAAGTGCTGTGATCACTCTTTCTACTGTTTCTGCAGTTTATGCTGCGCCTGTAGGAAAAGAAAGTAAAGTTGAACCAAAAACTACAACAATAACTTGGGAAAAAAATGAACAAAATACTAAAAAAGCTACTACTGATATAACTGAAAAGAAATTTAATAATTCTGGGGAAATAGCTAAATTCTTTGAAAAAAACATATCTAAATTTGGTGTACAAAAAGGCTCTCTTAAAAGCACCAAAACTGTAAAAGACGAAAAAGGTAAAACTAACTATCATATGATTTATGAAGTAGAAGGTATACCTGTATACTATGGAAGAATTGTCTTTACAACTGAAAAAGACTCCTCCATGGATTCTATAAATGGTAGAATTGATACTGTTTTTGAAAATGGAAATTGGAAAAACAGAATTAAACTATCAAAGGATAATGCCATAGCAAAAGCTAAAAATGATATTAAAGATGAAAAAGCAACTAGTAAAAAGGCCGATATATATCTTTATAATTTTGATGGGAAACCTTATGTAGTTTATTTAGTAGATCTAATTACAGATAATGGGAGTTGGACGGTTTTTGTTAATGCTGAAGATGGTTCTATAGTAAATAAATTCAATAACACTCCTACTTTAATTGATACTAAAGGTCAAAAATTACCCAATGCTAAAAAAATTAAAGATGAAGCTAAAAAATCTAGCAATGCAAATAATGTAATCGATGTTCAAGGCCAAACCGTTAAAGGAAAAGGTAGAACTAGTTTAGACGGGATAATAGATATTGATTTAACTTATAAAAACGGAAACTATTATTTAAAAGATAGTAGTAAGAATATTTATGTATATGATTTAAAAAATAAGGTTAGTGCTAATGACTTATCTATGTATATCAGAGATTATTACTATGGAGGACCTCATTATAAACAAAGATTACTGTCTAAATCCGAACTAGTATCTAATCAAAGTAATAATTTCGTAAATGCCAATCAAGCTAACTCTATAGACGCTTATGTAAATATGGGAAAGACCTATGATTATTATAAAAATAATTTAAACAGAAACAGCATTGATGGTAATGGTATGAATGTTAATGGATTTGTCCATATTGGTAAAAATTTTGGTAACGCTTTTTGGTTCGGACCATATGATAGTATGTTCTTTGGTGATGGTGATGGAGTATACTTCTCTTCTATAGCAAAAGCTTTAGATGTTGTGGGACATGAACTGAGCCACGGTGTAACTAATAAAGAATCTAATCTTAAATACGAGAATGAATCTGGAGCTTTAAACGAATCATTCTCAGACATTATGGGAGTAGCTGTTGAGGGTAAAAACTTTATAATAGGTGAAGATTGCTGGGTAGCTAACGGCGTAATGAGAGATATGAAGGATCCATCTAGAGGTGACCAACCAGCACACATGAAAGATTATAGATATATGCCTAACGATCAAGAAAATGACAACGGTGGAGTTCATGCAAACTCAGGTATAATAAACCATGCTGCTTATTTAGTTGCAGATGGAATAGAAAAAACTGGTGCAAAAAATAGTAAAGATATTATGGGAAAAATATTCTATACAGCTAATTGTTATAAATGGGATGAAACAACAAATTTTGCCAAATGCAGAAATGACGTAGTTCAAGTTACTAAAGAACTTTATGGCGAAAATAGCAACTATGTAAAAATTGTTGAAAAAGCTTTTGACCAAGTTGGAATAACTGCTACACCTCAATTACCATTATAATAAAAATCCTATTGAACCTATAAATATATCTATATAAAATTATAAACCTATTGATATTTTGCTATATAAATATCAATAGGTTTATAAGTAAAAATATATTAACTGGGGGTTATTTATTCATGAAAAGTAAAAAATTATTAGCTACAGTATTAAGTGCTGTAATCACTTTTTCAGCAGTTTCAGCAGTTTCAGCTGCACCTGTAGGAAAAGAAAGTAAAAGCGAGCCAAAAACCACAACAATATCCTGGGACAAAAGTGAACAAAATACTAAAAAGGCTACTACAGACATAAAGCAAAAGAAATTTAACAACGCTCAAGAAGTAACTAATTTCTTTGAAAAAAACATCTCTAAATTTGGGGTAAAAAAAGGTACTCTTAAGAGTACTAAAACTTTAAAAGATGACAAAGGTAAAACTCACTATCATACAATTTATGAAGTAGAAGGTATACCTGTATACTATGGAAGAATTGTATTTACTACTGAAAAAGACTCAACTATGAACTCTATAAATGGTAGAGTTGATACTGTTTTTGAAAATGGAAATTGGAAAAACAAAATCAAACTATCAAAAGAAGACGCCATAGCAAAAGCTAAAGGTGATATTAAAGATCAAAAATCAAATAGTGAAAAAGCTGATTTATATTTGTACAATTTTGAAGGAAAACCTTATGTAGTTTATTTGGTAAATGCAATGACAGATAGCGGTAATTGGAATATTTTTGTTAATGCTGAAGACGGCTCTATAGTAAATAAATTTGATACTACTCCTACTTTAGTTGAAAATAAAGATAAAAAATTACCTAATGCTAAAAAAATTAAAGATGAAGCTGAAAAAAATGAAGCTAAAAAGGCTAATGCTAGTAATGTAAATAGTGTAACTGATGTACAAGGCCAAAGCGTTAAAGGAATAGGAAGAACTAGCTTAGATGGACTAGTAAATCTTGATCTAACTTATGGCAATGGAAGATATTATTTAAAAGACAATAATAGAAAGATTTATCTATATGATTTAAAAAATCAAGTTAGTGGTGACGATTTGTACAGATATATTATAGAACATTATTACTATGGTGCTCCTGACTATAAACAGAGATTAATGTCTCAATCCGAACTAGTATCTAATTCAAATAATAATTTTATAAATGATAATCAAGTTAATTCTGTAGATGCTTATGTAAATACAGCTAAGACCTATGATTATTATAAAAATAAATTATCTAGAAATAGTATTGATAATAAAGGTATGAATGTTAATGGATTTGTCCATGTAGACAAAAATTTGGGTAACGCCTTTTGGTATGGACCATATGATAGTATGTTCTTTGGTGATGGTGACGGAGTACGCTTCTCTGCTCTTGCTAAATCTTTAGATGTTGTAGGACATGAACTTAGTCATGGTGTTACTAATAAACAATCTGACCTTAATTATGCAAATGAATCTGGTGCTTTAAACGAATCCTTCTCAGATATTATGGGAACAGCTGTTGAGGGTAAAAACTTTGTATTAGGTGAAGATTGCTGGATTGCTGGAGGGGTAATGAGAGATATGGAAAACCCATCTAGAGGAGGCCAACCAGCTCATATGAAAGATTATGCATATATGTCTGAAGATAACGGTGGAGTTCATAAAAATTCAGGTATAATAAACCATGCGGCTTATTTAATTGCAGATGGATTTGAAAAAATGGGAACAAAAGATAGTAAGGATATTATGGGAAAACTATTTTATATAGCTAATTGCTATTACTGGGATCAAACAACCGATTTTGCTAAATGTAGAAATGACGTAGTTAGAGTTGCTAAAGATCTTTATGGTGACAATAGTAAAGAAGTTGAAATTGTAAAAAATGCTTTTGATAAAGTTGGAGTATATGCTACACCTCAACTATCATTATAATAAAAATATTATTAAAACTGCAAAACTATAAATATAATCATATAAAAAACTAAATTTAAATAAATAAGATGATTTCTACCTAAGTAAGAAATCATCTTATTTATATATACTAATTATATTGGGGGTTAAGATATTTATGAAAAGTAAAAAATTATTAACTATACTTTTAAGTGCTATAATAACAGCTTCATCAATCTCATCAGTTTACGCTGCAGAACCCGTGGGAATAAAAAGTAAATACCAGCCAAACACCACCACTATATTTTGGGAAAAAGGTAAACAAAATAATGAAAAATCTGTCACTAATATAGCTTCAGAAAAATTCAACAATTTCGAAGAAATAAACCAGTTCTTTCAACAAAATATATCTAAGTTTGGTTTTAAAAAAGGCTCTCTTAAAAGTATGAAAACTTTAAAGGATGAAAAAGGGAAAACCCACTATCATACAATTTATGAAGTAGAAGGTATACCTGTATACTATGGAAGAATTGTTTTTACTACTGAAGAAGATTCCACTATGAATTCTATAAATGGTGGAGTAGATATTTCCTTTGAAAATGATAATTGGGAAAATAAAATTAAGCTATCAAAGAGTGATGCTATAGCGAAAGCTAAAAATAATATCAAATATGAAGAGCTACATGATTCAAAGGCAGACTTATATTTATATAATTTTGAAGGGAAGCCTTATGTAGTTTATTTAGTAGATTTAGATACGGATACGGGAAATTGGAATATTTTTGTTAATGCTGAAGATGGTTCTATAGTAAATAAATTTAATAATACCCCTACTCTAGCTAATACTAGAGATAAGAAATTGACCAGTACTAAAAAAATTAATACTAAAGTTAATAAATCAAATAATGTAGTTGATGTTCAAGGTGATACTCTTAAAGGAAAAGGTAAAAGTTCTTTAAATGGAATAGTAGATATTGATCTAACTTATAAAGATGGAAAATACTATTTAAAAAATAGCAACAAAAATATTTATGTCTATGATATAAATAATAAATATATAGGCTATACTAAATCAGATTTGTTAAGAGCTTCTAGCCTTGTAGAAAATAATAGCAGTGAATTTACAGATGATAAACATATAATTGCTGTGGATACTTATATAAACTTAGGGAAAACTTATGATTATTACAAAGATAAATTTAATAGAAATAGTATTGATAATAAAGGTATGAAGGTTGAAGCCTTTGTTGATTACAATGCAGTTGGAGATGCTGCTTGGAATGAAGAATTTAATTCCATGTTTTTTGGAAATGGTGATGGAAAAAACTTTGCTCATATGTCAAAGTCTTTAGATATAGTAGGTCATGAGTTCAGTCATGGTGTAACGCATAAAGAATCTAATCTTAAATATGAAAATGAATCTGGTGCTTTAAGTGAATCCTTTTCAGATATTATGGGAGTAGCTATTAAAGGTAAAAACTTTAAACTAGGGGAAGATTCCTGGAAACCAAATACTGAGGAAGCTGCAATAAGAGATATGCAAGATCCATCTAAAAGAGGCCAACCAGCTCATATGAAAGATTATAGATATATGCCTGCCACTCCGATGGGTGATAATGGTGGTGTTCATGTAAATTCAGGTATAACAAATCATGCAGCTTACTTAATTGCAGATGGTATAGAAAAATTAGGAGTAGAAAATAGTAAAGATATTATGGCAAAATTATTTTATACAGCTAATTGCTATGAATGGGATGAGACAACAAATTTCTCTAAATGTAGAAATGATTTAATTAAAGTTACTAAAGACCTCTATGGGGAAAATAGTAAATATGTTCAAATTGTAGAAAATGCTTTTGACAAAGTTGGAATAACTGCTACACCTCAATTACCATTATAATAAAATCCAATTAAACCTATAAATATAACTATGTAAAAACTGATTTTAAATAAATAAGATGATTTCTTATTTGCATAGAAATCATCTTATTTATATATAATAATTATATTATAATTAATAGTATAATAATTGATAATATAATTATATTGGGGGCTAAGATATTTATGAAAAGTAAAAAATTATTAACTATACTTTTAAGTACTATAATGACTTTTTCACCAGTTTCATCAATTTATGCTACAGGTCCTGTAGGGAAAAAAAGTAAAAATGAGCCAAAAACTACAACAATATTTTGGGAAAAAAGTAAACAGAACAATAAAAAATCTACCACTAATATAAATGAAAAAAAATTTAACAATTTTGAAGAAATAAACCAATTCTTTCAACAAAATATCTCTAAATTTGGATTAAAGAAAGGTTCTCTTAAAAGTACAAAAACCTTAAAAGATGAAAAAGGCAAAACTTACTATCATACAATTTACCAAATAGAAAGCATACCTGTATACTATGGAAGAATAGTTTTTACTACTGAAAAAGACTCCACTATGAGTTCTATAACCGGTAGAGTGGACACTGCTTTTGAAAATGGAAATTGGAAAAATAAAATCAAACTATCAAAGAATGCTGCTATAGAAAAAGCTAAAAATAATATTAAATATGAAGGTTTATATGAGTCAAAGGCAGATTTATATTTATATAATTTTCAAGGAAATCCTTATGTGGTTTATTTAGTAGATTTAGACACAGATACGGGAAATTGGAATGTTTTTGTTAATGCTGAAGATGGTTCTATAGTAAATAAATTTAATAATACCCCCTACTCTAATTAATACTAGAAATAAAAAATTGCCCAGTAGTAAAAAAACTAATACTAAAGCTAACAAAGGAAATAATTTAGTTGATGTTCAAGGTAATATTATTAAAGGAAAAGGTAAAAGCTCTTTAATAGGAATTTCTTTTTATGAATACTTTATACTAACGCCATTTTAAAAATGAGTATATAGGTATATTTATATAGAAAATAAATTTGCCTACATACTCAAATGAATAAGATGACTTTTGCACTGAACAAAAGTCATCTTATTTAAATTCTATTTATATTAATTATAATCTATCTATTTTATAGTCTTATACTTTTATAGTTTTATATTTCTGTATTTTTTGTATTTTTTATTATATTTTTTCAGTTCTTTTTCTATCTCTGTTATTAATTCATTAAATCTGAAACTCTTTTCTCCTAAAAGTATTTTTACTGCATCCTCTAAAGTTTCCATAGTATATATAGCAAACTCTCTTTTTTTTATGGCTTCTTCCACTTCTTTGTTTAATACTAAGTTTTCTTTATTTGATTCTGGTATTAATATCCCCTTATCCTTTATATCTTTTTTATATCTACATACTTCATAAAATCCTTCTATTTTTTCATTTACACCACCTATAGGTTGAACCTGACCAAATTGATTTATTGATCCCGTAACTGCTATACTTTGTGTTACAGGTATATTACTTAGAGCAGATAACATAGCTATGGCCTCTGCTACAGAAGCGCTATCTCCATCCACTTTTCCATATATCTGTTCAAAACTCAAATGGAAATCTACTGGCAATGTATCATATTTCCCTATTATACTATTTATATATCCCTTTAAAGTACTTATAGCTTTGTTGTGTATATTTCCACTTAAATTACTTTCCTTTTGAATATCTATAATATCTCCATTACCTTTATAACAACAGCAAGTTATTTTAATAGGTCTTCCAAAACTTGCATATCCTAAATCTATTACAGATAGACCATTTACTTGCCCAACTTTACTTCCTTTTATGTCTATAAATATTCTTTCTTTTTCATACCCTTCCATAACTTCTTTTTCTATTTCCTCTTTTTCATAAGCTACAAATTGTATATCTTCTTTTGTTATAATATCTCTATTTTCAATCCTAGTTTTGTTATCAGCTTGTATTAATAATCTATCTATCTCATAATTATCAAAATAAAATTTATTTTTATTTTCAGCTTTTCTTGATAAATATTTGCATACTTCTTTTACAGCCTCTTCATTTATATTTTTCAAATTTTCATTTTCGCATATATTATATATATTTTTACAAATCCATTCTTTACTCTTACTATTTATATCCACTATTTTATTATATTCTGATTTTAACTTAAATATCTTTTTAAAATCTTCATCATAATTATAAAGTAAATTATAGGTTTCATAATCTCCTATAATTATTACCTTTAATTTAGTGTTTATCGGTTCCGGTTTTAAACCTCCTAAAGATAATAGTTCTAGATATCCTTTATTATAATCAAAATCTATCTTATCATTCATAAGAGCTTTCTTTAAATAAAAATAAGCTGAGCCATTTGTAAACAAACTATTAGCTCTTATAATTAGGCAACCCTCATTAGCTTTTAAAAGTGATCCTGCTTTAATTAAACTAGCATCTGTATAATACACCCCATTTTTATTTTCATATTCTATGCTTCCAACTAAATTATTTACTGAGGGACTTTCTTCAAATATAACTAAAGGACTCTTGTTTAAAGTATTATCCACTATTACATTTACTTTATATTTATATATACCCTGTGCTATAAATTCTTGATCTTCTTCATAGTTTGAAGTGTAATTTTCTATTAATTCATTTTCTATATTTCTGCAAACACTATTTAAAAAATCTAGGGCTTGAATACTATCCTCAAACTCCATTCTGTATTCTTCCTTTAAACTTTTCATTTCCATTTCAAAATAAGTCTTCATTATATCTTTTAGTTCTTCTAATCCTTCCATCTCCATATCAGCTAATATTTCTAAAGAAGCTTCTGCCTTTTCTTTTAATTTAGATACTTTTGCTAATATCTCTTCTTTGTCTTCTTTATTCAAATCTTCATATTCACTTTCACTTAGAGCCTCCCCCTCCTTTATGGGCATAAAAACAAAGCCAGATACACCCGTTTTTATTTCAAACCCTTCTTGTTTTGACTCCTCTATAAGTTCATTTACTATTTCATGCCTTTTTCTCTCCATGCTCTCTAAAATAATTTCTTTTTCTTTATTGGAAGATTTATTATAAAAATCATATATACATTCATTATATTCTGTTTGAATATCTTCTAATTTTTCTTTTAATATTTTCCCTTTGCCATTTTCTAAATATATACTATAAGGGTATCTTTCTTCCTCTAAAACTACATAGCAAATATCCTTTGGCTTACTTTTTTTCTCTAACTTTTGACTTATAAAATTTATTATACTATCTAATTTTTCTTTAGAAAAATCATCTACTAAGTATAAATTGTATCCTGGTTTATCTATATCTAAAGCAATATTTATCTTTTCATATATAGAGTTATATTCTGGAGTATACTTTTGGGTTTTATCTATATTGATATCATTAAGTTCCACATTATATAATAAATCCTTTGACTCTATTTTTCTTAGCATGTTTCACTCCCCCTTTTAGTCATTAATATATTAATATTCATTAAGGTTTACTTTAGTAACTAAAGAGGTTTATATTTTCATAATAAAAAATATAAAATTAAGTTTCCTTGTTAATATTCCTTTATATATAGTATTACCTATATTAAATATAAGTTCTTAATACTATTTTTTCTTAAATAATAAAACTACCTATTAGAGATGATTCTTATTTTAAGAAGGCTTAATATAAATGAGAGCACATTTATATTTCATTGTTTTCCATATTAATCATCTTTTAGGTAGTTTTATTTTAAATTAATTTTTTTGCTTTTATATACAATATATAAAAGCTTTTCTACGGTTATTATCTATATTAAATTTAAAGAGAATTTCTAAATATATTACTAACAACTTTTTTATCTGCATCTATTGGGGCCATACTTAACAATAAGTCTAGGCTTGGTGTTTCAAAAGCTAACTTTGTCAATTTTTCCACATCACTTTCCTTAAATCCTAAGTCTGTTAATTTTTCTGTAATACCTATACTATATAACCATCTTTCTATACCTTTAGCTGCTATTTCAGCCTCTCCTGGATTTCCTTCCAATCCACAAACTATTGGTGATAAAATATCTGCTAAAACTTCAGATACTGATGGATATATTTCCTTTATTACAGCAGGTAATAATATTCCTAATCCTAACCCATGAGATAAATCTGGTTTTACTGCACTTAATGGATGTTCTAAAGCATGAGTAAAATGAAGCAATCCATTATCAAAACATATACCTGCAATTAAAGAAGCATATGTTAAATAATATCTAGCTGTTAAATCCCCTGGATGTTGTAATGCCTGAGGCAAATATCTAGAAACCACTCTTACTGTTTCCTTTGCTAATAATATGGTATATGGACTTGCTACTTTACTTGTGGATGCCTCTACTACGTGATTTATAGCATCCACTGATACATAGCAAGTTTGATGCACTGGTAGCTTAACCATAAGTTGTGGGTCATCTATAGCATATAGAGGATATATACAATCATAGGCTATAGCTGGCTTGTATTCTTTTTCTGGAATACTAACTACTGCAAATCTATCTCCTTCTGTACCTGTTCCATGAGTTAAATTTATTGCAATAACCGGAACTGCTTTTTCTGGAGTAAATTTAAATTCATATATATCCCTTGCGGTTTTATCTTTATATTCTAGAAGTATTGCTGCACTCTTAGCTGCATCTATAGGACTTCCTCCTCCTATGCCAATTACCGCCTTTGCACCTAATTCATTTCCCATTCTGGCAGCCTCGTCTACTTGATCTGCAGTTGGATTTGGTGTAACTTCATTATATAAAATGTAGGCTATGTTTTCCTTTTCCAAAGCTTTTTCAACATAATCCCAAGCTCCAGTTTTTTTATAAGCTCCTCTTCCAGTAACAATAAGTACCTTGTCTATACTCATTTTTTTCAAATTAGATATTATATCATATATTTTTTCTATTGCTCCTATCCCTAAATAAACAGTGGTTTTAAATCTTATCTCTCTTATCTCATTTATAGTAATTTTAGATTCCCACATTTATAAATACCCCCTTAAATATATATAAGATTCCATAAATAATGTAAATAAATCATCATATTTATATTATAGTTATTTTTTTAACGAATTACAACAGCTTTTATAACTATCCCAAAACATTATAAGGGAATTTTTTCAAATTCAAACTCTTACATCTGTTAATTCAGGGCATTTCTCTGATCATACATTATATATTTAAAATCATTATTCATATTTAATTAATATCCTTTTAACAACTTGTAGATATTTGTGATTATATTATTACATATTTTTAAGTTTAATTAATTTGGATAACCAATTTTATCCTTGTATCAATTATAATTATTTTCTTTATATTAAATTACTTATATAAAAAGCCAAATTACTTTTATTATTTAAGTAATTTGGCTTTTTATTCTTATATATATTAAAGAAGAACATATCTAAGACTTATAAGTACATATGTTATAAACACTGCTGTACCACTTAATAGAAGAGCTATAAAAACTCTACGCAAGGCGTAGTTATTACTACCCACAAAACCACATCCTATTTTTTTCTTTTCACTATACTTTATAATTATAATAATATATATATGCTTTGTAATCAAACTAAATAATTGCTAAATTTTCTTAAAATTGCACAATAAAATTGATTATATATTAATATGCTATTATTTTAACATTTTTTTCTCTGGATTTCTCCTTATTTTTATATAGAATAATATTAATATTCGTTCATTTTCTAAGCTTTCAATAACTTTTCTCTTTTTTAAAGACCAATATAAATATGAATTATAACTTTCATTAACATTTAAAATATCAAATTCCAATTTAAGACTTAATAAAAAGAAGAGGTCATCTGAAAATTAAATCTACTTTGAATCAATCTCTTCATAAGTTAATAAATTTACATCAACAGCATCTAAATCTATAGGTGCACAACTTATTTATTGTATCGTTATAATATTTATGGTAATACTATTTATAGTATTATCAATAAAATTATTATATAATTAGTAGTTTTCCTACATGCCAATGGGGTTCAAATTAAATTATTTTAAATTTACCAATACTATGTTATAATATACATAAAATTATAGCAATTATTTATTATTTTAAATACATATTAGTAAAGGAGTTATACTTATGGGTTTTAAAGAAAAACTTGGATCATACTACACAGAAGCATATCTAAAAAAATATGGAGATAGAATTACTCAAGTTCAAGGTAATGTAATTTCAGCTAAGGTTGAAAAAAAATCTATACTTTGGATTCTTAATAAAATTACAGTAATTTTACTTGTAAAACCTGAAAGAAGTAAAAATGTTATCAAATGTACTTATATAAAGAAAAAGTGGTTTAAAAAACCTGAATTTATAAATGTATCCCAGGGAAATTTTATACTTGTACAAGGTTTAAAGGGTAAAAAAGGGAAAGAAAACCGAGAATCTATTGAAATAATAAATGTTAGAAATATGACTACAAAGAAAGATTTAATACCTATGGAAGGTAATATACAAAAGGTAAAAAAAGTACAAAGAATTAAAAAATAGAACTTAGCTTTAACTAAGTTCTATTTTTCATTTATTATATGTATATGATCTATCTCCACATTTTTTAAAGCCTCAAAAACTATATGTAAGGTTTTTGAATTAATATCTTTACCATATTTATTGTAATAATTAACAGCATGTTCTTCCCTTTTTTGGGCCATTTCTAATAGTATACTATCATTATCATATTTATCATAATTTATTTTAGTAAGTTTAGGCATTTCTCTTATTCTTGCTAAATTTTTATGAACCATAGCATGACCATATTCTATATTAGCCAAAGCCTTAAATAATTTTGATACTTTTTCATTTTTAGCTAATTCTGAAGCTTTCTTATAAAAATCCCCATTAAATACTTCCAATTTTACGGCATGATCTAATATTTTAAACACTTCTCCATTTAACTCTTTCTCTTCTAGTCTATATATAAATTTTTCCTCACTTAAATATTTTATAGGGGCTCCACATATAGGACAAAATTTTATAGAATCAGTAGTATTTTTATCTAAAAAAGCTTCCTTATTTAAATTATAATTTCTTTCATTTATTTCTATACCACAAATGTTACAAAACAACTTTTGCATAACTTCCCCTCCTATGATTAATTGTTCTATATAATATGTCATAAAGCTATTAAAGATTATACACCTAGAATAAACTCCCAACTTTATTATACAGTATAACATAACTGTATTAAAAACAAAAAAATTTTTTGCTTCTTTTAAAGATTATCCTTTTATAACTTTCTTATTTAGTATTCAGTAGAATATATTTGAAGTTTTCCTCATATTTATTTAGTGTTAGTATTTTACAGGAGTTGAAATATATTTTTTATGCTTACAAAAAGAAGTACTTTTTTTAAAGAGTCCCTTACATTAATAGTTTCTAATTTAACTACTGGGGTTTGTGCTTTTACTTTTTCTATACTTATTTCTAATAAACTTGGTGCTGAAGGTATGGGACTTTACGGACTAATTATGCCTATTTATGATTTATTCACTTGCCTTATAAACGGTGGTATGACTGCAGCTATATCTAGAAATTGTGCTATTTATTTTGGTAAAAATGATTTTGGCAATTTACATAAAACCGTAGAATCTACCCTAACCTTTGATGCTATATGGGCCATAATTGTGGTATGTTTTGTTTTTATTAATTCTTCTTACATAAGTTCTAATATAATAAAAGACACTAGATCTCTTAAGGCTTTGAGGGTTATATGCCCTGCTATGATTTTTATTGCTTTATCTGCTATATTAAAAGGATATTTTTACTCCATATCAACTGCTAAAGTACCTGCTATCATAGATATAGTAGAAAAAGGCCTTAGAATTGTTGTATTTTCCCTTATAATTTATTCCTTTAATATTTCTTCAGTATCTGGAACTGTAACTACAGCTTATACTACTCTTACTATAGGGGAACTTGTAAGTTTAATTTTTCTATATTTTTTTTATATAAAAAATAAATTGAAATTTAAATTTAGCTATAATGAATCTGAGGATAGTCTACAGCTTCTCTTTAACGTACTTATAGTATCTTTGCCCTTATGCTTAAACGGTTTTTTAACTACGGGTTTATATACATTATCAACCCTTATAATACCAAGAAGGTTACTAAGTGCTGGAATTAATTACAGAGAAGCTTTATCATTGATGGGAAAATTTTCAAACATGGCCTTGTCTATTCCTTTATTCCCTTCAATAATATTAACCTCTATTTGTACTATATTAATACCTGACTTATCTGAGAGTATGAGTAAAGGTAACTACTTTTCTATGGAAAATAGAATAGAAAAAATTATAAAAATAGCCCTAATATTAAGTTTAAGCACCTTATGCGTTTGTGCTGCTATACCTAATGAATTAGGTTTCATGTTTTTTAATAGAAAAGACCTAGGAAATTATATAAAGTTTTTATCCTTTTCTACTCCCTTTGTATATGTTTCTATTATAAGCTATGCTATATTAAACGGTATAGGGAAGCAGAAAATACTTTTAAAAAACTCAATAATTGTAGCTGTAGAGGATTTGATACTTTTATATATGCTAACAGGTTTGTCTTTTATAAATATATACGGCTATGGTATAACCTTAATAATAACCTCTATAACCTCTATAGTACTAAACTTTGAAGAAATAAAAAAACATTGTTTTATAAAAATAGACCTACATGAAAAATTCATATATGCTTTATGCACAATTTTAGTATATCTTATATTAAATCTATTAAATAATATAATATCATTACAAAATATTTATATAAGAAATATTTTAATAATACTTTCTGGATTCTTCTTAATGTTTATCCTTATAAATATTACAAATAAAAAACATTAGATTAGCAAGAAAACTCCTTGCCAATCTAATGTTTTTTATCTTATTCTTTTTCTAACAAACTTAGGTATAAACTTTATTAATTTAGAAGGCATTCTATCTAAATCTTTTTTTCTTATGCCACCTATTAATATCAATGAATAAGCATATATAAATACTCCTAGTATTACAGCTGCCAAAGTTCCAATTGCATTAGCTATATAAACTCTTTTAAGTAAAAACTCTATAAAATAACTAACTAAATTATGAAAAGGCACTATTATAAATCCCATTATTTGTGCAGCTATAAAGGGCTTTATCGCAGGAGTTATGATATTAAATTTAACCTTTAAAGATTTTTTAATCATTCTATGATTTAATATAATAGGTACCAAAAATCCAATAGCGCTACCATATATAGCACCTTTTATATTTATATTTGGTTGTGCTATTAATAAATAATTTGTGAATATTTTAAAACATATTCCAATCAGAGAATATAATGTAGCAGCATAAAGTTTCCCTATACTTTGAAGTATAGTAGTTTGTATCTGAGCTACAGCCATCAAAACTAAAACTATAACACCATATCTCATTATTTCTACACCGCCACCTATATGAAGCATTTTATATATAGGATCTGCTAAAAATCCTAATCCTACAGCAGCTGGTATTGCAATTAAAAAACAAGATCTAAAAGCATAATTTATGTTGCTTTTAACCTGTTTTTTATCCCCTTTAGCTGCAGCCCCTGCTATAACAGGAAGTACCGCCATAGATAATGAACTTATTATAGCTATAGGTACATTTATAAACTGTTGATACTTGGCTAAATATCCATAAAGTACGGTGGCATTAACTTCATTAAATCCAGCTACCATTAGTCTGGCCTTAGTGTTATATACATCTATCAAAGCTCCTGCTGAATTCATACCTACGCACAATGTTATAGGCAATCCATAATGTATAATTTTTTTCATCAAATAAACTACACTATATTTTTCATCTTTTATGTTACTTTTATCCTTTACTTTTATAGCCCCATTTTTTTTATGACAATACATCAAAAACAAAGCTGAAGCTAAAGCTCCTAATGAAGTCCCAATAGTACCTCCTGCACAACCTGCTTCCAATCCATATTTTATAAATATTGCTGCAAACAATAAGGAAAATATTACATTTATAAGCTGTTCTATAACTTGAGATATAGCAGTAGGTGTCATATTACCCATACCTTGAAAATATCCTCTATAAGCAGAAGCAACAGAGGTAAATAAAATAGATGGTGCTAAAGCCAATACTGATAATTGGGCTTTTGGGTACCCTATACGCTTAGATAGAAAACCTGATGCACAAACGGTAAACAGGGCCATTGCAAATCCTAAAAATAACAACATATATCTTGCAAGTCTAAAAGACTTTAGAGCATCTTTATAATTTTCTGTTGCTATAAGCTCTGATACAAGCTTAGATATGGCTACAGGTATACCAGAATTAGTTAAAATAAATATAAATGTAAAAATTTGATAAGCAGCCATATAAATACCATACCCTTGATCTGTAAGTATATTTATTAATGCTGGTATGTAAATTAAAGAAAAAACCTTTGCCAGCATTCCAGCTATGGATAATATGGCAAATCCTTTAGTTACTGATTGCTTTTTCATAATGTACTCCCCATCCCATACTTATATATTATTAAAACTTAAACACATCTTTTTTTATTTTCTTAAAAATCGGTGGTAAAGTTTCTGCTATGGTTTTGTTTTTCATATATTCCAAATTTCCCATAGTGTCTCTAAATATAAGTTTATAGGAATATAAATATTGATAACTTAATCCATACTTATTGTGGAAGAAACTATTTAATTTTTTATCTCCATATTTAGAATCCCCTATTATAGGATTTCCTAAATGACTTAAATGCGCTCTAAGTTGGTGGCTTCTTCCTGTTAAAAGCTCTATTTCTATGAAGGAAAAAGACCCACAGGTCTGAATAGTTTTGACCTCCATAGCTATTTCTTTAGTATTAGGTTTTGGTTCATTATATATTTTAGACATATTAGTATCTTGATTTTTAGATATATAAGCCTCATAAATACCATCTTTAATTCTCCCCTTTACTAAAGAAGAATAATATTTTTCTATTTTTCTATCTCTTATCATTTCATTTAGAGTTTTTAGTGATTCATAATTTTTACCAAATATAACTATACCAGAAGTATTTCTATCTAATCTATTGCAAGGTGCTGGTGTAAAAGTAACCTCTAGTTCTGGAGTGTAATCCCCTTTATCGTAAAGATAAGACAGCACATAGTCTGTTAAAGTAGGCTCTCCTTCTTTCTTATCTGAATGAACTAAAACTCCTGGCCACTTTTCTACCAATACCATATTTTCATCTTCATAGGTAATCTTAAGATTATTATCTATTCTAACAAACTTCTTTTTTTCTCCCTTAGATTTCACATTGAATGACTCTACTATATCTCCTTCTTCCAAGAAGTTCTTTTCCTTAGATTTTTTACCGTTAACCTTTATTTCACCTTTTCTTATAGCTTTATATATAGCACTCAAAGGTACATCCTTTAACCACTTTCTGCAAAACTTATCTAATCTTTGTCCCGCTTCATTTGCGCCTATTACTATTTTCATGAAAACACTCCTTACAGTACAACTTTATTATTTGTATATTGTGCATCCTTATAAATTCTATGTGGTTCTACTTCATATATTACCTTAAATACACATTTCCCTTATAAATTATGTAATTTTTGCTTATATTGCATATACTAACAACTTATTATATATTACTATTATATTTTTATCAAGTAAATACCCTCTTATTCCAAACTGAATACCTATTCATATCACATTAAATATAATCCACATGATGCTACTATATATTTAATGTTATAATCCATAAAATTAATATTTTGTATAAATTATCTTGAATTTACTTTTTGTGTATGATACTATACATTTATCAATCAGTTAGTTTAAACTAACTGATACTTTCTAATCGTTTAGCTACAAGGGAGGTTTTATAATTAGTCTATTATAAAAATTTTTTATATTAAAAATAACAATAAAGTATGTTAATTTGAAGGGAGCAATTTTTATGAAAAAGT
Source organism: Clostridium sp. CTA-1 (assembly GCF_054768215.1). Lineage (NCBI taxonomy): Bacteria > Bacillati > Bacillota > Clostridia > Eubacteriales > Clostridiaceae > Clostridium > Clostridium sp. CTA-1. Next base: position 188,512 of record NZ_BAAAAP010000008.1, read on the forward strand.
TTAATACAAAAATTATCAGTGTTACACTTGCATCTTTAATATCACTTACTACAAGTGTTCCTGCTTTTGGAGCTACATACAATAAACCTCCATCATTAGAAGGAATTTCAACTATTGAAAAAATTAATTCAAACAATAAATTCGCAGAAAATTTAAGGGAGAATATAAATTTTATTGAAATAACAGATAATTATCTTGAATATACTGAACTTAGAAATGATGGAATGTATAAAATTAAAGAAAATATTAATGGCACTGATGTTTCTAGTAAAGTATATAAAATGGTTAATGGAAAAGAAATATTATATTCGAGTATTTCTTCCCATTTAGAAGGATAAGCTGTCAAAAGTACAGAATATAATTATATTAATGGTAAAACTGAAACGTCAACTCTAAAAGCAGAAATATCAGAGAATAAAACAGTTGAAGAAAACCAATTATTATCAAGAAGCACATACAAAAAATATATTCGTACAGATAGATACGGAGTAAGCTTAGTAGGTAAAAGAGTTTCAGTTGGTGCTGCAGCTGCTGCTATAGTAGCAGTTACACCTTATGTTGGAATTTCTGTAGCAGCTAAAATAATAACCACAGCTATAGTCACTGGAACTGGCGGAGGAGTTGCTTCTTTACCGAATTATTTATATGTTACAAGCAACGTATATAGAACAAAGAGTTCTGTTGGAAAATATTATACTAGATATGAAAACACTTACTATCTTGATTCAAAAAGAACTCAACGTGTAGGAAGCTGGACATTTAGTAAAAGGGGATAACAATTATGAAAAATAATATGACATCCAAGCAAATAATACTATGGACAATTCTTATAATAATCTTACAGATATTTTTAAGTTTAATTTTTTCTAAACTTTTTAAAACTAATTGGAGTTTTAAGAACACTTTTTGTAATATATCCTCTCTTGTATTTTGGATTGTATATATTATTGTAAATATAATAATATGGAAGATGACAAAAAGGTAAGGAGAAAATACTTACCTTTTCATATCTATTGTTTATTATATAAGTACTGTAATATTGCATTAGATATAACGTTATTAACAATGTATTTTTTTATTATAAATAGTAATATTTAATTTATTGCTTTTTTAACACCTTCAGTTAAACCATTTACTATTTTTACTTTATATTCTTCAGTATTTAAAAGCCTATCCTCTTTAGCATTTGACGAAAATCCCATCTCAACTAAAACTACCGGAACATTTGGCCAGTTGAACCCAGTCATATCCTCTCTCTACTACACCTCTATTGTTCATATTAGCTGATGCTACCATTTCTTTAAGAATTATATCTCCATATTTTCTGCTTAATTTATTAATTTCTGAAACATATCCCCTTTTAGATGGCATAAGCATAGAAGCTCCCTCAGCCCCTCCACCATCTTTAATCTTTTTTTCACATTATTTTCACAACCTATTTAAAATTTAATTCAACTTTTCTTACTAACCTTATATTATGAATTTAAAATATCAAAAGCAGCCCTGCAATGAAGTGCCACTCCTAATGGTAAGGAATCTTCGTCCACATCAAATAAACTACTATGGGCAGGATGCACTATGCCCTTTTCTTCATTCCTACAACCTAAATAATAGAATATTGAAGGCTTTTCCATGGAAAAATAAGCAAAACTTTCAACTCCCATGCTTGGCTCTTCTAACATCTCTATCTTATCTTCTCCTATTACACCCTTTGCAGAATTTATAAAACTATTTAGCATTTCATCATTATTATAAAGGCAAGGATAACTCTCCTCTATATCTATTTCACATTCACCTCTCATAGCTTTACATATACCATCTACTATTTCAACCAATCTTTTTTTAACATATTCTCTATGTTCAGTTTTCATAACTCTTATAATACCAGATAATACAACCTCCTCTGGTATTATATTTTGAGCTGTACCACCATGGATAGTTCCTATGGTTAACACCCCTGGATCTGTAGGAGGTAATTCTCTACTTACTATGTTTTGAAGAGCCACCACCACATTACTAGCTATAATTATAGGATCTACAGAATTATTAGGTCTAGCTCCATGGGATCCCTTTCCTTTTATTTTTATGGTAAAGGGATTTGAAGCTGCATTTACTACTCCCCTTCTTAATCCTATCTTTCCTGTTTCTATTTTTTCCTCCATATGAAGACCTATAATAGCATCTACTTCCGGTTCTTTAAGAACCCCTTCTTTTATCATAATTCTAGCTCCACCAGTAGTCTCTTCTGCAGGTTCAAATAATAATTTTATATTCCCATTTAATTTATCCTTTATAGAATTTAAAACCTTAGCAGTACCTAAAAGTATGGCAGTATGAGCATCATGTCCACATGCATGCATTTTACCTTCCATTTTTGATGAATAATCACAAATATTTTTTTCTTGAAGTGGAAGAGCATCCATATCACCTCTTATAGCTACAGTTTTAGATCCCCTCCCTCTTATTATGGCACAAACTCCTGTACCTGCTGTGTCATAAAATTCTATATCTTCGTTTTTTAAAAATTCTTTCACTTTTTCACAGGTTCTAAAAAGATCATAATCTAATTCTGGATGTTTATGAAAATCTCTTCTTAATTTTATAACTTCATTTTTTATATCTAAAGCTTCCTTTAAAAAATTTATCTCTCCCATATTTACCTCCAGTTATTTAAGTAATACAATTGAATATTTTATCTTTTATTTATAAAATATATATTTGTATTTAAACTCTGTTTATACCTATTCCCATTTTATTTCTATTGAATCTCCATCCTTTAAATCATCATAATACCCCGCACTCTTACCGTTTAAAAGAAGAACTAGCTTTCCTTTAGCTACAGATAGATCAAACTCCACATAATTAAATATATCCACAAAAATATATTTGTCTTTATCTTTAAGAATAATCTCCTCGTTATTTACTCTAACTTTTATACCTGTTTCCTTAATATTTAAATTTTCTGTTTCTATTTTTTCTTCTTTATTGTCTTCTTCATTCTCTATATATTCTTTTGTTAAAGCAGCCTCTTTTTCACCTAATGCTTCACTTTGTAAATCTTTGCTCTTTAAGTCATTATCCTTACTCTGTGTATAATTATTTTCTATTTCTTCCTGAATACTTGTTTCATCATTTGTTTTAATTATTTCTTTTTCTACCACATTTAATTCATTATTTTTTTCAGTTATTTCTTTTTCATCCGCTTTATTTTTTTCAGAATTTTCTTCTTTATTTTTTTCTATTTCATCTCTTAGTTTATATATTCTATCTCCTTCTTTTATTATGTAATCTTCCTTAAGTTCTTCTCCATTTAAATAATATTTATAGTCCTTTAAATTTTCATAATACTCCTTATAATGGCCTAGAGTTTCAGGGAAGAAAATTTTAACATTATCCCCTTCTTTAATTATATAATTTACATCTTTTTTATCACCATTTACAAAAGCTAAAGGAGTTAAATTTTCTATAATATCATTTATAAAGAAAGTTGTAGAGTATACTTTCTTTATATAATCCTTTAAGGTTGGCTTTGAATCCTCACCATTTTTAGCAAATTCAATTTCTATTTTATCTCCTTCTTTTATATTATCTTCAACAGAGGCTTTTACTCCATTAATTTTTATTAATGCATTGGTAGCTAATGTTCCAAATGCCATTCTTTTTATATTATTTAATGTAAATCTTATACTTTTACCATTCCTACCTAACAAAACCTTAGGATTTATACCTGCCTGAAGCATTACATCCATGACTGTATGTTTATGGGAATTAAAAAGACTTATTATGCTTCCATTTAACATTACGTCTATAAAATCATTTCCTAATCTTCTTATAGATATTAAACCTATTCCTAGAACTGTCACTCCTTCGCTACCAAATTTATTATTCTCAATACTACAATCTATAACCGCATCTCTATCCTTTATAGCAGCTCTTTCTAAAGGCATATTAAGTTTTTCACATAAAAATTCTTTCAAAAGGGGTGTATGAGCACCTCCTCCTACTAAAAATATAGCATTAGGTGATTTCTCTCCATTTATTTCAATTATTTTGTTTCCTATTTCCTCTGATATCTTCTTAACTACTGGTTCTATAACTTTTTTTACATCCTTTGATGGAATTTTATTAGTTAGTCCTAAAACATCTATATATTCTACGGACTCTGATTCTGAGCATTGTTTTTTTATTTTTTCTGCCGCTTCAAAATCCACTAAAAAGTTTTGAACAATAGCTTCCGTTACTTCATCACCTGCTAAAGAAACCATTCCAAAGGCTGTTATACTATCTCTGCTACATATAGCTATATCTGAAGTTCCTGCACCTACATCTATTAGAGCTAAATTTAAAAGTCTTAATTTTTTAGGAATAGCAGCCTCCATGGCAGCTATAGGCTCTAAAGTTAAGCTATCTACTATAAGCCCTACTTTTTTCATAACAGAATAAAGGCTATCTATAACATATCTTGGAAGAAAAGTTGCTATAACCTCTGCTGCTATTTTTTCTCCCTTTTGTAATAATAAGTTTCCTATAACATAATCATTTAAATAATAATTCTTAACGGTATATCCTACACAATAAAGTTTTCCACCAGATTTTTTACTTACTTCTTCCTCTGCCTTTTTTACTGATGTAAGCTCCAAACTTCTTATAGTATCCTTATCTATTTCCTTTTCATTATCCATATTTAATTCAGATTTCGCAGTATATGTTTTTAAAAATCTTCCTGCGGCTGCAATAGAAACTTTATTTAATTCTATACCTATCTTTTTTTCTAAATTTCTTTTTACTTTTATTACAGCATTAGCTACTAAAGAAACGTCATGAATTTGACCATCTATCATAGCCCTTTCTTCATGTTCTACATAACTTTCTTCTATAACATGAAATTTCTTATCTCTTACTACTCCCACTGCTCCTAAAATTGAGCGAGTTCCTATATCCAAAGCGAATACTATATTCTGTTTGTCAAGATGATTTTTCTCCATAGTATACTACCTCTTTTTCTTAATTTAAAAGCTCATATTCTTTAATTTTTAGAATATGAGCTTAATAAAATTATATAATATTATATTCAAAGATTCAACAAAAGCAACTTTTTTAAAACACCCCTATGTGTACATAATAATATCCTGACTTTGCATTTAAGTTATTATTTATATAAAAAAGTACTTAAAAATATACTATATTTCTTATTGTTCTACTAAAGTTATTACACCATTATTAGCATTTATATAAGGTAAATTTTTTACAATATCACAAATACATTTTTTTGTTTCTTTACCCTTTTGTTCTATGTCCATTTCCGTTACTTTATTAAAACATAGCATATGACACCAAAAATCAACGAAATCATCTCTAGTTATAAATTCTGTTCCATTCTCTGTTTTTACTATGAATCCTGTTTTAAAACTTTCAAGAATTTCTAAATTTTCTATTTCATTATGATCTAAAATGCTGCATACGTCATCCCACATTTTTTTAAAATGAATCATGATTTTTTCCTCCTTAAACTTAAATGCTTTTAATTTTCGTCATATTTTTCAAATATAGTATACCACATTTTCCTTTTATGTCAAACATATTAAAGTCTATAAAAGCATTTAATATATATTATTATATATATT
>NZ_BAAAAP010000009.1:0-187204 GCF_054768215.1 Clostridium sp. CTA-1
TTCTCCTAGTTCCATCTTTATACATTTCATTCCTTTTACCCAGCCCTTTTCATCCTCTAATATTTCTACTGGATTTGTTAAAAGGTTAAATATTATTCCTTCTTCCTTTGCATGGTGTACTTCTTCTACCCTTGCAGGAAGTTCCTCTTCTGATCTTCTATATACTATATGAACCTCTGCTCCAAGTCTTAAAGCTGTTCTAGCAGCATCCATAGCAACATTTCCACCACCTACTACGGCTACCTTTTGTCCTACTTTTATAGGTGTATCATATTCATCTTTAAAGGCTTTCATTAAGTTATTTCTTGTTAAAAATTCATTTGCTGAGAATACTCCATTAGCATTTTCTCCTGGTATTCCCATAAATCTTGGAAGTCCTGCTCCAGATCCTATAAATACTGCATCAAATTTTTCTTCTTCTATAAGCTCATCTATAGTTACAGTTCTCCCTATGATTACATTAGTTTCTATTTTAACACCTAATTTTTTTACATTCTCTATTTCATGTTTTACTACACTATCCTTTGGTAATCTAAATTCTGGTATACCATATACTAAAACTCCACCTGGTTCATGAAGAGCTTCAAATATAGTTACATCATATCCTTTTTTAGCTAAATCTCCTGCACAGGTAAGTCCTGCTGGACCACTTCCTATTACTGCTACCTTTTTATTTTTGCTCTCTTCCCTCTCAGATAAATCTACATTATGTTCTCTTGACCAGTCTGCAACAAATCTTTCAAGCTTTCCTATAGCTACCGGTTCCCCTTTTATACCAAGAACACATTTTCCTTCACATTGGCTTTCTTGAGGACAGACTCTTCCACAGACTGCTGGTAATGCACTATATTTGGCTATGGTTTTTGCAGCCTCTTCAAATTCTTTATTTTTTACATGTTGTATAAATTCCGGTATTCCTATTGAAACTGGACATTTTGTTACACACATTGGTTTTTTACAATTTAAACATCTACTAGCTTCTTTAACAGCTTCTTCTTCATTGTATCCTAAGCATACTTCTTCAAAATTAGTAGCTCTTATCTTTGGATCCTGTTCTCTAACTGGTGTTTTTTTCATTCTATCCATTAAATTTTCCTCCTACTATCCGAAACTTTTTAAATTAATTATTGCTACATCCACAACCACAGCCACCTTCATGAGAATGGCTTTTTCTAAATGCTTCTTTTGCTTCTTCTGTTTTATACATAGCTTGTCTTCTCATAGCCTCTTCAAAATCTATAAGATGACCATCAAACTCTGGTCCATCTACACAGGCAAATTTAGTTTCTCCTCCTACAGTAACCCTGCAAGCTCCACACATTCCTGTTCCATCTACCATTATTGGATTTAAGCTTACAACTGTTTTTATACCTAGCTCTTTAGTAAGTTTAGCTACAAATTTCATCATTATCATAGGTCCTATGGCAATAACAAGATCATAATTTTTCCCTTCCTTATGAACCAAATCTTTTAAAAGATTTGTTACTAACCCTTTATATCCATAAGAACCATCATCTGTAGATATGTATAAATTTTCCGCTACTTTTTTCATTTTTTCTTCTAATATCACATAATCCTTTGATTTTGATCCAACTATAACATCTGCTTTCACTCCATTTTTGTAAAGCCATTTAATCTGTGGATATACTGGAGCTGTTCCTACTCCACCTGCTATAAACATAATCTTTTTATTTTTTAACTCCTCAATACTTTCATTTACTAATTCTGAAGGTTGTCCTAAAGGACCTACAAAGTCACTAAAAGAATCCCCTACTTCATAATTAAGCATTTGTTTTGTAGATTTTCCTAAAGTTTGAAACACTATAGTCACTGTACCTTTTTCTTTATCATAATCACAAATTGTAAGGGGTATTCTCTCACCCTTTTCATCAATTTTAACTATAACAAATTGTCCTGGTTTAGCTGATTTAGCCACTCTTGGTGCTTCTATATCCATTAAATATATTTGATGTGCTAAACATTCTTTCCTTACTATTTTATACATATGTACCCTCCGCAATTTAACATAATTTTAGTATATTGAATATTGTATCTGAAAATAGATTTAATTTTAATATATAAAACAAAGTATTTTTTATCTTATCCTTATTAAAATTAAATCTATTTCATTTTAAAATGCTCTATTGAAATAATTTATTATAAAAGCGATTTATCTGGAGTTACAAGAATTTTTACATGTTTTTTCTTTTCTGGTCCAGTTAAAGCACCAAATCCTTCTTCTACTATATCATCTAAAGCTATTTTCTTTGTAATATATCCCTCTGTTTTTATTCTTCCATCCTTCATTAATGCCATAGTTGCTGGAAATTCATGTCTATATGCTAAAGTTCCTACAATTTTCTTTTCAGTAAATACTAACACATTTGGATTAAAGTTTGTATCCTTTTCCCATATACTAGTTATAACCATTGTACCCTCATATTTTAAACTTTCAAGACCAGTATCAAATCCTATCTTAGCTCCTGTAGTTTCAAAAGCAGCATCTACACCTACTCCACCTGTAAGTTTTTTAATTTCTTCTGGTATATTAACTTCATTAGGATCTAAAACCACATCTGCCCCTGCTCTTTTTGCATATTTTTGTCTTATAGATTTCCTTTGTAAAACTACTATGAGTCTTGCTCCAGCTGCCTTTAAACATTCTATTGTAGCGAGGCCTATTGGTCCTGCACCTAACACTAAAGCTGTGTCTCCTGTATTAAAATTAGCCATTCTTACAGAGTGGAGGCCTACTGCCATTGGTTCTACTAGGGCTGCATCCTCATAGGACATTTCATCCGGGATTTTATGAACAAAATCCTCCGAGAATACAGTATATTCTGCAAGTCCACCACCACTTCCACAAAGTCCATGGAAACCTAAAGACGAACAAAGATTATATTTTCCTTCCATACATGCTGGACATTTTCCACAAGCTACTATAGGTTCAACAATTACTCTATCTCCAATATTAAATTTTGTTACACCTTCTCCTAATTCTACTATTTCTCCTGAAAATTCGTGTCCTAAAACTACTGGTGCTGTTCTTCCACTCAATGCATGAGGTTGTCCTACTGGAATAAATATAGGACCCCCTAAGTATTCATGTAAATCTGAACCACATATTCCACACCATTTCACTTTAATTTTTACGGATCCTTTTACTACCTTTGGTTCTTCAATTTCTTCCACTCTTACATCTTTTTTTTCATACCATAATGCTGCTTTCATAATAGCCCTCCTAGAGTTTTATTTTTAACATAGTTGTTAATTAATTAACATTATTTAAAGCAATTATAATGCCAAGACTTTAATTCCCCTAAATTTGTAGTTTTATTTATCAATTGTGCCAATATGATACAAATTTTGCCGTATCATATTGGCACATAAATATTAAAATTCTTATTTTGGCACACTTTTTTTTAACATTAAGCGTCTTTTCAGCTGTAACTATGTTAAAGTTATGTATATTTAATATTTGCTATTAAAAAATCTAAGTTTATAAAATTTACTTTACAATATAAATATTAAATAAAATGAGGATATAATATATATTCATGAATATATTCATGAATAAATTCATTTTATACACAAAGAATAGTTTTTTATACAAATATAATTTTTTAATACAGATAAAGAAATAACTACAAATTTTATTTTGTAGTTATTTCTTTAATTAGTTTGAGATTATTTAGCTTAGGCCTAATTTATTTCTCTTACCTACAATATGTGCTTCTATATTATTTGCCACCTCTACTGGATCATCTCCTAAAGCAACTTTTCCTCCAGTTATATTTTCTACTTCTTCTGTTAATAATTTTACAAGCTCAGGTGCTCCAGTCATAAATGGTACTGGTGATAAATGAGTATATGCGCCATAAGCCACTGCGAATATTCCATCAATAGTTGCCTTTTGCTCCATCCACTCTGGAGCAGTAACAGCTATTGGAAGATCAGATACATCTAAATTCATATGGTCTGCAAGAGCAGTTACAAGCATTGATATCCTTCCTGTATCTGTGCAAGTTCCAAAGCTTAACACTGGAGGAATCTTTAAAAGATTGCAAACCTCTTTTAATCCTTCTCCAGCTATAGTATTAGCAGCTTGTAGCGTACAAAGACCTGCTACCTCTAAAGCATGATTCCCACAACCTCCAGACACCACTAATATATCTTTTTTAATTAATTCTTTTGTAAGATTTACTGTATTCCAATCCTGTGGTCCATTTCTTAGAGTTGAACAGTTTGCAAGGGCGACTACTCCTTTAATTTTTCCTGCAGCAATTACATCTACTAAAGGATCAAGTTTATTTCCAAGAGCTCCTAAAACTGCCTCTGTAGAAAAACCAGCAATAGCCTTTTGAGTAATTTTAGGCACCATAGGTTTAACTTTATCTTTGCGATTTTTAAAGTTTTCTATAGCCAAACCTATTAAACTATCTGCCATGGCATCTACTTTTTCAGGATCATAAGGAATCTTATGTTGTAGTCCTGGTATATCTATAATAGTACTTATACTTACCAAAGTTGCTCCATATTTTTCTGCATAATGGTCTATAGCTGGTGGTGAACAGTTTTCCTCCATAGCCATAACGTCCACTGTACCTGTAGCTAAAAGAGGTTCTATAGCTAACCAGTTACCCATTAAACCTACAAAAACATCATCTACTTCAAACCTTTGAAGTAATTCCTGGCCTGTTTCAATAGAGCCTACGACTCTAAGCCCCTTTGCACCTGCCGCCTTAGCCTTTTGTTGAACTTCTTCCATTTTTGCCTTTTGTATTGTGGCAACTCCTCCCCAGGGTTGATGTCCATTAAATACTATATTTACATACTCTGGATCCATAATACCTAGATCCACATCTACTTCATGAGGCATAGGTGTTCCAAATAAAATATCCTGAACCATTTCAAGCCCAATCTGAGAATTATATATAGTAGCTATACCTAGACGTAAAGCCTTTGCTGCTAAAGACTTATAATTACCATCTACATTAGTTAAACAACTAGCTACACAGTTTTGCTCTTCATGAACAGTTCCAGCAGGATAAATATTTAATTTTCTCCAAAGCTCTTTTCTCTTTTTTGGTGCAAAGGCTTCTACCATAAGGTTTTTATCCTCTACATCAATTTTCTGTTGTTGTTCTAATAAATCTGCCAATTCTATAGCCATTTGATTTGTATCTTTATTTGTGTCAATACCTAATTTTTCACACATCCATTTTAATTTATTTACATCTTTAATAGTAAAAGGAGTTTTTCCTTCTGCTGTAGCTTTTAATGTACGAAAGGCTTCATAGGCATGATGGCTATATGTACCTGCACCCATTATATTTTTGAGCAAGAAATTTCTCATTGCCATAGCATCTGGTCCAATGCCGCATACACCTTTTTTTTGTGGTCCCTTTTCGTTTATTCTACAAGGTCCTTGAGAACAAAGTTGACAGCTTAAGCCTTGAAGACAAAATTTACAACGAATTTTTTCTTGTTCTATCCATCTGTCAAATACATTAGACATTCCATCTTCTCTTATACGTTTTAACATTTCCTCTACTGAATCATGATAACTTACACGCCCTTCAGCTTTTTCTAATATACTTTCACCCATAACGCTTAGCCTTATAAAATCCATAAAGTTATTATAGATTTTATTCATACAATTACTAGTTTAATTTAGTATTATACTACTAGTAATGTACATAATAGCATATCTCTATAATGCTATACCATAAGCCAATGGTATTTTTGTCACTTCCTTCCTAAAAATAAAATAACTAATTTTTATTTTAAAATATAGAGTAGTTATTCCATTTATATTTTTATAATTTAACTACATTTTTTATTAATATGTGAATAAAACAGTATCAATTTTATTTTGTACCTTAAAAGATTTTTTATACAATAATTTGCCTTTTAAACATTATTATTTACACTACAATTACTACTTTTCAAATATACAAAAATATTTTAATCTACCATAAAAAGCTTGTATTGAGATTGATAATTTTCCAAAACAAATAGGTTTATCAACTATGTTTTTAAAAGCTCATTATAAAGGAAGCATAAAAAATGAAAGTAAATGCATAGGATATAATAGATGAAAAAATATGAAATTTAAGGTGGCAACATAATATGCATGAAACAGCTGTAATTTGTGAAGTTGTAGATATTGTTTTAAAGACAGCAAAAGATAACGCTCTAGAAAAAATTACAAAGGTTATACTGCGTATAGGAGAGTTTTCTTGTGTCCAAGAGGATCAACTGAAATTTAGTTATGACATAATTTGTAGGGATACTCTACTTGAAGGTTCAGATTTAGTTATTGAATGGGTACAACCTCTGGCCTACTGTAGCCATTGTAATGAAAACTTTCCCGTATCCTTTACTCATAAAGAATGTCCAATTTGTCATAAAGTTAGTGAAAAAATTGTATCTGGGTATGATACCTATGTATACAGTATAGAAGGTGATTAAAAATAAAAACCATAGAAATCAATGAAAGTGTTTATAAGAAAAATAAATCTATTGCCTACGACTTAAAAGATAAACTTCATAAAAAAAACATAAAAATGATTAATTTATTAGGTTCACCGGGATCAGGAAAAACCACTTTACTAGAATCTATAATAAAAAATATTAATAATAGAGAAAAATTAGCGGTAATTGAAGGTGATTTATACACAGATAAAGACGCCAAACGAATTGAAAAATTAGGTGTTAAAACTGTTCAACTTAATACTAATGGGGCCTGTCATCTTGAAGCTGGTGCTATAGTAGAAGCAGTAAATAATCTGGATATTAATAAGGAAAAACTTATAATTGTTGATAATATAGGTAATTTAGTTTGTACCGCAGAATTTGACTTAGGAGAAGATACAAGAATAGCTGTTATGAGTATTACAGAGGGTAATGATAAACCTTTGAAATACCCCCTTATGTTTCAGACCACTGATGTAATTGTACTAAATAAAATTGATATATTGCCTTATACTAATTTTGATTTAGATCAATTTTACAAGGATGCTAAGTGTCTAAATCCTAAAGTAAAAATATTTGAAGTATCAGCTACCAGAGGTGATGGAATAAATAAAATTTGCAATTTAATAGGTGGTTAGTTAAAACTAGCCACCCATGTACTTATTCGTTACAGTGTCCTTCATGTTCATGCTCTCTACATACACTCCCTGTTGACTTTAATTCACCTTGTATGTATTTTTGAGCTATATCATCACTAAATCCTTGAGCACCCACTACTACTTCAATATTATTTTCATTGAATAAATTTTGTGCTGTTTCTCCCATTCCACCTGCAATAATAATATTTACATTTAATTCTTTTAAAAATACTGGAAGATATCCAGGTCTATGTCCAGGATTTGGAGTAAAATTCTTATTTAAAGACTTTCCTTCTTCCACTTCGTAAATTGTAAACCCTTCACAATGTCCAAAATGTCCACTCACATATTTTCCATCACTTGCAATTGCTATTTTCATTTAAAATTCCTCCTATATTTTAATTTAATAATAATTTATATATATAACTGTAAGATACCTATTCACTTAATCTTTGTTTATCTTTTTCAATTTACATTGTTTCTTTAATGCTTTTCCACATATGTTCAATAGCTTCTTTAGCTATACTTTCTTTATAATAAGTTATAGGGTTTAACTCATTTATAGATTTCATAACAGTATTATCATATGGGATTTTACCTACTAATTTTATACCTTTTTCATTAATAAAAGTTTCTATAGCTACTGTCATTTCTTTGTTTATATCATATTTGTTTACACAAACCATAGTAAAAGCACCAAAGTGCTTACATAAATCTACTACTCGTTTTAAATCTTCAAGTCCTGATGCAGTAGGTTCTGTAACAATAAGTACTGCATCAGCTCCTGTTATAGAAGCTATAACAGCACATCCAATGCCAGGAGAACCATCTATTATTGTTAATTTATCATCTTTATTTAATTTTTTAGCCTTTTTTCTTAGATCAGTTACTAATTTTCCTGAACCATCACTGCCTACTTCCATTTCTGCTCTAGAAATTAATCCTTGATCTAATTCTGTAATAAAAGTTTCTGCAGCTTTTTCGTCTTCTAATTTTATAGCATTTTGTGGGCATATTAATGTACAAGCACCACAACCATCACAAATAAAAGGATCTATTTTAAAATTTTTTATAGCATCAAATTTGCAGACTAATTCACATTCCATACATTTAATACAAATATCCTCATCTATACTAGCTTTTTTCCCACCTACAAAATCACTTTTTTCAATATCTTTTCCCTTATAAAACATATAAAAATTAGAAGCATCTACATCACAATCTACTCTTACTACATCATTGTAAAGCTCTGATAGTGCTGTTGCTATTGTAGTTTTACCTGTTCCACCTTTTCCACTTAAAACTACTAAATCCAATTTAGCACCTCCTTAGCTTTCTTAGAAAGATTATCAAATACTGCTTTGTGATATGACTCATCATAAAGTACTTCACCCTTAGAATAAAGAATTGCTGTTTTCTTAGCATAAGGTATAGTACCTATCAAATTTATTTCTTCTTCTTTGCAATATTTTTTTATTATGTTATCTTCTCCGTCATCTTTATTTATCACTATACCAAAAGGTATCTTATACATTTTTACAAGTTCCACAGCCATTTTCAAATCATGAAATCCAAATTCTGAAGGTTCTGTAACAAGTATTGCTCCATCTGCATACTTTAAAGCATTTACTACGTTACAGGAGGTGCCTGGAGGACAATCAATTAAATTGCTCTGACATGATAGATTTTTAAGTAATTCTTTAATAACAGGTACTGCCATAGGTTCACTTATATTTAAAATTCCTCTACTACAATTTATATCATGACTAGATCCACTTTCAATTTTGCCTATGTCCCTTTTATCATAAGTTATAGCATTATATTTACAGGCAATTTTACAGGCTCCACAACCATGACATAATTTTTGAAAAAGCATAATATCATCCTTAATCTTTGCCAATGCATTAAATTGACAAGCATTAGCACAAGCTCCACAATTAACACATTTATTATCATCTATAATTGGATACTCTACCATAACCTTCTTTTCTATCTCTACTTTAGGTTTTAAAAATAAAAAACCATTTGGTTCTTCTACATCACAGTCTATATAGTTAGACTTTAATGCAAGGGCAAGATTTGTAGATACTGTAGTTTTACCTGTTCCTCCCTTTCCACTAAGTACTGCTATATTCACTATGTATTCATCTCCATTCTGTTATTACATTCCATGATGTGCAGGGCCAGACATACTTATTTGTTCAAGCTCACCCTTATTATATTTCTCAATAACTGAAGTTATAGATATAGATTCACACTTATAGGCTTTAACACCTGCCTTTTCAATAATTTCAAAAGCATTAGGTCCAAAATTTCCTGTAATAATAACATCTATTTTTTCATCTACTAATTGGTTAGATGCAACAATACCTGCTCCACCACTTGCATTTTGACCTTTATTTTCTAATATTTTAACTTCTTTACTTTCAGTATCATGGATTTGAAAATATTCACATCTTCCAAACCTCATATCAAGTAAATTTTCCATAGTTTCTCCTGTGGATGAAATTGCTATTTTCATTTTTATTCCCCCAAATCTTTTATTATAGTATTGATAATCAATTCAAGCCTTTTACTTAAATCTCCATATCCATATTAAGGATATTGTCATTTGCCACTTTTATATTACTCCTATTTTCCATTGTTGTCAAATGCCAATAAGCATTTTTGAATTGAATAAAATCTCTATTTTTTATGCTAAGTACTAAAATAATCCCTATAAGAAATTATGTATTATAAAAAATATAAAGCCCTATAGGGTTTTTATCTATAAATTTAAATCTATTTTGTTATATTTAATGAGGTTGTCTCAAAATAAAAATAGCCTTAATTTTAATATAGTAAATATAAATAATACGTATAATAAACATATGAATGAGCTTTAGTAGTTCTTAATTTGATGGGATTAAAAATTTTTGTTCTCACAGGACGTGAGGAAGCAATAGTGAAGCCAGGTCTGGCGCCTCTACTGGGTAAAAAATTTTTAATGGAGTCAAATTTAGAACTGCTTAGCAAAATGAATTACTTTATGAATGTATTATTTATATTTACGGTTTTAAAATTAAGGCTATTTTCAGACATCCTCATTAATTTATAGTTTTATTTCAACTTTCAATGGATCTATATTTTCCTCTTTAAGTACTTTTAAATAATACTCACTTAAATTTAATTCTATAGATTCATATAAAATATGATACATTTTTAGCTTTCCATCTTGACTAAAATTTATCATCTCTTTTTTTATAAGTTTTTCTATATTAGAGGTTTCCATTTCCCAGGTAGATGTATTAGGTCTTTTGTTTTTAGAATTCTCATATTTATGGATTTTAAAATTATCTATATCCTGAATATATTTCTTTTTACCCTTCATAAATACTACTATTCTTGTACCTGTATACTCATTAGTTTCAGAATTATATTGTTTTATAATATGAATATGAGATCTTCTTCTATTGGAGTATTTATTCATAAAATTAATATACCTTTCTTAGAAATCTATATTTGTATTTTTTCACATTATTTATATATTAATTATATTGTACCCATAACCATCTAATATGTAAAAACAATATATAATTCTCTAATAATCTGTCTTGTAATATATCTTTTTATAAAAAATTAGTTTGAATTTGAAAATATAAAAGCCACCTTCATAGTATAAATTGATTTGCACATCCAAATTACCATAAAAGGTGATTAATAGCTCAAAATATATTATTATATAATTTAAAAAGTATCATAAGTGTCCTTAGTACTTAAAAACTAGATTACAACATTATTACTTTTTACCCTTATCCTTATCAATTTCTTTTGTAACTGGTGGTGATGGGTACTTACGAACTATAGCAATTTCTACTCTTCTATTTTTTGCTCTACCGTCCTTTGTAGAATTGTCAAATTTAGGCATATACTCACCATAAGCCTGAATTGATAACTTATTTGCAGGGATTCTCCCCACATCACTGAGAAAATTCATTACATTTATAGCGCGTATTGCACTTAAATCCCAGTTAGAACGAAACTTTGAATTACTTATGGGTTGATTATCCGTGTGCCCTGTAACCTTAATACTATTATCTAACCCTTTAAGCATTTTAGAAATTTGTGTTAATAGTGCTGATGACTGTTTTAATACCTCTGCATCGCCAGAATTAAAAAGCACAACATCTTGTATATCAATCTCTAAACCATCAGCGTCAACTCCAACTTTAACCTTGTCAGAATATCCACTTTTTTTAATCTCTTTTTCCAATTTTGATTTAATTTCTTTTATCTTGATATCCTCAGTTACACTGTCACTGGGAACAATTGAAACACCTGCTTTACCTACTGAAGCACCTCCACTACCTCCTGTTTGTACTACATTACTTCCTGCTTTAAAAATAATATTAAACTCTTGGCTAGCCTTTGCTAGTTTTTCTGTATCTACCTTGCTCATAGCAAACATAACAATAAAAAGTGCTAAAAGAAGAGTTAACATATCTGAATAAGGAATAAGCCATGTTTCATCAACATGTTCTTCACGATGTTCTTTCTTCTTCATTTTCATTACTCCTTTAAATTATCCTCTAGTATTTTGTCCCTCTATCTTTATTCTTTTACTTGGTTCTAACATACCTATAAGTTTTTCTTGTATTTTCTGAGGATTTACCCCCTCTTGAATAGCTAAAACACCTTCAACTATAATATACATAGAACTTACTTCTTCATGTGATTTTCTTTTAAGTCTAGATGCAAAAGGATGGCACACTACATATCCAAAAAAAATACCATAAAGAGTAGCAACAAATGCTCCAGCTATCATATGTCCAAGTTTTTCAACATCATTTAAGTTTCCAAGAGCACCAATCAAGCCAACAACCGCTCCTAAAACCCCAAGGGTTGGTGCAGCTCCACCTGCAGTTGTAAAAATTGAAGCGCCAAGACGATGCCTTTCTTCCATACTTTCAATTTCCATTTCTAAGACTTCTCTTATATATCCTGCTTCTGTACCATCAACTACCATACTCAAGCCTTTTTTCATGAATTTATTTGGCATATTTTCTACAACCTTCTCAAGTGATAATAATCCATCTTTTCTAGATGTTTTTGATAATTCAATAATCTCCATTATTATAGCAACTTGATCTTCTTTTCCTTTTTCTTTAAAAAGTATGCCTAAAATTTTGGGGATTTTAATGAATTCATTTTTAGGAAAAGAATTCATTACTGCAGCCATAGTTCCTATAAGTATTATAATTGCCGCAGCAGGATTTAATAACACTACAATATTTGCACCTTTTACCATCATACCTACAATAACTGCTGAAAGTCCTATTATTACACCTAAAACTAGAAAAATATCCATTTTATATTTACGCCTCCTGGTTACCTATATGTTTCTTTATAATTTTTTACTTTTAAATTTTAACTTGATTAATACTACACTCCTTTTATTACGCTTAGTTCTTGAAATAAAAATACAACATCTCTTTGTATATCACCTACTTTTTTGCCAAAACCTACATAATCCAGTATTGAATTTTGTAGAGCATCTCTTTATAATTTCAAAAAATTTATATCCTTATATTCGATTGAACCTTATTAATATTTATATATGTAAATTTTATTTAACATACAAAATTTAACATATGAAATTACTAATTTTTATATGTTATCTGTTTCTTTTAATATAAAAACCCCTATAGGTTTGCACCTATAGGGCTTTATTTTACAAACTAATTGTTTTGCCACCATAGATACAAGTCTATTTCAATACTAATAGACTTGTATCTATGCAAATTTCAACATACTGAATAAATTATTTTAATCTTACGAATAGAAAATATGTTTACTATAATAAAATTTTCTAAGCGTAAAAATCACTTAATATTTTATATTTAGTTTAATTTTACTATTACTTGTCCACCTAGAAGCAAAGAACCATTAAATTCTAGTTCTAATCCAGTAGTTCCTTTTGGAACCTCTACAACATAAACTCCTGTTATTTTTCTACCTGGGCCAATTTCTCCATCCATTTGTCCTGCCTTAGCAGCTGTCAAACCTCCTATTGACTCTTCACATTCTCTACCATCTTTATCTACAACTTTAAACATCATTACTGAAGATACTGCCTGTTGTTCATTTGATATGTTTTCTACCGAACAATCTACTGCAATAAATTCATTACCTGGCTGAGGTTGAGAAAGCTCATCCCCCTTAACTTTATAAAGTTTATTAACTGTAACTTTAAAGTCTTTTAATTTTACAACATCTCCAATTTTAAAAACTTTAGATTTATTTGTTTCTGTACTGGTTTCTGTACTTTTATCCTGGACTTTGGCACTCGTTTGTCCTACTTTTTGAGGTTCATCTATAATTGATCCTGCACCAGCTCCTATTCCTATTCCAACTATAAAAATCAATATCCAAAACCACCATTTTTTATAGAATGGCTTCTTAACTTTTTTATTTTTCATACATAATCCTCCTTAAATTTTCTACATTATATAATATATTCCATGATAATTATACATTACATTTACATAAAGTTCAAATTTTGTACATAATTATCACAAAATAAAATTATTATATAAATATACCAAAAATATTAAAAACTCTTTAGAATTTTACATAAAAAATTTCATACAAAAAGAGCCCTATTTAGGGCTCTTTTAAAAGTAAGGAAGTCTCCAAAAATGCCTAACTTACAAAACAGCTATATATATAAATTTCTATAAAAGTAAAAAAAATTCTTCTATTAATCAAAAAATTTTTTAGAGGTTTGAAATAATTTTTAGTTAATATAAAAAGCTACCTTAACTTCTTATTAAATAGAAACTTAAGGTAGTCTTTAAATTGAAAACTAACTAAAAAAATATTTTCATTCTATATATTATCTGTGTAAAGCTACTTTATTTAAACTATTTAATTTTTGCAAGTCTATATTTTCTTCTTCTAATGTGTCTTTTTCATTACATACAATTACATTTTTAGTTCCACTAATTCTTTCATAAAATAATATTTTATCATTTTTAATGGTTTTATATAATATATAACCTGATATTGTTAAATTGTATACCACTACAAAAACAGGTGATATAAATGATAATACTAATTGAATACTTATGGTGAAAAATAAGATCCCATTTCTCTTTAATATTTCCTTAAAGGTTATTCTTTCTCTTCTTCCTTTTATCTTTATTCTTACTATCAATTTTCCAAGGGTTACTCCGTTAGTTATATATGGCAAAATTATATAATACAATAATAAATCAACTACTGAAACAACTAAATTATTAAATACTGTAATTATTGTAAAATTTATAATAATATCAATGCCCGCTCCTACGAATCTTCTTATAAATCCAACTTGCATACTTTTCAAATCAATTCCCACATCAAATTTATCAGAACCAGGTAGAAAATACGTTATTTTAGGTGCTAATAAATAGCCTATCATTCCCCCAAAAGTATTTAACATTAAATCATCTACATCAAATAATCTGTAAGGTGCCTCATAAATCCCATACAATCCTGTTATTTGAGTTATCTCAAAGAATAATGATATTAAAAATGTTATTAATACTGTTTTTCCTAAACTTTTTCTAAAATAATATCTACAATAAACGCCCAAAGGCATAAGTAGCATAACATTTAAAATTACTTGCAGAAAAGCTCTTTCTTTTAAGATCATTAAATAGGTACTTGGCTCATTTAACTGAACTTTAGTTTCCTTAAAAAAATCAAATATAAATGTAAAAGGTATTAATTGCATATATTCAGTAATAGGTTTTTTTAATGGATGTATACTCTCTATATTGGGAAGTGGCAAAATAACTAAATAATATGCATTTATTAAAAATAATAGTAATGAGTATACTATTACTAGTCTTATCTTATTTACATATCCATATTTTTTATATTGAAAAATTAAAAAGGGTACTGTAAAAATTGCAGCTATAAATGGAAATGTTACAATAGCAATTTTTATTGGTTCTAAATATCTATCCATAACTCTCACATCCTTATAATAAAACTATAAATGTTAACTATAATTTTATTATAAGGATTGTATACATCTGGTACTATTTAATTTACTTACAATTTAGCATTCTAATCTTACATTTTTGTAATACATCAAATAAATATATTTATTTAATGTTTTTTAATATTTCTTTTAGAAGCCTCCAATATTTTTCAACTGAAGATATTTTTAAATGTTCATTAGCTGTATGAACATCTATTATATCTGGGCCAAAGCTAATCATATCTGTATCTTTCATGGTTTCTTTAAACAATCCACATTCAAGTCCTGCATGAATTGCTGTTATAGTTGGTTCTACATCAAATAGGTTTTTATAAGCTAAAACAGATACATCTCTTATTTTAGAATCTTTATCGTATTCCCAGCCTGGATATTCTGACTCTCTTTTAACAGTAGCACCAATAGCCTCTGCTAAAGCTTCAATTTTATCCGCTATTTCAAATTTTCTGCTATAAACTGAACTTCTTATAGAAGATATAATTTCAACTTCATCTTCTTTTGTATTTATTATTGCAGTATTTAAGCTACTTTCTACAAGACCTTTTATATCTTGACTCATAGATTGTACTCCATCTGGAACTGATGTTAAAAATCTAACAATTGACTGTGTGTTATTTTTGCTTAAATGCTTGTCTACTTTATCTGAACTTTCAACTTTTATTTCCACTGAAGAATCTTGTACACTATATTCAGCTTTTAAATCCTCCTGAACTTTACTTAAAATTTCTTTAACTTCTTCTATTTTATTTTTATCTAAAGTTATTACGGTACTACACTCTCTAGGTATAGCATTTTCTTTTGTTCCACCGTCTATATGTGCAATATTAAAATCAATGTACTTACTTAAAGTATATAACAGTCTACCCATTAATTTATTTGCATTTCCTCTTTGCTTAACAATTTCCATTCCAGAATGTCCACCATTTAAACCTACTACTTTTATTTTAATAGCTTCTTTTTCGCATTTTTCTGACTCTACTTTTATTTTTGTAGTAGCTGTAATACCTCCTGCACAGCTTACTATAAATACGCCATCTTCTTCTCCATCTATATTTATAAGCATTTTACCTTTTAAATTTTTAGTGTCTAATGCAAAAGCCCCATCCATACCATCTTCTTCATTACTTGTAGCAACAAATTCTATTGGTGGATGATCTATATCTTTTGAATCTAATACTGCAAGTCCATAAGCTATAGCAATGCCATCATCTCCACCTAATGTTGTTCCTGTAGCATAAATATAGTCATCTTCTATTCTTAATTTTAATGGATCTTTTTCAAAATCATGATCTACATCTTTTAATTTTTCACAAACCATATCCATATGACCTTGTATTATTACAGTCGGTGCATTTTCATATCCTTTTGTACCAGGCTTTTTAATTATTACATTTAAGGCCTTATCTTGACATACCTCTAAATTTCTTTCCTTTGCAAAGCTAACTAAAAAATCACTGATTTCTTTTTCATTTCTTGATCCATGGGGTATTTTAGTTAATTCCTCAAAAAAATGAAATACTGATTTAGGCTCTAAATTACTTAATACTTCCATCATATAACCCTCCTAAAATTCATTAATATATTTTTAGTACAACAAATAAACAGAGTTCTTGGACTTCAGAGGGAGTTTTTACTCCCACTGAAGCTTAGAAATCGTTATCCAGGGACGTAGCCGCTCTTTACTCCCACTTTGAAGAAAAGCAGAGAGTCCAAATCTTCGATTTGGTGCGAATCGCTTTCACAGAGTGCAATGGGAGTATTAGAGCAGGTAGTCATCGGATAAAAAATTACAAACATGATTGGAACCACAAATTTACATTTTAAATATAAATTTCAATTTCAGCTACTGATATCAAATATATTACAATTTAACCATTATTTCAATGTTATTTTTTTATTAATACACAAGTTTTGCAGTATTTAAACAACATATTTGATAACGTTTACTTAAACTAATTATTCAATTAATTACTTTTTTCATTAAAGTAATAGTATTTTCATAATTATTTAATGCCCTTAATTTGTTATTTTCGACAATATTTAATTAATTCTTAATTTTTCTTATAGTTGCCGCCTTGCTTCACTATAATTTAATTGTTTTTGAGAATAAAAGTAACCTACACCTCTTTATGATTTTTAATAAACATGAAAAAAGAAAGGCATCTTAAAATAAAATAGATTTAACTTTAATACTAGAAATATTAAAATTAAACCTATTTTGAGACAAGCCTTTCTATATTCTTCTTATAATTGTTACATCTCTCTAAATCTTGTCTTGAAAATCTATTCTTCTAATTTTTTTAATTCCTGAACAAAATCAAGTACCGCTTCTTTTTTTGTTGCCCAGGAGGTAACTAATCTAATAGCAGAGTTTTTATTGTCTACCTTTTCCCAAATATTAAAAGAAAATTTTTCTTCTAGTTTTTTAATGCTTTCATTACTTAAAATAGGAAAAACTTGATTACTTTTAGATTCCACAAAAAACTTACAATTAGCTTCTTTTAGACCTTCAGTTAAAATGCTCGCCATTTCATTTGCATGATTTGCAAGATCAAAATAAAGATTATCCTTAAATAGTTCCTCAAACTGTATTCCTAAAACTCTTCCCTTAGCAAGAAGTCCACCCTTTTGTTTTATGTTATACCTAAAATCTTCTTTTAAATTTTGATTTTTTATAACTAAAGCTTCTCCAATGAGAGCTCCATTTTTAGTTCCACCAATACAAAATGCATCTGAAAAATCACACATATCCTTTAAAGTTAAATTTGATTCTTTAACAGCAAGGCCAGAACCAAGCCTTGCACCATCTACATACAAAATAAGATTTTTATCCTTGCAAAATTCACTTAAATTTCTCATTTCTTCTTTGTTATATACGGTTCCAACTTCTGTTGAGTTAGAAATATAAACAAGCTTTGGTTTAACAAAATGCTCATTTCTATAAGAATCTAATACCTCTTGAATTTTATCTGTGGTAATTTTTCCATCTTTTGAATCTACAGTAATTACTTTGTGTCCAGTATATTCAATAGCACCTGTCTCAGGACCTGCAATATGACCTGAATGTACACATACACAAGCTTCATGAGGCCTTAAAAAGGAACTAATTGAAATTAAATTTGTTTGAGTTCCTCCAGATATAAGATGAATATCTACATTTTCATTTTGTACTAATCTCTTTATTATAGAAATAGCATTTTTAGTATGAGAATCTTTTCCATAACCTTCTTCTTGAGTATTATTTGACTCTGCCAATGCCTTTAGAATTCTAGGATGGCATCCTTCGCTGTAATCACATTTAAAACTATACATTTACAAGCCCCCCTCTATGATTTAATGTTGATGTTTATAAAACAGTTTACATAACTACTCTTTTATAAATTTATATAGAACTATATGAATGGATAGATGAAAAGTTTAAATACATCAGACTACAAATATGACCCCAAATCACATTTTATAGATTGGTAATCAATCCCAAATCACCTTACCAATTAAAATATATTACAAATTAGCGCTTATTTCAATGTTATTTTTTTATCAACATTCAAGTTTTATAACATTTAAATAACTTACCTGATAACTTTTATTTCATTTATTATTTAATTAATTACTTTTTTCATTAAACCTATAACATTTTCATAATATTCTATAAGAATTAATAATCTTATTTATAGTATCCTATTAATTTTTCTTATAGCTAAACTATTACTTCAGTATAATTTTGTCATTTTTCAACTAAAAATTACTATAACCCCTTATAATTTTTAATAAATATAAAAAAAGATCGTCTCAAGATATTTAACATAACAAATAAAATCCATTTTGACACAACCATTTCTATAATAATATTAATAATAATTCTTATATTACAAAACTGTAACTTTAAGAGGCAAAATTGTAATCTAAATAAATGGTTCAAATCCTATTTACTATTTATAATTAAATCATAAGTTAAATAAATTTTGAGGAGTGATTTAATATGAAACAAGTAGTAGATTTATTAAAAAAATTAAAAAAGAAGAATGTTAAAGAAAAAAATTCTAATGAAATACGAAACTTATCAAAAGAAGTTTTAGATTTAAATACTTTATTAAACAATAACATATTATTTTAAGATTGTGCAAAGGCTATTCATTATTCATATTTTCTTGCAACAGCTAAAATTCTGGTTATATTTTCACTAGCCTTTTCCACGTTTATTTTTCCTTTTTTAAGGGCACTTTTTAAGTCCGTAACTCCCCTTAAAATTCCTACAATAGAGTCAATTCCATTTTCATATAAAATATCTATATCATCTCCAATATGTGCTACGAAAGCTATAACTGGTATATTAAATTCTTTTGCGACTTTGGCTACTCCAAAAGGAGTTTTTCCAAAGATTGTTTGAAAATCTATACTACCCTCTCCTGTAAACACAAAATCTGCATTTTTTACTTTTTCCCTTAATTTTGTATACTCAATTACAAGATCAATTCCTTTTTCAAGTTTAGCATTTAAAAATGTCATAAGTCCAAATCCTAAGCCTCCTGCTGCTCCTGCTCCTGGTACTTCTTTTATATTTTTACCTAACTTACTTTCTATAATATTTGCAAAAGAAGCTAAATTCTTATCTAATATTTTTACTATTTCAGGGGTAGCTCCTTTTTGAGGACTAAAAACATAAGAAGCTCCTTTTTCTCCTAAAAGTGGATTATCCACATCACAGGCAACCTTTATATCTACATGTTTTAATCTTTCATCTAATTTTTTTAAATCAATTTCCTCTAGTTTGTCTAAATATCCTCCCCCAAAAGGGATTTCCTTTTTATCTTTATCTAAAAGTTTTGCTCCAAGAGCTGTCACCATACCTGCACCACCATCATTTGTTGCGCTACCACCGATACCTATAAGTATTGTAGAAACCCCTTTATCTAATGCTTCCTTTATAAGTTCTCCTGTTCCATATGTTGTAGTATATAAGGGATTTCTCTTTTCAGATTCTATAAGATGAATTCCACTTGCACTAGACATTTCTATAACTGCAGTTTTATAATCTCCAAGTATTCCAAATACAGCATGTACCTTATTTTTCCCATCTGGGCCTGTTACCTCAGCATGAACTATTTGTCCATTTGTTGCGTCCACTAGAGATTGAACTGTTCCCTCTCCACCATCTGCCATAGGAACTTTCACACATTCAGCATTTTTTAAAACTTTTTTTATTCCCTTTTCCATAGCATATGCTACTTCCTTTGCTGTCATACTTTCTTTAAAAGAGTCTGGAGCTAAAATAAATTTCATTTTTGTAAGGTTGTTCATTTTAATCCCTCTTTAATTTATATTTTAATATTTATTATACCTTTTATTTGTACATATTAGGAGAAAATTTAAAATCAACAATGATACCAGTATAAATTATCTCCCATAGATTATCCTAATATAATAAATTTAAATAATCCATTGAAATATGTTAAATTTTTTATATTAGGATAATCTATTACTCAATTGTAAAACATAAATAATATAAAAATGTTATGGAAGTGATATTATGAGTAAAATATTAATTACAGGTGCAGGTTCTGGTCTTGGGAAGGCTTCTTCTATTGCTTTAGCTAAAAAAGGACATAAAGTTTATGCAACTACTCATAAAAAGTCTCAAGCAGAAAATCTAAAGGAGATAGCCTTAAAAGAAAATATAAGTAAGAATATTGAAAGCTTTAAGTTAGATATAACTTTAAAGGAGGATAGGGATATTGTAAAGAATTTAGATATAGATGCATTAATTAATAACGCTGCTATAGGAGATTCTGGTTCTGCATCAGAAGTTTCAATTGACAAATATAGAAATGTATTTGAAACCAATGTATTTTCTGCTTTAGAGCTTACTCAAATTGTATTTAATAACATGATTAAAAAAAATGAAGGAAGAATTATCTTTTTATCTTCCTTATCTGGTAGAATTACAATACCTTTTTTATCACCTTATACATCTAGCAAATTTGCTTTAGAAGCAATAGTATCTTCTCTAAAAGAAGAAATAAAAGAACTTTCTGACTGCAACATTAATATAATTTTGATTGAACCTGGAGCTTATAAAACTGGCTTTAACCAAATAAATATTGATAAACAGTTTGTATGGATGAAAGAACAATCATATTTTAGAGATAAGCTAGTAAAGCTAAAAAAGAAGCAATATAGTTACTTTGAACTAATGGAACATAAGTCTTTTGATTCTATAGTAAGTCAATATATAAATGCTATAGAAGATGAATCTCCTAAATTCAGATACAAAGCTCCTTTAGTTCAAAGTGCTTTTACCCAAGGACAAAGAATATTAGGTAAATAAGATGTACACCTGATTAAAAAGTTAATACTTTTCATTGTTTCTTTATTATTTATATAAAAGCTAGAGCCTGATTCTTTTCAAGAATATCCTGCATTTTTTCAATATTTTCTGGTTTTATTTTTATTTTACGTATAACACCTAGTTTATTGATCTTAAGTTTTAAAAGTTCATGATCCCATTCATAATCATCAAGTTTAAACATAATTTATCCTCTTTTATTTTCATTTGTAAATATATATAATAATCTCATCAAAACATATTCTACCTTTCAGAGGCTCGATATCCTGCCGCTTCAGCCTCTTGTGTTGTTAAAATATTCATCATTATTTAAATTCTCAATTTCCTTATTGTAGTATATACTGACTGGAACATGATATATCTTACTATTTTTATCCCCTATAATTTTAGCATTGTTATCACTGTGTTCATCCTCTGACTCTATTGGAGATGATTTAACAGTTGGTGGAGCTAATACATTTGCAGAAATAGGATTTAATACTTTAGGCTGTACAAATTTTAATTTTACTTCTGGACTAAGGGTTCCAAATATAGTCCCAACATTTTGAGCTCTGTTGATTGGTAATGACTGTTCTTCTGTTTTATTTAAATTCGAAGAAGCAAATAGTTCTTTTATATCTATACTAATACTATAACTAAATACTCCCAAATAATATCCCGCACCTATAACATATAGTATAGTTGCTGCTCTTATTCCTAATATGCTTCCTGTACTTCTGGCTTTCATTAATAATATAAGAAATATAATACCTAAGTAAAAGCAAATTATAGTAATCTTCATGAAAACTCCCCCTTACATAGGAAATTATATCATATCATTGTAATATTATTCTATATTTTCCTTAAAGCTATTGTAAATCTAGTAAAATACCATTTATTAAATTCAATAATAACTGAAAAATTTATAAATTTTTTCAAAAAACATTTTTCAAAAAAGAGGTTGTCTCAAAATAAAAACAGCCTTAATTTTAATATAGTAAATATAAATAATACATGTAATAAACATATAAATGAGCTTTAGTAGTTCTTAATTTGACGGAATTAAAAATTTTTGTAATTCCTCACAGGACGTGAGGAGCCAGTAGTGAAGCCAAGGAAGGCGCCTCTACTGGGTAAAAAATTCTTAATGGAGTCAAATTTAGAACTGCTTAGCAAAATGAATTGCTTTATGAATGCATTACTTATATTTACGGTTTTAAAATTAAGGCTATTTTGAGACATTCTCTTTAAAATGAAAATTTATATAAATACTTTTTTAAATTATTTTCATTTATACAACTTATATTATGTTCTAAATATAACTTCTTCTTTTGAGAACATATATCTTGCAAATGAAATAGATGCAACTATATATACAATTATCCAGCCAAAGGTTATTGCTATGTGAGTATAGTTATAAATTCCAGCTAAAAACTCTTTCATAAGACAAACTCCATTTGTAAGTGGTATATTAAAATAAAGCATTCCTATATTTTTAGGGTCTTTCATCATAACCATATAAATTAATACCATAGCTATAATAGTTATAGGGCTTAGGTACGTTTGAGCTTCTTTAAATGATTTTGCATAGATACTAATGGCAAGTTGAAGTGCTCCAAATACCATTGTATATAAAATAGGTAAAATCATAATAAGAACTAAAGTAGCTGGTCCTAAATTTAGTCCTGCATCGCCAAACATTCCATTGGGTTGATTCATTGTTAGTATTATTCCAATTAAATAAGCACAGGACATTAATATTCCCATTACTGTTATTGCAAGAAATTTTCCTACAAGTAAAGATGTTCTTCCTGCTTTTGTTGTAAGAAGTGGTTCAAGTGTTCCTCTTTCTTTCTCTCCTGCTCCTAGATCTACTGCTGCTCCAATTGTACTTGTTGCACTGTAAAGCATTAAAAGTAAAGGAATCATCATTGAAGCCATTATTTTCCCAAAACCATCATCTTTATCTCCAACCACATTATCTACAATATTAATTGGTGTTAATATTGATTGATCTATATTTTTCTTTTCAAGTCGTTTTGAAACTATTTGTTTTGAGTATTCATCTATGTAATTTTTAATCATTGATACAGCTGTCATTGCATCATTACTTGAATTATCATATTTTAATTCTATTTTTTCATTAGAATCCTTTGATATGTTATCATCAAATCCTTTTGGGATTTTAATCTGTATATATACATCTCCTTCTTTTATATCTTCATCAATATTTTTAGAGTTTATTACCTTAACATTTTTATGAGATTTTATAAATTTAGAAAAACTGCTATTTCCTTGATCTTCTATAGCTATTTTAAGATTGTTTTGAACCTTATCACTATCAGACTTCGCCATTTTGCCAATAGCAAAAGACATTATGGGTAAAAGAATTATTGGAATTAATATACTTAATATTAGTGTTTTCTTATCTCTAAATAAATCTAAAAGTTCTTTTTTCAATACTACTCCTATTACATTTTTCATACAATCACCTTCTTTACTTTGCTATTAAATTTATAAATATTTCTTCTATGCTATTGTTATATTTTTCTTCAAGTTCTTTAAGCTTTCCTTCTTCTACTATTTTACCTTTATGAATTATAACAATCCTATCACATAGCTTTTCTACTTCTGGTATTGTGTGACTTGAGAATATAATAGTTCTCCCATCACTTTTACATTTTAATATAAAGTCTTGTACAATTTTTGCAGAGGTAACATCTAATCCTATAGTTGGCTCATCAAATAAAACCACAGATGGATTATGTACTATAGATCTTGCAATAGCTACTTTTTGCTTCATACCTCTTGAAAATTTTCCAACTCTTCTATCAAGATATTCTGTCATGTCTAAATTTTTTGCAAGTTCCTCTATACTTTTATTAGTTTCTTCTTTAGACATACCATTAAGCTCTGCAAAATATTTTATATTTTCCCTTGCTGTAAGTCTGTCATAAAGACCAACTTCACCACCAAACAAAATACCTATTTCTCCTCTTACCTTATCCGCTTCTTTACTTACGTCATGACCGTTTATTAGCGCTTCACCCT
Source organism: Clostridium sp. CTA-1 (assembly GCF_054768215.1). NCBI lineage: Bacteria > Bacillati > Bacillota > Clostridia > Eubacteriales > Clostridiaceae > Clostridium > Clostridium sp. CTA-1. The sequence goes on from NZ_BAAAAP010000009.1 coordinate 24,518, forward strand.
CTGTGATTTTAAGCATAGTAGCAAGCATTCTAAGAGTCGTTGTTTTACCTGCTCCATTTTCTCCAAGCAAGCCAAGTATTTCTCCATCATTTGCTTTAAAATTTATGCTATCTACTGCTGTTACACCTTTTTTAAATCGTTTAGTTAAATTTTTAGCTTCAATCATAGCTTCCTTTAAGCCTCCTTAATAATAAAATATAGTTCTTTATAAGATTGCTTGTCCTCTTATTACAATACTATTTTGTTACTTTGTAAAAATTAATATGTAATAAATAAAAATTTAGTTATAATTATAACATATTTGTAGCTAAAAATGCATTTTTTGTATTATATTTATATCTACTGGTTCAAATGACCATGGTTGTTTAAAAATGACAAGCAAGTTGCAAAAATCAAAAACTTTATAGTTCCATATAATTTAGCACATGCTTACACAAAGATAACTGCTTTTTAAAGAAAATCAATTTTTATATAACGCTATAAAGACTAATGTTATAATTAAAATATGAGCAAATTATAACTAAATACACATTGGTTGGATGAGACGGAGGACGATACATATATGATTGAAAGCATAAGCCATATTACTTTTGTTGTGAAAAATTTAGACAAAACTACTCAATTATTTAAAGAACTGTTTAATGCTAAAGAAGTCTATTATAGCGGTGAAAAAAAACATTCTTTATTTAAGGAGCGTTTTTTTATTATTGGTAATCAGTGGATCGCTGTTATGGAAGATGAAAATATACTTAACAGAACTTATCATCATGTAGCATTTAAAATATCAGATTCTGATGTAGATAGTTATTTAAATAAAATTAAAACTTTAAATTTAGAGTTAAAGCCTCCAAGAAAAAGAGTATCTGGGGAAGGCTATTCTATATATTTTTATGACTATGATAATAATTTATTTGAGCTTCATACAGAAACATTAGAGAAAAGATTAGATTCATATATAGAGATAGATACTATATAAACTTAAAATACGAATAAAGGAAAGTCATTTTTGACTTTCCTTTAAAATTCATATATTATCAACATTATTCTAGAACATAGCTTAAATAAAAAAGCTATCTTTTTTCTAATTTATCTTAAATTTCTAAACAAAGCTTTCCATGTCTCTTTTCCTACAATTCCGTCTACAGAAAGGTTACAATCTTTCTGTACTGCTTTTACTGCGGTTTCAGTACCATCTCCAAATACACCATCTGCTCCTGAGGAACCTACTGGATAGCCTATATTGATAAGCATTTTTTGTATTGCTTTAGTTATTCCACCTTTGGCTCCTTTCTTAACTATTGGTGCTGCATTTGATGTTGCCTCTCCCGCTATTCCATCTACTTTTATATTTCCAAAGCCCTGGCTATTTATTTCTTGTTGAAGTTCTTTTATTAAATAATGATTACCATATATAGTTGAACCAGAATTACTTGAGCCAGAACTAGTTCCCCCAGAACCAGAATTTCCACCTGATGGAACATCAGTTGTTTTTCCTACTAAACCTTTTACTATAGCATCTGCCATCTTATCTGCATTAAACCTACTCATGTCCCCAGAATTATCACAGAAACAACATTCTATAAGCATAGACTTAGCTTTTGTATTTCTAATTACATAAAGGTTACTTCCATCTTTTATACCTCTATTTGTATAACCTAGGGAAACTATATTATTTAACACAGAAGTAGCTTCACTAAACTTATTTCCTCCATAGGTTAAAACCTCTGTTCCATAAGCACTACCATTAAAAGCATTAAAATGAATAGATACATATAAATCTACATTGTTATTGTTAGCTGTATTCGTTCTATAACTTAAACTATCTTGTAAACTACTACAAGTATCTTGTAAACTACTACAAGTATCTTTATAACACTTAATAACTGTATGGCCTAAAGCTTGTAATTTACTTATTACTCTAGTGCCTACTTCTCTGGTTAGATTTGATTCTGCTTTTATTCCCACAGCCCCATAATCAGCTCCAGATAAAGTATGACCACAATCTATTCCTATTTTCATAATATTCCCCCCCATATATAATATATAATTTTTTTAAAACAAATGTTACTTCTGGAATTTTGTTTTCATCTATATATATGACTAGGAGAAAAAACTGTAGAAAATATTTTAAAACTTTACTTCTTAAAATAAATTTGCTAGTTTTAAATTCTTCAAAAAATAATTTTGGTGTTTATCCATATGTCTTTTATTTCTATTAGTTCTAATTTATATACATAAAAATACTCTTTAAATTAATTATATTTTATATTAATCTAAAGAGTATTTTCATAATTAGACTCTACCACATTTTATTATTTATATAGTGTTCTATTAATACTATGACTTCCTTTATTTTTTTATAATCTATTCTATCTACAGTATCTTTATTAGAATTTATCCAGGGTAAAACTAATTCATTTTTATTTTCTTTCTTTATACAATTAGCTCTTCTTATTGTAAACATATTAAACTGTTCCTCATAAAAACTATCATAAACACTATCTAAGAATTGCCCTACTAAATATTTTATATTTTTTTCCTTTAAATAATCTATAAAATCATTTTTAAATGTGTTATGCTTTTCATTACTACTTGATATTAGTATATTGCTTCCCCTACCAACACACTCAATATTAATTACTTTTACATTTTTATAATTTTTTAATGTTTCTAATACACTCTTCTCATTATCAAAGAAAATAAACTTTGTCTTTTTTCTATAATCACTTAGTTTTTCTGATAGTATTATAGTTGATATTAGTCCTGAAGTGTTGCTATCAGCATCATATCTAAATAAGCTATTATAACGTGTGATGATTATAAATTCTGGCTCATTACATAATGTTTCTATGTTGTGATTACATTCATTTGAAATATGTACATCATATCCACTATTACATAAAAATTCTTTGATTTTTTCACTAGCTCTTCCTTTATTAAAACTATCATCTCTTAAATATGAAAATATACCATATAATGTCTCAATCCTGTTTGTCAATTCTAATTGCCTTCTTTCGTAAATTAATCTTATTAATATAATAAGTTTTAATTTTAGTTATTTATTGTTATGTATAATACTAATGTCTATAATCACTTCCTTTACGTTAATGCTCTTTTATATTTATGTCCTAATTTAATTATATCACAGTATATTTTTAAACTCTAAAAGCATGTTGTTAAATATTACACAACACCTTAAAATATTTTAATTTTTCACATTCTTACCACTTTATACATAAAAGATTAAAATTCTACAAATTTATCTTCACCCTTCTCATCTTCAAAATCAATTTCAATAGTAACATGTTCTATTCCTCTTTTATTTATTAGTTCTCTAATATTATTTTTTATTATAAGTTAATAATATATATTCTTATCTAACAAAAAACCCCATACATATTGATAAGTAATATGTAAATCCTATAAATATACTTAATAATAATTAGCAAGTCTTATTATTGAAAGGGGCTTAAATTTATGAATAGAAACAAAAAAAATAAAAATGTTAAGGTTAATAAGGCTATAGAAAATTCAGGCAATAGCAATAGCATAGATGCTTTAAATTCTGCTAGTAGTAACACTCAGAAAAATACTAAGCATAAAAACAAATAATAATTTACGTGCCAGTAGCTTGCTCCTAGAAATGAGTTTTCTAATTTTGGAACAATGAATTACCACAAAAGTAAAGGAGTCTGTATAAAAATATATTTAATTTTGATACAGACTCTTTTCTCTATTTTATATTTAATTTTATAATTTCAAGGCTAAATGCATCTATAACTTCTATATATTCATTATTACCTATTTTAATTGTTTAACTCTATAAGTATCATAATAATAAAATACTCCTTCCACTATGATGCCTATTCCAATACCTATAGCATAAGCTAATAAATCCTTCCATGAAAATACGTATCCTAATACTAATCCACCTAAAGTTGTTTTTCTTATATTATCTATCCAGTTAGAATGGTATAATTGGCTTATTTCAATGAGATAACAAGATATTAGAGCTATTAATGCAACTATTTTTGTTTTTGTACCTTTAAAAATAAATGCAAATAACATAAAAATCATTAGTGCCCAAAGGGCATCACCTAAATATACATTTAAAAAATCCGGTATAAAATATTTTAGCTTTCTTGAACATAATCCCAAAAACATTACAATTAATGTAGTAAATCCATATACTAACCTATTACGATTACGTTTATAATCCATACTTAAAAACCTCATTTAAAACAATTTTTATTTAATTTTTAATACAGGTTAAAATTTATATTTACTCAAACATAAATTTAAATCTTTAAATAATTCTATCTGTTATTATATCATCATTAATATATTTTTATAAACGCATTTACAATTTTTTATATAAACAAAGTTCTTGGTTTTAGTTGAATTTACACTCTATCTTAAACCAAGAACTCTATTTATATAACTATGCCATTTTTTATTAATAGTTTTTTAAAACCACAATTCCTGATTATTTTATAAATTCTTATTATAGAGTTTATACATTAAGAAAAATTGATGACTTTAATCATTCTATTTATTTATAAGTTTTTGTATGTCTATCTTCTTATCTTGAAGTCCATTTTTTATCATAAAGTCTTGAGTTTTTTCAAGCTCTTTAATGTCTTTATCTTTTATTGTCATATCGAAATCATACCATTTATACATTTCTTTTGTTTCTTCAATAGTTAGTCCAACTTCCTTTGATACTACTTTTAATGCTTCTTCCTCATGTTCTTTCATATATTTTAAAGTTTCCTTATGAGTAGCTTCAAATTTATCTACTAAATCTTTATGCTTGTTTAAAAAATCTCCACTAACTGCAGTTACTATTGTCCCATCAACTATTCCTTCTCCATTTACTACTACTTTACCACCATTTTTTATAGCCTTTAAAGCAACTGGACCTGCTAATAATGCAGCATCTACATTTTTATTATTTAATGCAGCAAAACCTTCTGGTAGACCCATATTTATAAATTCGACATCCTTGCTTGTTAAGCCCTCTTTTTCTAAGGCTCCTACTAATAATTGATGCAGCACTGTTCCTTTAGGTCCTGCAACTTTTTTACCCTTTAAGTCCTTTGCTGTTTTTATATTTGGATTATTGCTAATTATCATGAAGGCCTTTGGTGCTCTACTATATACACCTATTATTTTTAAATCTACTCCATTTGCTCCTGCTAATATAGCTGATGTGCCACCAAGAGCATGAAGAATTTGTAAGTCCCCTGAAGCTAATGCTTGAGTCTGCTCAGGTCCAGCTGTTATCTCATGCCAGTTTATTTTTATATTTTCTTTTTCAAAACTCTTGTCAAAGGATTTTTGCTCCTTTTCTAATATAGATGGTACATTTAAAGGAGCTTTAACATATGTAAGATTAATTTCTTTAGGATTCTCTTTTTTCCCTTCCTCCTTTTTATTAGCACTACTACAACCTATAAACATAGAAGTTGTTATTAGTAAAGTCATACATAATGATAAAATCTTTTTCTTTTTCATATTACACTCTCCTTTTAATATTCTATTGTGTAAAGTCCACTTCTTAAATAATGTAAAATATACATATTTAGTAGTTACAATTAAATATTCTATATATAGTACCCTTCCTTATAAAAATGAACTTCTTTATATATGTATGTTTTTAATTAACTTTATAATTTTGAAAGTATATCTTTTTTTATATTTAATAGTTTTTCTGAAGATATATCCCGTGGAAATTCTAGGTCTACATTATATTCTTCTAAAACCTTTCCTTTATCTAAAATAACTATTTTATGACCTATCAATAATGCTTCATCCACATTATGGGTTACAAAAACTATGCCCTTGTTAGTTTCCTTGTAAAGCCTTAAAATTTCCTCTTGCATATAAGATCTAGTAAAAAAGTCTAAAGCAGCAAAGGGTTCATCCATCAAAAGCATATTAGGCTCATAGGCTAAAGCCCTGCCTATAGCCACTCTATGGGCCATTCCTCCTGATAATTGTGAAGGATATGCTTCTCCAAATTTCTCTAACTTCATAAGGTTTAAATATTTATTTTCAATATTAATCTCTCTCTTATTTAAAAAGAATGTTAAATTTTCTCTAACATTGAGCCAAGGGAAAAGTCTGCTTTCCTGAAAAACCATACCTATTTTAGGTTTTACTAAAATATTATTATGATAAAATTCTACCTTACCGCTAGTGGCATCATCCAGATATCCTAAAAGTCTAAGTAATGTAGTCTTTCCACAGCCACTTCTTCCTAATATAACAGTAATCTTGTTATCCTCTAATAAAAGAGTTAAATTATCTAAAATTTTAACTGGCTTGCCATTAATACAAAATTCTTTGATTACATTAGTTAATTTATACCCCTTCATTATTATTCACCTCTTGTGCATAGTTAAATTTATTGGTTAAAAGGCCAAATACCCAATCACATACTGTTCCTAGAATACCTATTGATAATATTCCTACTATAACTACTGCGGAACGGGATAACTGCTGGCCATCTAAAATTAAATATCCTAGCCCTGAAGAAGCTGCCACCATTTCAGCACCAATTATGGCTCTCCAACTATACCCTATGCCTAATCTCATACCAACTAAAATATTAGGTAAAGCCCAAGGTATTATAATTTTTTTAAATATATTTATCTTACTAAGATTAAAAGTCTGTCCAACTTCTATTAATTTTTTACTACAGCTTTCAACGCCACTAATGGTATTTAATAAAACAGGAAAAAATGAAGCTAATACTATAATTATTATTTTAGATTTTTCTCCTATGCCAAACCAAAGTATTAAAAGTGGCACTAAAGCTAGTGGTGGTGTATGTCTTAAAAATCCAAGTAGATTTTTAAAATAATCATAGATACTCTTATTAACACCAAATAGTATGCCTAAAGGAATTGCTAAACATATGGTTATAAAAAATCCCTCAAAAACTCTTAAAGTACTTATAGCTATATGCTTAATTAAAGCTCCTGATTTTATTAATTCTCCTAATGATACTATAACTTCTTTCGGAGTTGGTAGACTATACGGGTTCCACCACTTCAGTATACTACCAATACTCCAGATAATAAGGATTATTGTTATAACTAAATGTTTTTTTAACTTAGACACCATCTCCATTATTACATCCTCCTAAGCAATATAACATCTCAATAACATCATACTCCTCTTTTAAAAAGGATTCATTAAATTTATTTTCACCACTTATTTCTAAAACATTTTCTGAAATATCTCTAAAGAATCCTAAGGGAATTGGAGATAAATTGCATTTTGAGGCTACGTCTATATTAAGCTTGTCACACACCTCTAACCAAGTATAAAATTCTATACCTGGTTTATTTTTAAAAATATCTTCCCCTAATTTTTTTAAAGCTTTGCAAGGTGTTGTAATAATAAGTTTATCTTTTTTTATATCTTTTATATAAAACTTATATAAATATCTTGCTGTATGAATTAAAATGGGCTCAATTTTAGGTATATTATATTTATCTTTATCAATATTCTTATTAGCATAATCAACAGCTACAGGACATCTTGTATCTAATACAGTCTTTTTAGAATTCATTATTTCATTTCTAAATTTATTTTTAACCTGTTCAAGTTGTCCACCTGCTGAAACTACTTTAAATCCTTTTTTTCTAATATTATTTTTAAGACCATCTAAATCTTTTTTGTACATTTTTTCAACTACAGGATTCATCCAAATATAGTTCAAAGCCTTCACCTCTTGATAATAATTTTCATTAGCATATGTTATATATTATCAAATCTTGTCTTATTAGTCAATTTTTTTGTATAATTATGTCTAAAATGCGAATAAGAGCCGCTTATATAGCGGCTCTTACTTTTAACATGTTAAATATTGGATTTTAAAAAACTTTTATTAAATAATTTCTTGTTCTTCTACATGATATAATGAAAGAATTTAATAATTTTTGAAGTTCAGTATTGTATTCTTACATTTTTCATTTTTTAATAGATTTATATTTTAAAGAAAATTATTTGGATTCAATGGCCACTTTCCATATTTTCTAGCGGAAGCCATAAATTGATCAATATTTTCTAGAGGAACTCCCCCTGAAAGATCACATCCTGATGCTAAAATATATCCACAAGGGCTATCATATGTCTTTTGAATACAAGTTTTTACTGCTAAATCCACATCATTAGTACTGCCTAAAATTAACGTACCTACTGGATCTACATTGCCAAGAATAGGAACTTTATCTCCTACTACTTGTTTTGTATATTCTAAATCTACTCGATTATCTACACTAATCATATCACAACCTGATTTCACCATATCTCCTACAATTGCGGTTGTATCTCCACAAATATGATAACAAACCGTTCCTTTTGCATCATGAATATCTTCCATTAAGTCTATTGTATATGGCAAAACAAATTCTAGATATTTTTTAGGATTAAGAATTGTTCCTGATGCAATAGGATCACATAACAAAATAAGGGAACCTGTCTTTATAAACTCTCTGCAAATCATTTTTAATCCCTCGGTACAAAATTTAACCAATTGATGTAACTTTTCAGGATTTTTTCTAGTTGCTCTTAATAAATCTTCTGTTTTATAAATGCTTGCAGCGGCAGTAAAAGGTCCAGATATCAAAACACCAGTTGGAACCTCTTTGCCTACTTTATCAATCAAAATATCACAAGCTTCTATATGTAATTGAAATGCCTTATCCTTTTTAAGTTCCAATTTTGACATATCTAATTCATGAACATTATTCAAATCATCTAATGTATATTTCATAATTGCTGGAACCGAATCTTCTGGATCACTCATCTGAGTACCTAAAGCCATACCCACACCATGTAATCCATATTCAATGACAGTTAAGTCATTACCAAACCTTTCATAACATGCAATCTGTGCTTTAGCTTCATTCAAAGCACTGCTTCTTTTTTCTTTATGAGTCATTCCTAATGCTAGCCCAGACATGGAGCAAACAACTGGCATAGCAAGGATTCTATCCATAGGTTTTCCTGTCATAAATGCAGCTAATCGTTCATTAGGTGTCATTTGATCATCTTTATGCATATAATAGCCTCCCTATATAAATTATTTTTTAGATAATTTTAACATCACTTATTTAAGATTATCACTTTAAATAATAGCTAGTCCAATAAATATTTGTTATTATAAAGTATCTACGTTATAAATTATTTTTATAATAGCAAAAACAATTAGTAACATTTATTTCAATATAGTTCAGCTTTTTTATATACTAATAATATTTTTATTCACACATATTATATATTGTTCAATATTTTAATGAGCCTTTATAAAGTTATACCTAAAATATGAATAAGAGCTACTTTTTTATTAGCGGCCCTTATTTACATCTTAGGCATTTCCTTATATTTTATTAATATTTAAAAGAAATCAAACACCTTGAATTTTTCTTATTACATTAATATTTACTCTTTTAGGAGGTTCTCCTGAATCTTTGCCTCTTACAGTAACTTTTTCTACCGGTATGCCCATTTCTCTTGCTATTATAGCTTTTACTCTTGGTCTACAAAAATTACCTTGGCAAAACCCCATACCTGCCCTTGTACGTCTTTTTATTGCATCTGTAGATTTTACAGGAATTCCTCTTTTCATTGCATCTATTATTTCTGATTCCGTTACTTTTTCACACCTACATATTATGTTTTTAGTTGGATCTTCATCATCTATCTTTCCATCAAAGGATTTATCTTTTTTAATAATTATGGGCTTTCTGTAGGGATTGAATTTTTCATTTTTTATTAATTGCAATCCAGCTTCCTTAAGAATTCCTACTATTTTTTCTGCTATAGCTGGTGAAGATGTAAGTCCTGGTGAATCTATACCTGCTGCATTTATAAAGCCTTTAACTTTAGTTTCTCCTATTACAAAATCTCCTGTACTACTAATTGCTCTTATTCCTGCAAAGGTAGTTAAAGATTTTCTTACGTCAAAATCTGGTATAGATTTTCTAGCTGTTTTTATTATATATTCTATACTTTCTATATCTGTTCCTATATCTTCTTTGTCTACTACCTCCTGTGCATCAGGACCTATCATAAAGTTTCCATGATAAGTAGTAGTAACTAATATTCCTTTTCCTTTTTCTGTTGGCACTTGGAATATAACCTTATTTACAAGATAACCTTGATCTTTGGTAGAAAGTACATACTGCCCTCTTCTTGGCAATATTTTAAAATCATCCATCCCTAGCATATTGGCTATCTTATCACTATATAATCCTGCAGCATTTACAATATACTTACTTTTTATTTCTCCTTTATTAGTATTTATTATAAAAGCTTCATGTTCTTTATCTATAGTTAATACTTTTGTTTCTAATTTTAAATCTACTCCATTTTCCATTGCATTTTCAGCAAGGGCTATAGTCATTTCATAAGGAGAAGCTACACCAACACTTTTAGCATATAATGCAACTTTAACCTCTTTATTTATATGAGGTTCCAATTCTTTTATTTTATCCCCGTATATTATTTCTAGATCATCACACCCTATTTTCACACCATTTTCATATAATTTTTTTATTCTATTTTCATCATCTTCATCAAAGCCTATTACTAATGCACCTGGATTTCTATATCCAAAGTTAAGCTCTTTTTCCAGCTGATTGTACATACTGTTTCCTTTTATACATAATTCTCCCTTTAGGGTTCCATATTTAGCTACATATCCACCATGAACAATACCACTATTTGCTTTGGAAGCTCCTGTTCCAACATCCTCCTCTTTTTCTATAAGACATACTTTTAAATTATACTTTGATAACTCTCTAGCAATGGCTGATCCAACAACTCCAGCACCTATAATACTAACATCATACATAATTTCACCCTCTTATTTTTATTATTTTAAATTTAATTTCAAGTTCCCGAACAATTAGTATCCTTTAATATCTTTTATTATTATCTTAATACTATTTTACATCTTAAAATAAGAAAACAAAAGTACAATTATAATATTTTAAATTTGAAAGAATATTACAAAAAATTTTAAAGCTATATGTGTATCATATGCTACCATCATATATATAACAACAAAAAACATCGCTTAATAACCGGCTATAAAACATAAGAAAAAACTATTGTAAGATAAATCCAAATTCATCTGTTGACTCTCACATTATGGTATACTCTATACTGTAAATGAGCTCAAAAAACACATATATGTGAGGTATATATAAATGTTAAAAATAGGTGATTTTTCAAAACTATCAAGAATCAGCATAAGAATGCTTAGGCATTACAATGAAATAGGTTTGCTTATACCTGAAAGTATTGATGATTTCACAGGATATCGTTATTACAGCGAAGCACAACTCCCTGTTGCAAATCGTATTACAGCATTAAAAGATATGGGATTTAGCCTTGCTGTAATAGGCCAAATTCTATCTCAATATGGCGAGCCCCATAAGCTTAAAACCTATCTTCAGTTAAAACAAAGGGAGATAAAAGAGGAAGCTGACATCTTAAACCAGCGACTTTTACTTCTAGAAAGCACATTAAATAGATTGGGAAAGGATGATAATGTTATGAATTATAATGTTACCTTAAAAGAGTTACCAGAAAGAACTGTTGCAAGTGTACGTAAAGTTATCCCTTCTTATGATCAAGAAGGAATGCTTTGGCATATTCTAGTGAATGAAACTGCAGATCTTCAAATGCAAGACGATAGTCCATGTTATACCCTTGCAATCTTTCATGATGGAGAACATAAAGAACAGGACGTTGATGTGGAAGTACAAAAATCTGTTAAAGGAAATTATAAGAATACTGAAAATGTAGTATTCAAAACAGTTGCCCCTATTCAAATGGCATCAGCAACTTATCAAGGTAGTTATGAAAAAGTCAATGAAGTGAACGAAGCTGTTGCTAATTGGGTTCGTGATAATGGTTATGAATTTAATGGATTGTCTTTCTGTATTTATCATGTTAGCCCTTATGAGACACAGAATCCTGAAAAATGGGTGACAGAAGTATGTTACCCTGTAAAAAAGAAATAACCTTATATAATAAATGCCGTCTGCTTTAAATAGCAGACGGTTTTTGGTTATCTTAAAATTTATCTATAAATTATTAAGCATTATTCTTTTTTGCAAGATAAGGCATGATTACACCTAAACCTATTAGCACAAATGGTGTTACAATATTAAGCACTAATTTAAACATATCAGTAGAATACATACCACCAATACATGCAAAAGCTGTAAAGACAAAGCACCATGCACCTAAAATAATACCTAATTTATCATTCCTTACAAAATAATATTCTCTATTAAATTTCTGTCCTGCTTTTTTCAATGCAACATATGCAGCAAATACCCATAAATATCTAAGAGGCATACATACAGCATTTAATTTTACTAGCCATTTAACTAATTCATCCACGCTACCAATTCCTAGGGCTGGTACTACAATTAATATTGATACAATTACTAAAATAAGTTTATTTCCATTTTTATATGAACCATACTTATTTTTTTCAAACATTTTTTTAGGAATAAATCTTTCGTCTGCACTATCAAGTAACATACGTAAAGGTGCATCAATAGATATAATTAATACAGCAAATTGAGCAATGATATTTGTAATTGCATATATAATTACGAATGTATTACCTAATTTATAATATTCCCCTAATTTTTGAAATGCATAATATGCACCATTAGTCATTAAATCTTTAGGAACATTATTTGAATCAAACATCATGCCAAGGGAAACTGTACCTAAAATTGCACATACAGCTACCATAATTGCTAAGGCAATCATACCTTTTGAAAATCCTGTTTCTGGATTTTCCATTTTATTAACATAGGGTGATATTTTTTCACATCCTCCCACAGCAAATACCAAAATAGCTAAATTAGTAAAAAATTTTGTATCAAAAGTTGGCATAAAGGTTTTAAAAGACCAATCAATTTGATTTAAATGTGCATTTGTAATTGCAGGTGCTGCCATCATTAAAATAATAAATAAAATAGACATTACAAACATTGATGTTCCTGCAAGTGTTGCTAATTTCTTTAGTGGATTTAATCCCTTTGATGCAATATAAATGGCAATTAAAAAAATCACCAAGCAAATTAATTGCATAAGTTTTGTGTTCATTGAACTAATTCTTTTGTCTTGAAAAATAGCCCAACTTGTGGCAATCATAAGCCCTGATGGTTTTTGTGAAATATAAGGCATATGAACCACCCAATACGTCCATCCAGCATAATATGCAAGTTTAGGCCCTATAGTTTCATGTATCCATGAACTTACTCCTCCCCCATAATCTTTAAATGCTGATCCTAATTCACCCACCATTAAAGCATATGGTACAAAATAAATAGCAAAAATTATAATCCAAGAAACAATTGCTTTAAGCCCTTCGTATTCTGAGAAACCATTAATAACATTACCAAAACCCCATACAGTGGAAAATGCCATAAAAGCAAGCATATACCAAGCAATTCGCTTATCTTTATTTTTTGACATGATATACTCCTCTCATCCTTTAAATATTCTCGTTAAAATAATAAGTTATTGCGTTCATAATCTATTTACTCTCCTCAGGCTTCCTTATTATTGCAACTACCTATTAATTCTTATTCCGCAAGATTACATTCTATAACTTCTTTTTATAAAATTTTACTTGCATCATCCATAATAAAACAATTCTACAATCATATGTAAAATCCTTCAAAAAAATTAAAATAAAGATTAAATATGAGTATTTTTTCTATCTATTACATTCTGGCTGTATTATTGAATCTATTTAAATTTAGATATTTAATAAGCTAATACAAAATAGAAAAAGCGCCTGATTTTAGGCGCTTTTTCTACTATTTATAAACTCAGATTTAAATCCATGATACTTTTTAACATTGTTTTACTAATAAATAATTAGTAGTAAAACTCTATAAAAAAACTCTTATCTAGTATCAGCAAATAATAAGTCCTGATATAATTTATAATTGTACTCATCAAAACATACAAATCTTACTTCTTCTATATTTTCATACTTTATTAAACTCTCTTTTACTGAATTATAGGAAACCTTTGCTGCCTGATTTTTAGGATATCTATATACCCCTGTGCTTATATTAGGGAAAGCAATGGTTTTAATATTTTTTTCAGAGGATAATTTTAAACTGTTTTTATAGGCATTAGCTAAAAGAGTTTCTTCATTACTCTTTCCTCCATGCCATATAGGTCCTACAGTATGAATAACATATTTAGCCTTAAGATTTCCTCCAGAGGTTATTACTGCTTCTCCTGTCTTTAATGAGCCTATTTTACTTACAATACTCCTACATTCCTCAAGTATCTTATTCCCACCTGCTCTATGAATAGCTCCATCTACACCGCCACCTCCAAGCAAACTACTATTTGCTGCATTAACAATAGCATCTACATTTTCTTTTGTAATATCACCCTTTATTATCTTTATTTTATTTATATATGATATAGACAAAATCTAACCCCCTTAATATATTTTTATTACTTAGTATCATAATTATAATGTCATCAATAACAGCTTCCACAATATTACATAATTCTATATAAGCTTTATGGTTCCTTCTTAATATCAATGTTTCCATACTAAAATACACAAATTAACAGAAAAAAGAACCACATAAATGATCCTTTTTATTTTAATGTCTATACAATTTTTCACTATAAAAATTAAGTTCTTACATCAATTATACTTAAGCATTATAATTTACCCAAATATAAAAATATACATAGTTGAATTAATATTATAAAAGGAATTCCATATTTAAATTTAGAATGTTTAGTCTTATGCCTAAATATTTTCATTCCCACATAGGATCCTATACTTCCACCTAGTAAGGCTATTAACAATAAAGTATTCTCCTTTATTCTCCACTTATTTGCTTTAGCCTTTTCTTTATCTATATACATGCATAAAAAACCCAATAAATTTAATACTATAAAATAATACTTAATCATAAATCCTCTCTTTCTTTTTAACCCAATTGTAGAATTTATCTTTTATAATTGTTAATTGAATTCTACTTTTCCTTCTAGTCCGTAATCTATTTTTATTATATTAGTAATGATTTTAAATCTATCCCCAATTTATTTCAAATTTAAAATTATAATTAATTGTACCACATTCTATAAATATAACCATTATTAAATTTTTAAAGAAAATGATTCATTTGTAATTTATATAATATGAACATTAAATATAAATTCCCAATATTGCTTATTGACAATATTTATTGTTTAGAATAAAATAGTTTGCATAGAAACTAATTAATTCGCATGCAAACTATTTTTTTATATAACATAGGAGATGAGATTATGAATAATTTTTTTAAAAAGCTTACACTTAAAGTGGACAAAAGAACCTTACTATTAGTAGCAGGTTTAGTTTGGGGATTTGCAGGATTTAAGGTATTGACTTTAGGGGCTGAAGGTATAAAAATTAATAATCCAAATTGGATCTTTATCCTCTTATTTGCTACTTTAGTATTCTATATATTTTTCAAATTTATATTTAGTAAAATGTTTAAAAAGCATACTAAAAGGATCATAAATAACACCTTAGAAAAACATTGTATATTTTCATTTTTCGATATTAAAAGCTATTTTATAATGGCCTTTATGATATTCTTTGGAATAACCATAAGAAGTCTTGGAATATTTCCTCCTGTATATTTAGGCACTTTTTATATTGGGTTAGGCTCAGCTCTATTTATGGCAGGACTCTCTTTCTTAATAAGCTCATTGAAATTTGAAAATACTATATTAAAATATAGAAATTAAAATCGGAGGAAATTTAATATGAAATATGATTGTTTTGAAATAGCAATGCTTATAAAAGAAGTTTATGCAAGTACAATGGGAATAGTTAGCAATAGTTTAAAAGATAGTGGATTTACCCATCAGCAAATTATGGTTATAAAATTAATTGCACATAATGGACAAGTTAATATATCCCAATTATGCGATGAAATGTCCTTAGCTAAAGGTACTGTTTCTGGCATAGTTACAAGATTAGAAAGTGCTGGCTACGTAAAAAAAATTAAAAATGAAAATGATAAAAGGAATACCTATGTTACATTTTCAGATAAAGGATTAAAATTTGCAAAGGAATTTAGAAAAGAAATTAATAAAAGCTTTGATAAAATATTTAGTAACTTCACAGATGAAGAAATAATGGAATTAAGAAATAATCTAATAAAAGTAAGAAATAAAATTAAAGGAGATAATTAATAATGGATGGGAAATTAGTTTTTGCAATTGTTACAATAACTTTAGCTCTAGCATTCTATACTGCAGGGGTATGGTCTGAAAGAAAATCTAATACATTAAAAAAATGGCATGTAATCACCTTTTGGATAGGTCTAGTCTTTGATACTACTGGTACATTGACTATGGAGAAAATTGCCAAGGTAGGTAGTACATCAATTTCTTCTGATCAACTTTCTCTACATGGATTTACAGGAGGATTAGCCATAGTGTTAATGCTATTACATGCTCTATGGGCAACATGGGTATTGTATAAAAATGATGAAAATAAGAAAGTTATCTTTCATAAATTTAGCATAACAGTTTGGGTTATTTGGTTAATTCCTTATATTATTGGAATGATTATAGGAATGTCATAATTCATACTGACAATCCCATTTATAAACTTTAATTTACATATTAACTTTAACAGCATCTAAAGCTAGAGAACTTTATCTAACTCTAGATGCTATTTTAATTAAAGAATATCTAAGTATTTATTTTTTTATACCCAAGTGACTTGATATTTCAAAAAAAATCCTGTATCCATAATTAATAACTATTTATTCTTATTTTTTTTATTATAATATCATCGGAAATACTAAACATATTATCTATAAGCTCATTTCTGAACCTCCCAGTACCCTTAACATTCTGAGAAAGTTCACCACATATTCCCATAAGAGCTGCAGCAAGAGCAGTACCATCTAGTATATTCTCAAAAGAAATATAGCTTGCTATAAGCCCAGTAAGCATACAGCCTGTACCAGTTATCATTGAGAGCATTTCACAACCATTTGATATTATATATGTATAAGTACCATTACTTATTATATCCACCACTCCTGTGGCTGCAACAACAGAACCGGTTTCCATGGATAAACTCTTTATCATTTTTATATTTTCATCAAAATTTTGCTCTGTTATAATATCACATACTCCAACATCAATTCCTTTTGCACTACTTTTTATGCCATAGATTGCTTTTATTTCGGACATATTACCTTTAATAACATTTGGATGACACTCTGAAATAAATTTCTTTGCATAATCTAGACGAAGTTTGCTGCAACCTACGCCTACAAGATCGATTATTTGTGGAATCTTCTTTTCATAGGCTGTTTTACCTGAAATCAACATGGACTTCATTTTATTATCTGTTATATTCCCAAGGTTAACTCCAAGAGATTTTGAAACAGCAGTGATTTCGGAAACTTCCAGAGGCTGCTCGGCCATAATGGGCTTTGCACCAACAGCAAGAATCATATTTGCGCAATCATTTATTGAAATTGGGTTTGTAATATAGTGAATGAGAGGTTTTTTTAATTTAACACTCTGTCTTATTTGCAATAGTTTGTTTATTATTAACTCTTGGTTTGTCATAAATTTTTGCCCCCAAACTTCTTTGAATTTTTGCAAGATTACCTGTCCTACTTAATGCTCCTAAAAAAATAAATGCAATTGTTCCTCCAATAAACGTAGCCATAATAAATGAAGGAACATAAAACATCCATGTAAGACCTGTTCTGCCCCAAATAAATGTCATAATAGGATATGACAGTATGGCTCCTATAACACCAGTTCCTATAATTTCACCTATAATGGCACAAATTAGCTTTCCCTTAGATACTCTATATAAGACTCCAGACAAAAATGCCCCGAAAACCGCTCCAGTTAAAGCTAAAGGTGGAATCCCCATAAAAAACATTCTTATTACACCAATCAATGTAGCACAAAGCAGTGAATACCAGGGTCCAAGAATAACAGAACATAGAATGTTAATAAAATGGGCCATAGGACACATTCCCTCAATACGAAGAATTGGTGAAATTACAACTCCCATTGCCACCATCATTGCTAACATAAGTTTTTTTAATAGTTTTGAGTTTTTTCCATAATAAAATACCTCCTTAACAATATTAAATTTCCCAATATGTCATATAGGAAATAAACACTATTATTAAGGTATGATTTTAGTGTAACCAAATAGCATTTTCCTATATGACATAAGTCATATTAGTCGGTCGAAGCTCAAAAGCTTCCTCTCACCTTGAAACACAAGTTCCCTCGCTATTTAGTTGCATTTTTCCATAAAAGCTCTAGGTGCTCCCCTACAGCTCATTGAAGATATACTTCCTTGAAACAACATAAAAATGGGATACACCAAATAAGGCATATCCCATTATACTTACAAAAAATATAGTATAAATTAATATTTCCTTACGTCGGCATTATCCGAATCAAGTTATGGGTCGAAATATACATTTCCTCTCAGCCTGCATTGCAAGCTCCCCTTTTCAAAAATTATATCATACAATTTTCTTAAATACAATATGACTTAAAAATCGTTTTTTTGCCATGTCATTATATATTCCATGAAACCGGAATCTTCATGTTCTTTTTCCTCTTTTATAATAAAACCACAGTGTTTATAAAAATTAACTGAAGGTATATTATCAACATAAACTGCTAGTTCTAAAGTTGAATATAAAGATTTACAATGGTTTAGTAGTTTTTTCCCTATTCCTTGACCCTGATACTCCTCTAAAACAAATAATGCACCAATAAATGAATTGTCTATAATGCTTATAAAGCCTTTAATTATATTGTCTTCTTTGTAAATAAAAGTTTGGGAAATAGGAAAGTATTCTTCTTTAACAATATTATAATTTTTAATCCAATATTTCTTTGCTATAAAACTATGAGCAGTAATATTAGTTTTTAACCAAATGTCCATAACTTCTTCAATTTCAAATTTTTCTAGTTGTTTAATCATATTTTTTCTCCTTTCTTGTTTACACAAATTAATTATAAAAATACATTTATATGTGAAATTCCTTTATTACTTCTCACACACTGATATAAATGTTTAAGCTTAATTTTTCAATATAAATAATAAAATTAGTCTGAAATAATATTTTGTAATGATTTTTTAATATCTTTAGTATATACACCACCATGGTAACATACGATTTTATCTATTTCGTAATTTAATAACTTTTTTATAGAATTTTTAGCACTAATAATATCTAAGGTATACTGTGGATTTGCTATAGTTAATTTATCATCTTCTACTACTAATGCATCTCCAGCAATTAATGTTTTGCTATCTTTTATATAAATTGAAATATGTCCTGGCATATGCCCTGGAGTAGCAATTATTTCTACACCTCCACAAAAGGAAAAAGAATCTTTATCTCTTAAACATACATCAACAGGAACATTTTCTATTGTTCCAATAAAATCCTGAAACTCCTTTGCGCTCTTTTTCTCTTCCTCAGGAAGTTTATCATATATAGACTCCGCTTGTTGTAATCTTAAAGATTTTTCTTTTCCACTAATATACTTTTCATCATCAATTGACGCAAGAATCTTAATATCCGGATACTCTCTTTTAAACTCGGCTAAAGTTCCCATATGATCAAAATCATGATGAGTTATAATTATTTTTGTTAATTTACTAATATCAATTCCATTAGCTTTTGCAGTAATTTTTATTAAAGGTAAAAAATTAGGATACCCGCAATCAATTAAAATATTTTCCTTTTCATCACTTAATATTACAGGGAAAATGACATTTCTATCACCATTAAAATCAAATCTTACTTCTAAAACTGTCAATTTGTTCATTTCTTACTCCTTCTAATTTATTCGTATAATTATAATCTTCCCATAACTATAGTAAACTTATTTCATATCCTTTCTCAAGTTCATAAATACTTCTATATCAAACTTGTTCACATATTTCAATTAAATACCAATAATAAAAAATCGGTGTTAATTATCAATTAAGATAATTAACACCGATTTTTTATTTATATATCTTTTTGTTGTCTAATTATTCTTCTTATACTATGTTCAGTAAGATAATACTGCTGTGCAAGTTTTTTAATGGATATTCCTTCTTCATATCTATTAAAAATTTCTATATTTCTTCTTTTTAAAGTATTTTTTGTACTAGTATTTTCTCCCCAAACTTTTTTATTCTCATATTTTATTGGTATATATAAATATCCACCTTCCATATATTCTTGAATCAATTCAATAATATGTTCTGGCAGTACATTTTGTGCGTTTTTGTATTTCATACTTTTGCTCCTATCTACTTTATTATTCGTAAATATCGAAGCAAAGACCACACAAAACAATTTTAGTCAGAGTAATCTAATAAACTAGGCTCTGAACAAATCTTTGTTGTTTTTATTCTGTGTAATCTTTGCACAGAGCCAAAATAGGCGGTATATTCTATAGTATAATCCACTGATTTTCCCCTCCATTTCTCCATTAAACCTATATCATTCTAAATTTATTACAATATTAATATTACACTAACTATATTAATATTATTTGTCAAGAGAGTTAAAGGTTAAATTATATCTCCTCATAATATTCAATTAATTTTTCTGCTGGAATTTCTAAATTATTAGAATTCTTATTACATGTATAGACTGGAATCGGTAAATTATCTGATAGGTATCTCTTATTTTCTATATGAATTATATCTTCATGGTTATAATTGTTTAATAAAATCATTTTTACAGATATATTTTTCTCTTTAATATATTGTAAAGTTAAAATTGTGCTGTTAATGGTGCCAAGACCTGCATCTGCTACAACAATAGCTGGTAATTTAAAGCTCTTTATAATATTTTCAAGCATTATTTTTTCTTTACCCATAGAAATAGGACAAATTATTCCTCCACTACCTTCTACAGTTATATAATCATGTTTATTTTTAATATATGAAAAATCTTTTTTTATCTTCTCCATAGATATTTCTACATTATTTAATTTTGCGGCTAAATGAGGTGAAACTGCTTGTTCAAAAATATAACTCACTGCATCATTAGGATCTCCCTTTATATCGGCAATATTGTATACATAATTAGCGTCTCCTGCAATAAGTTTGCCATCTATTCTCTCTGCTCCGCTCAGTGCTGCCTTATAATATCCACAGTTTATATTAAATTCTCTTAATTTCTTAACAATTAAAGCTGTTATATAAGTTTTTCCAATATCAGTTCCTGTTGCAGTTATAAATATTCCTTTTGCCATACTTATACCTCAAATCCTAAATTCTTTATCATTTTAATGTCCTCAGAGGTTTCAATTCC
Organism: Clostridium sp. CTA-1; assembly: GCF_054768215.1. Classification (NCBI taxonomy): domain Bacteria; kingdom Bacillati; phylum Bacillota; class Clostridia; order Eubacteriales; family Clostridiaceae; genus Clostridium; species Clostridium sp. CTA-1. The sequence continues at coordinate 45,922 of NZ_BAAAAP010000009.1, forward strand.
CAAAGTAGTTAGCATATCTCCAGAAATTGCTCCATTTACTCCACTCATTAAAGCCTTTTTCCCTTTATCTCCTAAAAAAGCACGCCCTCCAGCTAACCTTATTTGTACTGTTGGTAAAATAAAACGAAAAATTGCTAGAGTTTTTATTACTTCCTCATAAGATAGAATCTCTTGATTTTCAAGTGGTGTTCCTTTAATAGGATTAAGAACATTAACTGGAACACTATCAACTGAAAGTTCCCTTAGGGTAAATGCCATATCAATTCTATCTTCCATGGTTTCTCCAAGACCAATAATTCCACCGCTACATATCTCAAGGCCAGCTTTCTTTGCATTTTTTATAGTTTCAATTTTATCATCATATGTGTGTGTGCTGCATATCTTTGCAAAAAATTTTCTTGAAGTTTCTAAATTATTGTGATAACGCATTACTCCAGAATCTTTTAACCACTTTAAATCTTCATATTTTAATAATCCATGAGATGCACATAGTCCAATAGAACATGTTTCCTTTAATTTTGAATAGGTTTTACACAAGGTATCTACTTCATTATTATTTAGTGTACGGCCTGATGTTACTACTGAAAAACGATGTACTCCCTTATTATAATTTGATATTGCACTATTTATAATTTTATTACTATGTAAGATGTTGTACTCTATTATATCTGTATTAAAATGAACAGATTGGGCACAATATTTACAGTTTTCTTGGCACCTTCCACTCTTCCCATTTATAATCGTACATAGGTCAAATTTATTTCCACATAGAAATTTTCTAATTTCATTAGCTGTTACTGCAAGATCTGTAGTATCTTCCTCTAAAAGCTCTTCTACTTCTTCTTTTATTAGTAAATCTCCGTTTAAAATTTTTTCCTTATATTTAATTATATTACTCATTTCTTTCTCTCCTTAAAACTGGGTTAATTTTATTGGCAAATAATGCACTGATTACGCATAAAAATATATCGCCAGGCATGTCCAATGGAAAACAAGATAAAAATATAATCATAAAACTTGTTGGAGTTTTTAAGTATAAATTCAGTATTAAAAATTTATATGTTAATCCAATAGCATAAGTTATTATAAATCCCATAAAAGCTGATAATAAATATGCTCTAAATGTTCTTGCATTTATTTTTTTAACCGTATATCCAACAGCATAAGCAGTCATTATAAAACCTAGCAAATATCCAAAGCTTGGCTTAAATATATATCCTATTCCACCACCTGCTGCAAAAACAGGCACTCCTAAAAGTCCCATCAGAACATAAAGTCCAACTGAAATTGCTCCCTGTTTTTCTCCTAAAATCATACCTGCTAAAAGTACAAAGAAAAATTGTAATGTGAAATAATCCATAAAGGGTACTGGTATTTGAATGTATGCACTAATTGCTACTAAAGCTGTAAACAAAGCACATCTTGACATTGTCAATGTTTTAGATTGTCTCATTATGTAGTTCTCCTTTAAAATTATTATATTTTACTTATAGATTATAATCATATAAAAAAGTATTGTCAACCTAAATAATATTTAAGTTGACAATACTTTTTATTCCTTTTACTAAGATAAGTATTTTTTTGCCCCCTCACTTAATATTAAAAAACCCTTCTGTATTATTTCTAATTCTGAATCACTAAGAGATCCAAGAACTTTCTTTAGTTTGGCTTCATCCAAATTTGTATGGCGATGTAAGGTATATTTACCTTCTTCAGTTATTTTCACTATAACCTTTCTTTCATCTACTTCACTTCTTTGCTTAGTAACAAAACCTTTTTTTATTAATCTTTTAATGTGCTCCGAAGCTGTATTTGAAGATGTATTTATATGCCTTGCTAAATCTCCAATGGTTGTTTCTTTGTTTTTATCAATATATTGTAGCAATCGAATTGCTTGATGAGTTAAGTTTTCTTTATCTATATAATGTAGTAAATACCTGTCCATTCCTCATTAATTATTTTAATCTTATTTTCAAGTTCCATCATAATCACCTCATTTTATGTCTTATAATACGATATAATCGTTTGTCAAGATATAATTTAGTATTAAAAGAATATACTACTCTATAAAACACCCCCCTATATATCAACTTTTATTGTATAATTTAATAAAAAAACAAGGATACTTGTGAACTTTTACACATAGTACCCTTGTTTATATCTAGTAATTATTCGTAAAACAAATTTAAGATCAATAAATTTTGTTTTCTATTTTAATGGCTTATTACAAAATTCAATTTTATATTTATAAATAATTTTCTGTAAAATCAATACTAATCTTCATAACTAGTATAGACATAAACTTTAATTGGATTTTTTAATTTTTGGTTTCCTTTAGACTTAATTCTATCTGAAATTATTACTATATAGTTTGTACCTTTTTCAAGATTCTTAGATGAAATTTTTAATTTTTTATTGTTAATTTCTACTTTAGCATCTATTTTTTGTAGTTCATCTGCATCTAAAATATATATGTTATCTTTATTAATAAATTTATCATTAATTTCTCTGTTAAACCCCACTGTAAATGTTTTATCAGGTTTTATATCAGCAAAAACTTTACCCCATTTATCATATTTCTTTATTTTATTAACCTTTTCTTTTACCTCTTTATCATTTTTTATTTTATTATATTTTCTTTCTAGCTTATTTATTTTTTTCATCATTTTATTTTTTTCATTTTTATCATCTATGTTATTAGCTTTGATTTTTAGCTGATTTATTTCGGATATATCTAAATCAAACTGAAAACTGACTTCTTTTAATTTACTTTTTAAAATATTAACTTGATTTTCTGTATTTCTATCTATATTGTCTTTTATTTCTTTTAATCTATTAATATAAACTTTTCTGCTTTCAATATCTTCTATGTTTTCTACCTGTTTTAATGCTTTTTTATAAGCATCATCTGTACCAATATCTTCAGCTTTTTTAACTAAACTATCTACATATTCTAAGAATTGTTTTTTTTCTGTTTCTTTATCTAATTTCTTGATTCTATCTTCTACATTTTTTAAATTATTTAATAATTCGCTCTTTATATTTCCATCTCTTATAACATTTACAGCATCTTTTGCATTATTATAACTAGTTATAGAAGGATATCTTTCAGCATATTTAACTAACTCTATTGCTTTATTTGTTTTTATATTCTCTATATTAATTTTAACTTCATAAAGTCTATCTAATAATTCTTTTTTGCTTGGACTTTCTTCTAATACATTTACAATAACTAAAGCTTCGCTGTAGCTTTTTTCTTCATTTTCCCTTTCTGCCTGTTCAACTACTTTAATAGCCTCTTCTAAAGCCCTTTGATTTTTAGCTTTTTCTTCTTCCTGAGTTTTATTATTATCTATAGTAGTTTTAACTTTATTAAGTCTATTTAATAGGTCTTTTTTAAGTTCATTATCTCTTAATCTATTTATAGACTCTAACGCTCTATTGTAATTTGTTTCTGTACTATCCTCTTCAGCTAATTTTACTAGCCTTGTAGCTTCTTCATTCCTACCTATATTAATTTTAACTTCACCTAATCTATCCCACAGGTCTGTTCTAATTCCTAAAATCTTTAATTCTAATGCTAGCTTTGTAGCATTTATATAATCTTCATACATATTAGTTTTTTCAGCTTTTTCAACTGCTTTTATAGCATTTTTAACTTTTAATTCATATTCATTTTCTTCTGCTGCTTTCTTATTATTGATAGCTTCCTGTACTGTATCTAATCTAGTATTTAAACCTGATTTATGAAGATCTTTTATGTTATTAACTAATGTTCTAGCATTATTAACATCTATCTCTAATTGAGAATTTTCCGCTTTAAGTACTGCCTCATTTGCATTAGTTAATGTTACCTTATATGCTTCATTGCTTTCTTGCTCCACTTTATTTTTATCAATAAATCTTTGTACTACAGCTAATTTATCATTTAAATTAGCTTTGTCAGTATCATTTAAACTATTAACTAACGCTCTAGCATTATCAACATCTGTTTGATTTTTGCTATTTTCAGCTTTTTCAACTGATTTTGTAGCAACTTGTAATTTAGACTCATATTCAGCTTGCTTTTCTTCTGTTAAATTTCCTTCTGCTCCTTTAATAAGATTTTCTATCTCATATCTTTTTTGTATTTTATTATATGGTGCTTTAAATTCTTTTACAAATTCTTCTGGTGCATTATTTAACATTTCTTTTAATTCCTTAAATTCATTACTATCTATTGGATCACTCTTTTTTAATTTATCAGTAAGTAAATATATTTGTTCTCTTAATTCATCATATTTTCCAATAGAATCTATCCTTTCCTTATAGCTTGTTTTCTCAAAAGCTTTTACCTCTTTTATACTACTACCTAAAAATGATAGAAATATTGTTAAACTTAATGTTGCTGCTGTTATAATTCTTTTAGTTTTTTTACTTAACATTAATCCACCCCGATTTCAAATTAATTTCAATAATACAGCTAATTCTTATACAAATAACCTAATTACAATTCATAAATATTCCATATATTTAAATGGCATACAATTTACATTATACACCATTATTATGGTTTATAATGTATAATTTTTTATTCTTTGAATATACATCCAATATATCACTTCTTTTTTATTATAAAAAAAGCACCTATATAATATAGATGCTTTAAATTGCTCTTTATTTTTTTACATTAAAGACAGTATGGTTTTCATCATCATAAGAAATTTCAAATGTTTTAGGAGTATCATTTTTTTGAAGCTCATATGCTATTTCACCTTTTAGTTTTTCTCCTGGTTTAATTGTGTCCAGTAATAGCTCTCCATTTAATTCTTGGTTATTTATAGCTTGACCTTTTCTATTTTCAACAGTTTTAAGAGTATAATTATCTAAAAAGCTGCTTTTCAAATCTTGTTTTGAAGTATTTTCTATTTCAACTTCAATTGCATACACTGTATCCTCAGTATTTAATTTTCTAATATTAGTAACTGATACTTTTGCTATAGGCAGCTTAGCCTGTTCTCCAATTTTATGGATTGTTGTTTTTTGTTCTGCTGATTCTTTTTTTTGTTCAACATCATCTTTAGCATTATTATTTTGATTTCCACACCCTATGAAACTTAATACAACTAAAATAACCATTAGTATACTTATTAATTTATTTTTCATCTATATCCCCCTCTCCAAGTTATATTATAGTAAAAATAGATTATTTTTCAAGTTATTCTTTAATATATCTTTTACCTATGCCCTACAAATTAAGATACTTCAAGAAAAAATGACCATTTAAGTGATTGTTTAGTTATACATTTATGTTTTTATTTCCCAAATATCCATAATATTCATATAATTTACAAGAGATACTTAAATTTTTAAGCATCTCTTTAGCTCTATTTAATTCAATCCAAGTCGATTTTTCGAAGTTACTTTTCCATTTTGAAATGTTACATTCATATTAGTCCCATTAGGATTAGCCCATAAATATATTGATTTAGTACTTCCGTTAATTTCAGATATAGACATTAATTTGCCATCACCTAATATTTCTTTAACTTTACTATAATCCATTCCTGTTGTAATTTTTGTATATTTTATTAAATTTACATCTTCCTTTCCCATTGAAAGACCAGCTTGGGATTTTCCTATGACTTTATTATTTTTAACAATAACATCCATGTTACTATTATCATCATTGTACCAAGTATATATAACTACTTTTATACCATCTATTTCAGATTCTTTTGATTCTTTATATTCGCCTAAAATGCTCTTTACTTCCTCATAAGTTGAACCTATTTCTATTTTACAAAACTTTTCATAGGTCACTTTTCTAGTGTCATCCTTTTTAACTTCTGTTTTAGCAGAAGTTTTGGTATCTGTAATATTTGTTTTTTTATTACCACAATAACTAGCTACTCCACATATAATTACTATAGCAATAATCCAGAACCAAATTTTTTTATAAAATGGTTCCTCTTTTTTTTCTAACATTTAATCGACCTCTTTCCTCTAAATGGTTCAGCTATTATTATATGAAACTTATCTTTTATATGACACTACTTATTAAGAATTCTTTCATGCACACTTCATTGATTGGGATAGTTTTCCTTCTTCTTTTGTGCTATAATTCTTATGAAAAGCAATATTAATTGAAGGGGGATTAATACAATGAAAGTATCTGAAAGACTTACAAAATTAAGGACCTTGATGACTGAAAAAAATATTGATATGTATATCGTACCTACCGCTGATTTCCATCAAAGCGAATATGTAGGTGAACATTTCAAAGCCAGAAAATATATAACTGGGTTCTCTGGTTCTGCAGGAACTGCTGTTATAACAAAAGATCATGCAGGATTATGGACAGACGGAAGATATTTTCTACAGGCTGGAAACCAATTAAAAGGAACCACTGTAGAATTATTTAAAATGGGAGAACCTGGAGTTCCAACTATAGAAGAATATATCATGAACACACTTCCTGATAAAGGCACTCTTGGATTTGATGGACGTGTTGTTTCTATGGGTGATGGCCAAACTTATGAAAAAATATTGTCAAGTAAAAATGCAACCATAAAATATGACTGTGATTTAATTAATGATATATGGGAAGACCGTCCACCGCTTTCTGAAGAACCATCATTTGAGCTTGATATAAAATACACTGGAGAATCTACTGCTTCAAAATTAAAACGTATAAGAGAAGCAATGACAGCTGAAGGTGCAAACACACATGTTATTACGTCTCTAGATGATATTGCATGGACTCTTAATATCCGTGGAAACGATATCGAATTTTTCCCACTAATTTTAAGCTATCTTATCATTACAATGGATGAAGTTCATCTATTCATCAATGAAACTAAATTAAGCGATGAAATTAAATCAAATCTTAAGGAAAACGGTGTATCATTCATACATCCATATAATGAAGTATATGAAACAGTTAAAAAATTCACTAATTCTGATGCAGTTTTAGTTGACCCAGCTAGAATGAATTATGCATTATATAACAATATTCCTGAAGACGTTAAAAAAGTAGAAAAACGAAATCCATCTGTTCTATTTAAAGCTATGAAAAACCCAATTGAAATTGAAAATATTAAAAAGGCTCAAATAAAAGATGGAGTAGCTCACACTAAATTTATGTACTGGCTTAAACATAATATAGGCAAAGAAGTCATCACAGAAATAAGCGCTTCTAATAAACTAGATGAATTCCGCGCAGAACAAGGAGGATTTATTCGCCCAAGTTTTGAACCTATTTCTTCATTTGGTGAGCACGCTGCCATAGTACACTATGCTCCAACTCCTGAAACAGATATAGAACTAAAAGAAGGTTCTTTATTCTTAACAGATACAGGTGCTGGTTTCTATGAAGGTTCTACAGATATTACAAGAACTTATGCATTAGGAGAAGTACCACAAATAATGAAAGATCACTTTACTCTAACTGTTAATAGTAATCTTCATCTTGCCCATGCAAGATTCCTTTATGGTTGTAATGGTATGAATTTGGATATACTTGCACGTGCTCCATTCTGGAATAGAGCCTTAAACTTTAACCATGGTACAGGCCACGGTGTTGGATATTTAATGAACATCCATGAAGCACCAACTGGATTTAGATGGCAATACCGTGCAAACGAAACTCATCCTTTTGAAGAAGGAATGGTTATCACTGATGAACCTGGTATATATATCGCAGGCTCACACGGTGTCCGTATTGAAAATGAGCTTCTTGTATGCAAAGGAGAAAAGAATGAATACGGCCAATTCATGTACTTTGAGCCAATTAGTTATGTACCTATAGATTTAGATGCAATAAATCCTGACCTTATGACTACAGAAGAAAAAACATGGTTAAATGAATACCACGAAATCGTATACAATACAATTTCACCATACCTAACTCAAGAGGAAAAAGATTGGTTAAAAGAATACACTAAAAAAATTTCATAATTAAGTCCAATTGAAAGAAGGTATGTAACAATGTCACAAAAAGAACAAAAACATCCTATAGGCCTTTCACTAGTAAATATCTCTATAGCCCTTCAAAGCTATGCGGGGTATGCAGTATCATCTGTATTAATATTATTTTTTACAGCTGATATCAGTCGAAATGGCTTAGGATTAAGCGTGCCAAAAGCCGCTTCTATCATTGGCCTATATCAAGGCGTTAACTATATGGGGTCACTTGTTGGGGGTTATATTACTGATAAATGGTTAGGAATTCAGAAATCACTAGCATTAGGTTCCTTCCTAACCGCATGTGGATATATGGTACTATTCTTTGCAAAGCCAAATATTGGAAGCATATGGTTAGGACTCATTGTCTTGATTATAGCAGGTGCATTTTTCAAAGGACAAATTAGTACTCTTGTAGGATCACTTTATGGGAAAAATGAATTATCAAAAAAAGACGCTGCCTACAGCATATTCTATATGTTCATAAATATTGGTTCCTTCTTTGGTCCTATAATTGCAGGGTTAATCTCTGATAAATGGTTCGCTAAAGTAGCCGCAGACGGAGAAATTGCAGCCTATGGTTATAAATATATTTTCCTTATGTGCGCTATTGTGATGATAATCGTATGTGCCTTGATTTTGATTTTATCTCCTAAATGGTTAGGAGATGTGGGAAAATACCCAGTATCAAAAACTGAAGCTAAAAAAGCTTCCTCAAAATCCGAAGAAAAAGTTACAAACAAACCTTTAACGCATACAGAAAAGAACCGTATTAAAGCTATGATTGTCATGTTTCTATTTGTGATTATATTCTGGTCTGCATGGTACCAAACCGCTACATCTTTCTCTTTGCTTGCGGATAAACTAGTAAACAGAAAATTTGGTGGATTTACAATGCCTGTGCCTTGGCTTACTTCCGTTAATGCAATCTTCTGCGTAGTGTTTTCTCCAATACTAGCAAATATCTGGGTAAAACTTGGAAATAGCAAGAAAGGTGATTTATCAGTTCCTACTAAAATGGGGCTTGGACTAATCTTGGCAGGAGCTTCCTTTATTACCTTGATCTTAGGTATTTCCACGCTAGGCGGTGTAACAGATGGAAGTAAACAGATGAATATACTTTTTATCATTGTTGCTTACTTTTTATTAACATTGGGTGAACTTTGCCTCTCTCCAATAGGAATGGCTATGTTCAATAAACTAGCTCCTGCTAAATATGGATCATTAGCAATGGGGGCATGGTACTTAAGTTTCTTTTTTTCAAACTTGATTTCAGGAAAGCTTGCAGGATTCACAGATACCATGGGATATACAGAGATCTTTGGATTCATAGCTGGTGTTGTAATCATATTTGGTATAATCCTGATTTTATTAAGAAATGGCTTATTAAAACTAATGGCTCTTACTGAATTCGATAAATAAATTATATAAGCCATCATATTTATAAGTATAACATTACAAAAGACTATAATGCTATTAACTATAGCATTATAGTCTTTTCATAGCTTTAAAACTTGTCAGCCATTTCCTTTAATCCTTCTGGAAGATATTCTTTTAAATATTTATAATGTACTCTTTCAGCCATTTTTGCTGTTGCATAAAACTTCAAATATAGATTTATCAAATCGTCAACTTTTATTGGCTTATCTGATTCATACTGATCTATTAAATATATGTCTAATAGCTCCATAGCAACATCATTGCTATTCCTTTGTATTGGTGTTGGTATTAAATTTTCTCTTATTTCTTCTGCCATAATATTAAGCTCCTCTCACTATATTTAATCGTACATTTCAGTATATTCTTACTTATGCAAAAATGTGTGTATAACTCAGTTGATTCTATAATAAAATAGCTTATGTATTACTGATTCTTATATATCCATTATTTTCTCTGCCCTCAAACCTTTTTATATCATATAGTCAGTATAATCACCTAGGCAATTCTATGTATATAAAAAGCACATGGAATTCACCAAGTGCTAAGCTCTATTTTTGTATATATTTCTCTTTAAAATTTCTGCAAATGATACCTCTTCATTATTATCATTTTCCTTTTTTATTTTGGGCTCAATTCTTATTCTTTGTTCATAGCATTTATCAATTTCTATTATTTTATTAACTCTCATATTAAATCCCCTCCATATATATATACGCAAGGCTTTTAATATTTAATGGGGTACTAAAACAATTAATAAACCATATAAGATATCCATATTCATAGCATTATTCTTCCTCCCCTAACTCAATTAAAGTCATAATGCTGTAGTTAGCTAAATCCATTAATGTATCTTTTATAGATTCATCCACTAGAGCATCCTTAGTACATAAGCTTTGTAACCTATTAACTTTATCTGTAATTCTAGTTACTGCACTTATTATTCCTAATTTTTTATAGGTTTCTCCAAAACTGTCCCCATAGTCATGATTCTTAATTTTATAAATTTTATTAAGTTCCTCACATATAATTTTATGTTTATTGGCTTTATCCATCATTGTTACCTCCTAAAGCTAACCTACTTCCCTACATCATATTTTCTCCATACATCTAATTTTAATCCTGGATAATTATAATCAAATATCTTATTTCTCATTTCACCTTATTGTGTAATCATCCCCTTAACATCTATTAATTCTTCTGTAGTATCAAAATGATATATTAGAAAATCTGGTACATATGTTATAACTCTATATGTCTTTCAATTCTTCTTAAATTCTGGTCCTAACTCATACTTAAAGTTTAAAATCTTTTGTAACAAAATTATATTTAAGAAATATTTTAATAGTATGAAGATAAAGTGGAGGGATAGGCATGGAGTACGAAATAAAAGATTGTATAGATGCTGGTAGTGAATACTGCCCTTGTCATTTAGCTGAAACAGGAGATTGTATATTATGTTCTCAGTTATCCGGCAAAAAATTTTGTGATTGTATAAATTGGAAAGGTGTTTGTATATATCAAGAATTTATTTGGAACGGTAAAAAAGCTAAAGAAGAAAGAGAAACCTACTTAGGTAAAATTATAGGAAAAGATAACATAGAAGATAAAACTATAGTGCTAACTATAGCATTAAGTCATAAATTATGCCAACAGTTAGTTTATCCAGGTAGTTTTGTATTTTTAAGAAACAAAAATGATTTTGGTTTTTACGATGCTCCTATTTCTATTATGGATGTGGATACAGAAGAAAACTTTATCAAAATTGCTATTGAAATTAGAGGTGTAAAAACTAAAACTATAGCTAGCTTAAATAAAAATGATGATATTTTGGTTAGAGGTCCTTTCTGGAATGGAGTTTTAGGTCTTAAAAATGTTTATAGAACAAAAAATGGAACTAGCATTTTAATATCAAGGGGTATCGGTCAAGCCCCTTTAGTCCCTGTTATGAAAAAATTGCACTCTAATGGAAATAAAATAATAGCTATAATAGATAATTCTGGTTATGAAAATATATTGATAAAGGACTATTTAGAATTATATAATGCAGAAGTTATAGAATTAAATACTTTAAAGGCTGGTGAGCTTACAGAGGAATTAAAGAATACATTAAGAAATATCCTAGATAAAGAAGACATTAATATAATTCACTGCTCTGCTCAGGATATTATAATATATAAACTTGTAGAGTTTTTAGAAGGGAAAGTTCCAATATCTAGTTCTAATAATGCAAAAATGTGTTGTGGTGAAGGTGTTTGTGGTACTTGTACTGTAAGATACAAGGGACATATAGTTAAAAGATTATGCAAAGTACAAACAGATCCTAAATATGTATTTAGAGAAAGAAGACTTATTTAAGCTTTAGAGAACCCCAGACATTTTTGCCTGGGGCCTTTTAAATAACTTAAGCATTAAAAATTAAATACTTTTCCTCTTTAGTATGCTAATAGTTAGTGATTTTGGCTTAAGAATTTGTTGTACTCATTAAGTAATGTGTCTAATTGTTGACTTAATAGTACAAGATCCTCATCAATAAGCTGCGATCTTTCACTTATTAGCTGGTTCATTAAGGTTCTAGCTTCTTCTATTTTCTCTAATAATAACTGCTCTTTTGACATAGTATCCCTCCTTTCAATTTCAACTATATAAAATTGAAAGGATACTATGTAATAATTTGGAACAAAAAAATAACTATCTCAAAATAAAATCTATTTTGAGATAGTTTTCTTAAATTCACCTCTACTAAATCATATTAGCTTATAATTTCTATTGTTTAAACATCTTTGCAAATATACTATTTTAGTGTTGTTATTCTCTATTGAAAGTTTTATTCCTTCTCCTGCTTCATAGTGAAACATAATATTAATTTCATCACAGTCAGATTTTAATTCATTTACTTCCACATTACCCCTACTTTACAGTTTTCATCTGGTTTAATATGTGTAATAATTTATTTTTAGCTTCACTGGGGACCATATCTTCAACTGCTTGAAACACAATATCTTCTGTTACAACTTCTACTTTATGATTAATAATCCAATTAGCTACCACCCTCTTTATACTACCTTGGAAAAGTTTAGGTACCGCTTTTAGAATAACTTCATACATCCTCTTACTGTTGCCTTCCCACTTAAGATTATTTAAGATTTCTTCCACAAAAATTCCCCCTTAAACTTTTTATATATTTAATACTTTTTACTCACCTTTAATACTCTAACTTTATATAAAAATAGATCACATTATAATTCTTAAACTATTTAATAATATTAATAGTTGTCTTTAAAAACGTTTTCTGTTTATATTTTAAAAGCAGAACTTAGATGGGCACACATAAAAATATTATTAATTATACAAGTTTATATATATTGAATTTATTTTAAAAATATTACTATATAAAATTAAATTATTTATTTTCTTATTTATAACAGAATAGATAAAAATAAAAAGCTGTTGATAAAATATGTTTATCAACAGCTTGAAATATCTCCTTGAATGGAACTACCTATTTTCTAGTTTCCTATTTTATTTTCCTTAGAATTTGGTAACTGCTTTTCTTCATTAATTATTTGATCCGCCGGTTCAAGTAATTTTGATTGCTTTATTTGAGTATTTATTTCTCCAACAATGGCCTCTCTAAAATGATCTAAATCCTCTTGCTTTAAGGTTGGTATTTTTTCCATAAGCATACTATTAAACTTCTCTGCTTTTTCTTCACCACTTTTTGGCATAAATCTATATTCCTGCTCTATTGCATAAAATACACTTTTAGCAATGTTGTAATACATATTATATTGTTCATTTCTCATTTGCTTTATTAAAGCTTGTCTCTTTTGCTTAAAATATTGTACTGCTACTGTACTTAAATATATAATAACTACTCCTAGAATATTTGTAAGGGCATCTGTAATTATTTGCATCATCTGATTATTCATAATATAATCCCCCTAATCATTTATATTCTGAATTCCTTTATCTCTATATTTATTTAAACTTACTTATTAATATTATATTAGCCATTAGCTTAATTTGACTCTCTAACATATAAACTTCAATTTCCCTCTATTTTTTCACAAAGAGTTATTATGAAATTTTATTTAGATAATTATTTAAATAATATTAAGATAAGGATATTATTCTTTTTTTGTATAAAATAAAAAGCCTTATTTCTAAGACTTTAAAATCATACTTTATTTATATGGTATACAGCCCTTTTTAAATATGATAATATTTCCTTAAAGGGAGGTTTTTTATATACACAATCATACTTATCCTCAACAATAGAAACACATACTATTATTACTTAGTATGTGCTTATTAATTACTTTATTTAGATTGGAACTTTTTTGCTACTGAATAAAGATTGCCACTTAGTGCATTTGCTAATTCTTCATCAGGTTCTATAAGCCATCCATTATCTCCTTTAACTAATTTTACAGTAATATTTGTTTTTATTTTTGGAGCATTAGGATCATTTATAGAATTCAGCATATGTTGAATAATTACAGCCTGTTGTTTCTTTTCATCAATCTTTCCTTGGGAAAAAGCTTCATCTATTAAATTTGGTAAAATTTCATCAATTGTTTTTGTTGTTATTTTTCCTAAATCTATTGATGTTACTGAAACTTTTGCTGTAGCAGTATGACCATTCTTTTCTACATCTCCTAAAGAATAATCAAATTTAGATAAAACAGCTTTTACAATTTTCTCCTGCTCTTTGCTATCAAATTCATCAACTTTTAATTCTTTATAAAAAGAATTAACGTTTATAAATGTAGATGCCTTTTTAATATCTTGTTGCTTAAGAGCTCCAAAAAAACCCTTAACAGTTTCATCTGGTTTTGGACTACATCCAGTTAAAGAAATAGATAAAAGTGTTATAAATATAACTGGCATTAATTTTTTAAAAATAGATTTCATTATATAGTTTCCCCCTAAAATAATAATATGAATACGTATAAATTATACAATTAATATGACAACAAGTAAACTTTTTATTAATTTTTGGATATTATTGGACTTGTTTTTTACTTTTTTTGTTAGCTCTAGTTTTTTAAATTTTATACTTTGTATAAATAAAAGTTTTGATTTAAACTATTAATAAAATCTATTACTATTATTTAAACAACTTTAAATATTCATCATATCCTTCTTCTTGAAGCTTGTCTTTAGGAATAAATTTAAGTGAAGCTGAATTAATACAATATCTTAATCCCCCTAATTCTTCTGGTCCATCACAAAATACATGACCCAAGTGAGAATCAGAATTTTTACTTCTTACTTCCGTTCTAATCATTCCATAACCTTTATCAATGGATTCTTTTATTATTTTTCTATCTATAGGTTTGGTAAATGCTGGCCATCCACATGAAGAATTAAACTTATCTTTTGAAGTAAATAAAGGCTCTCCATTGGTTATATCTACATAAATCCCTTCTTCATTTAAATCCCAATACTCATTTTTATATGGTGCTTCCGTTCCATTTTCTTGAGTAACATAATACTCCTCTGGTGTTAGTATCTTTTTTAATTCCTCTTTAGATTTTTTACTATAATTCTTATGCATATTTCCTCCTTGATTTAATTTTTTTTAAAAAATTATAAATGAGGATGTCTCAAAATAGCCTTAATTTTAAAACCATAAATATATTAAAATTAAGGCCATTTTTATTTTGAGACACCCTCTTTTTGAACAATCTGAATAAAGCATCTGATAAACAGTAAATTTTTTATTGTGTTTTTGATTAAATACTATACTATTTATTTTATAGCATTGTCATATCTAGTATTTACTATATCCCAATTTACGATATTCCACCAAGCATTAATAAACTCTGCCCTTCTATTTTGATATTTTAAATAATACGCATGTTCCCATAAATCTAAAATTAGCAATGGAACTACTCCCCATTGAGTTAAATTTTGATGTTTTTCTGCCTGCAATATTACTAATTCTTGAAACATAGGATTCCATGCTAAAATAGTCCAACCTGAACCTTCTACTGCTATAGCAGCTTCAGTAAATTGTTTTTTAAATTTTTCATAGTCCCCGAAATCTTGTTTTATTCTTTCAATTATAGAGCCCTCAGGATTTAGATTTCCATTAGGGGTCATATTTTCCCAAAATAATGTATGTAAAATATGGCCTGATCCATGAAATGCTATTTCCTTTTCCCAATGTTTTATTAATGTAAAATTCCCTGATTCTCTAGCTTCTTGAAGCTTTTGTTCTGCTTTATTTAATCCATCTACATAAGCTTTATGATGAATATCATGATGTATTTTCAAAGTCTTCTCATCATAATAAGGTTCTAATGCATTGTAATCATAATTTAAATTTGGTAAAGTATGTGTCATATTAAATGCCTCCTTATCTTATTTTTTCTATCTTTACTTAGTATTAATATCTATTAAATAAATATTCATGATAAATGCAAAGCATGATTAAGTTATCCAATAAATATAATGCATATGATTTATATAAGCTTTTAATTATACACAAAAAGGTACTTTTTCAGCACCTTTTTTTCAGTTTATATGGATAAAATCACAAAACAAATATTTCTAAATACTCCATTCCTCTGCTGTCTTTCGTATGTCTAGAAATCTCTTATAAACTCCTTCCTGATTTATTAGTTCTTCATGACTTCCTCTCTGAACAACACTACCCTCATCCACCACAAGTATCTGATCTGCATTTTGAATAGTGGCAAGACGGTGTGCAATAATTATAATGGTTTTCCCATGTACTAAAGCACTAATAGCCTTTTGTATTGCATGTTCATTTTCCGGATCTACACTAGCAGTTGCTTCATCTAAAATAACAATTGGAGCATTTTTTAGCATTGCTCTAGCTATAGATATTCTTTGCTTTTCACCACCTGAAAGAGTGGAACCACCATCTCCAATCACTGTTTTATATCCATCAGGAAGACTCATAATAAAATCATGACAGCAGGCTTTTTTAGCCACCTTTATCACCTCTTCAAAGCTTACCTCTGGTTTTCCAAATCGAATATTATTAAGCACCGTATCATGGAACAAATATACCTTTTGAAACACCATACTTATATTCTTTAAAAGACTGTCACAGGTTATATCTTTTATGTTAACCCCTCCTATGAATATACTGCCTTTGTCCACATCATAGAATCTAGCAATCAAGCTGCATATTGTAGATTTTCCGCTTCCAGAAGGACCAACTATTGCTGTAGTAGTATTCTCTGGTATAGTGAATGATACATTCTTTAATACATCCCGCTTTTCATAACCAAAAGTAACATTTTTAAAGTTAATATCATATGTTGATAATTTTATATCTTTGCTATTTTGGTCAATAAAATCTGCACTTTCTATGGCATTTAATTTATCTAATGTTGCATCAATAATTTTTAGAACATGAGCTGCATTATTTATAGTTTCAATATGCCCAAATATAACAAAAGAAAATATAGCCATCATGAGCATTGTAGCTATATCCATAGCCCCCTTTACAGCCATTATTGCTGATACAAGAACCATGGCTACAGATGCAAATTTAAGTACAAATAAGTGTAGACAATTATAAGGAACATAATCTTTTTCAATTTTAATATTTATATCTTTGCTCATCTTATAGGCATTACGAATACCCTCTATAGAAACTCCATTCTGCTTAAAGGCTTTAACTACTGACATTCCCCTAATATACTCAATAGTAGCTGTTATCATGCTGTCTTGTGCCCTCTGATGTACTGGAGCGTTTTCATTGCTCTTATCTCCCAGTAATTTCAAGAATATAACTGATAACAAAATGCCTACTGCTGCAATTATAGCAATCCACAAATTATAAAAAGCTAAACAAAATACCATTGTAAATGCACTTATATATCCATTTATAACAACATCAATCATCTTCATTCCATACATTTCAATGAAAGATAAATCTGTTGTTACAGCTGAGGCAATTTCTCCAGCATTTTTTTCGCTAAAAAATCCTAAAGATACCCTTTTTAATATATCTCCAATTCTAATCCTTTGTTCTGCTGTTACTTCATATCCAATACTATCTTGGGTGGATGCCCGAAGATAAGAAAACAAAAATCTACCTAACACAGTAAAAACCATAAATAATAACATATAAAATACCCAATCTATTGTTAACTTCTTATTCCCATTCATGTCCTCTACTATAAGATTTAATCCATATGCAGCTCCCATAATTGGCATGGCTGTAAACATAGTATTAAAAAAGGAATATATAAACCCTATATATAATCGTTTTTTTCGGTGTCCAGCCCATTGAATAATTCGTTTTATTGATTTAAACATATTGCTTTACTCCTCCTTTCTCATTCTCATTGTTGGCTGCCCATTTCTTTGCACCAATATGGGCCTGCCACATATCCTTATAAAGTTCGCATTCTTTAAGCAACTCTTCATGTGTACCTATATCTACAATACAACCTTTTTCCATAACAATGATTGGGTCTGCATTTCTAATAGTTGACAATCTATGAGCAATCACCAATAAAGTTTTCCCTTTGGTAAGAGCAGCAATTGATTTTTGAAGTTTATCTTCATTTTCAGGATCTGTAAAAGCTGTTGCTTCATCCATAATAACAATGGGTGCATTTTTTAAGATAGCTCTTGCTATTGCAATCCTCTGCTTTTCTCCTCCTGATAATTTTCCTCCTGCTTCCCCAGCATTAGTCTTATATCCATTATCAAGATTTTTGATGAACTCATGGCAACAAGCTGCTTTTCCGGCATTAATCACTTCTTCATCAGATGCACTAGGATTCCCAAGCCGTATATTTTCCATGATTGAATAATTAAACAAGAAATTGTCCTGAGTTACAAAACTCACTGTATCAGCAAGCTGTGACAAAGGAAATCTTTTGATATTAATACCACCAATTTTAATCTCGCCTTTACTCACATCCCAAAATCGTGTAATCAATCTTGCAACCGTAGATTTTCCACCTCCTGAAGGACCAACCAAAGCTGCAAATTTTCCTTCAGGAAGTTTTAAATTAATGTTATTAAGTACATAATTATTTGTTCTACTTAAATTATCATCTTTATCAATATTATAGGAGAAGAATACATTTTTAAGCTCAATATGATATCTACAAATATTTACTGGCTCTAATGGATTTTCAAGTTCCTTTAAATTTAAAAATTCATAAGCATCCTTTACAGCATATTCTATAGCTTTAGCTTCATTTACAAATACCGTAAAGCTAGTTAATGGTGCTACAATTCCTAAAGACAATATAAGGCACATTGTAAGATCTGCAGGACTTAAAGACCCATTTATATACAAATACATTCCAATAGGCATAGTACCAAGTAAAGTTGATGGTAAAACTGCTCCACCAAAATTCATAAGTTTCCAAGTGCTTTCAAACCAGTTTAATGTATATACTTTAAAAGATTCCACTGCTTTTTCAAATTTTTCATAAGAAGATGATGATCGGTTAAAGGCCTTAATAACCTCAATTCCTTCTACATATTCTACAATAACGCTATTTACATAATTACTAGACTCCATATAATTCTCATACTGTTTACTAAAGGTCTTCATCATAAATCCATATGCTATAATAGCTATAGGTACTGTAATTATTGATGCCAGTGCCATACGCCAATCTATCATAATAATATAGATAAATACTCCTATAGGCAAAAGTAGATTAGAAATTCCTTCTGGTATCATATGAGCCAAAGGAAGTTCGATAGTTTCTACACGATCTACAATTATATTTTTTATCTTTCCTATAGGTTGGTTTAATACAGTACCAAGTGGAGCTTTCATTAATCTATCAGCAATATTAAGCCGCATCTTCTCTAGTATGGTATATGCAGAAAAATGGGCTAAGGTAGTAGATATGGCATAAAAAACAAGCTTCACCATATATCCAATAAGACATATTACTGACCAAAACAATATGTCCTCTACTATCTGCCTTCCATTAAAAAATAAAATTATTATTTGATAAACTCCTACATAAGGCAAGAGTCCACCTATAACGCTGATTATTGCACCTAATACGGAAATGATCATCTTTACTCTGCATTCCTTAGCAAAGGACAAAACAGTTCCTAACCAATTTTTTTCTTTCATTTTACTCTTTCACCTCTCATGGATTTTTTAATTTAAAAGACTACTTATTATATAAGCCTTTAAAAACAATTATAGGGATTAGTTATAATTAACTAATCCCTATTTTAATCTGTGAAAAATATTTTCACCACTCCATAAAGCCTAAACCTGCTCCGATTAGACATTGAAGTTAGTCTATTCTAACTTCAACGCCTAAAAAATGTCCTTGAAAGCTTATAAACACATATATAATATATTAATAAAGAAACAGCTTTCAGAACAATTTACAAATAGTATTCTATTCAAACAAATTTTCTTCGATATTCAGAAGGTGAGCTATTCATAACTTTTTTAAATGCAGATGCAAATTTACTAGAATTCTCGTAACCTACTTTACCTGCAATGACGGTAATACTTTCATTTGTTTCACGTAGCATTGAAGCAGCCACTTGCATTCTGTAAGATCGAATATAAGAATATATTGATGTTCCATAAACTCCTTTAAAATAATTTTTCATAGAAGTTAGCGGTATCTCAAATTTGCTAGATAAGTCTTCTAATGTAAAGTTTTTATCTATATGCTCAGTCATATATTTCATAATATTCTTTACTGTTTCAACCTGCTTTTTAGTAAAATATGGCCGTTCTTCCCCATTTATTCTTACATCTAATACACTTAGAAATAATAATAATTCTAAAATTTTAACTTTAAAATAATTTGTACGTATCTCATTAGGTACATTATAGAGCTCAGAAAAAATATGTTGAATGGAGTCTTTTGCACGCATAATAAAAGGAGATTCTTCATAGCAGAACTTATTATATAATCCTTGCAGATCAATAGAAAATCCGCCAAAAATAGTTGATAATGTTTTTAATGCTTCATCAATATATATGGCAACCGTAATTCCATTATAATGGTTTAAAGGAAATCCAAATCCAATAGTTTGATGATTTCTTCCATTAATTTGTAGATCTCCCTCTTGCAAATATACATATGAACCGGTCTGAAATTCCCATTCAATACGTCCTTTTCTGCAATGATCTATTGCCATCATTTTCACCTTTGGAATAAATTCCGAAAAACAATTTTTCAAGTGGAAATCATTGTAGATTAAATCAATGCCATGGAACACATTGTAACAAGTCATGGTACCTTCACCAGTAATATCTTTCATTTTATATACAGTGCAATCTTCACCTCTCTTTATCACAGTAATATTATTACTAAAAGATACCTTTCCTTCCAACAACTTATCCAAATTCAGTCATCTCCTTTTCATATTCTAATAATTTCCTTTAATAAATAAAAAATGCTTCAGTATTCAATTTAGGAAGCAGTTAGTATTATCATTCAAAAGGCCATGTTCTTATTTTTTATAATATAAAAAGTTTCAAAAATACACCTATATAACAACATAATTTTATCATAATTTTTATAGATATTTATATAAAGTAAAATCTGAAATATTAAAAACTCCTTTAGTAATATCTTTTATCATATTGTTGCTTATCCAAACTCTTCTCTTTCTATGTACATAACAATACCCCTAAAAGTAGCTTTATTATCTATGCTACAATTAGGGGTATTCTTACAATAATATTTTCTCTTATTCTACTTCCATTTTATTTATATACCAACATCCGTATACAATGCCTCCAATAAACATTATAACAGCTATTATAACCTGACTTGGCATAATTGAGATATCCTTAATAATTCTGTGATGATTCCTTATTAGCATAAGATTAGATATAACTGGTAGTGGAAATGGTATAAATGCTCTTACCGCTGGCTCACTTAAAAATATAAAACTAGCTACAAGCTGAATACCAATATATATTATTGGCACAATTATCTTTTTACTTACAATTGCCAAAGATGCAGTTACCGTAATCATAAGCATCTGAAAGAAAAATGCTTTTAAAGTTATTATTAGATGTTTTATCATAACTGCTGTTGTAAGTGTATCTCTAAAAGATATATAATTCATTAATGTAAGCATAAGAAATTCTATAATATATAATAGTAAAGATATTAATATTGCAGAAATAATTTTGGCCACAAAGACCTTCCATCTTTTATGCTTATATGTTAACATAAGTAGCATTGTGTTATTATTAAATTCCCACATAAACATATAAGCAATAAGCATATTTATAGCTGCAAGAAAACCATAGGAAAACACCGTTAAGTTCACCCAAGTAAATAAGTCATCTGCATTTTTCATAACTGCTGTATTTAAAGTTACTGAACTAAATTGAATAACAAGAAATACTCCAATAATTAATGGAATCCAAATTCTTTTAAACTTCTTTAGTTCACATATTACAATATTTAACATAAAAGACCTCCTAATTAAAGATAATATCTATCTTCTTAATAAATGTTAGCTTTTCTATAAAATAAAATACATCCTAAAATGCCTAAAACAAATACAAAAATACCAATATATATATCAGTATTGCTTATTACCATATTTACTGGTATAGGAACCTCTAATATAGGTGTTCTAAGCTTTGCAACAGGTGCTGCTGGTAAAATTGAAAATATATAATCACTATACTTATTTCCTAAAAGATAATTTGCATTTCCTATTATTAGTGCTAAAGAATAAACTGATGAAATTATCGTACTTTTACCCATTAAAGCTACTAAAATTGCCATTGGTGCCAGCGCCACTTGAAAGATAAATGAAATCATAAATATTTTAAAATGATTTATAAGAGGTGCTATGCTTAAGGGAGTTTTTAAAAACATAATCCCTTTTAAAACTATAAAAATGTAACTCATTAAATAAATAATAGCTATAACTATTATGCTCATCAAAAATTTATTAATAAAAGCTCCAAATCTACCATTAGGATAGGAAAATTCTATAGGTGCTGTTTTATACCTGAATTCTCTAATAAATATAATCCCAATAATGTTGGGGATCACTAATGTAAAAAATATACTAAAAGCTATAAATTCAAATTTAGAAAAGTATCCATACCAATTTAGAGATGACATCATATGTTTATTCATTGTACTAAATTGTAAACAAATTAAGCCCACTAATAAAATAGTAATATAATATCCCGTTCTTTTTAACTTTAAGAACTCACTATATAATCCATCAAGCACCTTGTCCACCTCCAGTAAGTCTTACAAAATAATCCTCAAGAGTATCATTCATAACATTAACCTCATAAACATCTACACCCTCTGAAATCATTTTTTTAGCAACATCATTTGACTTATCAAGCATCTCGTATATTCTAATTCTATTCGGTTCTGTTACTTCATAATCTCTAATATTCATTGATTTTTCTAAAATAGTTACTGCTTTTTTATCATTATTAACTCTTAAATTAATATAATGCCTATTCTTTTTTTCAAAACTTTTGTAATCAATCTCTTCTAAAAGTTTTCCATTATGAATAATACCAATCTTTGTAGCGAGCTGTTGTATTTCTCCAAGTATATGACTTGATACAAGTATTGTTATTTCTTTCTTTTTATTAAGATCTAGCAGCGTTTCTCTCATTTCCTTAATCCCTACTGGGTCAAGTCCATTAGTTGGCTCATCTAATATAAGAAGTTCTGGTTTATGTAAAAGCGCCCTTGCAACTCCCAATCTTTGTTTCATACCTAAAGAATATTTCTTAACCTTTTTCTTTTTAATATCATAATTAGTAAGTCCCACAATTTCTAAAGCTTCATCCACATATTCCTTATTAGGAATTCCCATCAATCTTCTGTGAATATCAAGATTCTCTCTTGCAGTTAAATTCGGATAAAAACCTGGTGTTTCAATTATTGCTCCTATTCTTCCAAAGACCTCTCTATCTCCCATCTTTTTTCCGAAAAGCTCATATTCTCCTTTTGTTGGAGAAATAAGTCCCATAATCATTCTCAAAGTTGTTGTCTTTCCTGCCCCATTTCTTCCTAAAAACCCATATATCTCTCCTTTTTTAATATTCATATTAATATTATCAACTACAGCTGTAGTACCATATTTTCTTGTAAGATTATAAGTTTGTAATATATTTTCCATCGTTTTTCCTCCCTTTTAATAAATAGTTAAGGATTACCCCTCATCCATATTCATAATAAGGGCTAATCCTTAAATCCAAGCTACGTAATTATTACAAATTTATTAAATTAAATGCTTTTTTGATACTTATTAAATATTGTATAAAAAATCATACAATACTTTAGTGAATTTAACCTAATGTTTCTAGCATCTTCAGCCAATTTTAACTGTTACCTTTTGGAATCTTTACTATAAATATAGTTTTCTCATAAGGTATGCTTTTTGCAGTTATACTTCCATTCATATGCTGAAGCATATTTTTTACTATACTAAGTCCAAGACCGCTGCCTTGAAGGTTTCTATTTCTAGACTTCTCCCCGGTATATAATCTATCAAAGATATAAGGAAGCTCATTTTTATCAATACCTTTTCCTTTATCCCATATGCTAAGAATTACCCATTTATTATCTTCCTTTAAATCGATACCAATAACTTTTCCTTCATATCCATATTTTAAACTATTTGAAATTAGATTTGTTATGATTCTGCTCATATAGTTTTTATCTCCTAAAGCAAAAATCTCTTCATCACCTATGTTTATCTCAGGAGTTATATTTCTCTCATTTATTTCATTCATAAAAGTAATTATATTCTTTCTTACTATTTCGGATATATTAAATTTTTCAATAGTTATGTCCACATCATTACATTCAAGCTTTGCCACTTGAAAAAACTCTTCCATAAGATCTTTTAAAGCAGTACCTCTTTCTTTAATAATGCTAACATATTCTTCTCTCTTTTCTTTTGTAATAGAATTATCTGAAAGAAGATCAACATATCCCATAAGAGCAGTAAGTGGAGTTCTTATATCATGAGAAATATTTGAAATCATTTTTTGGTGATGATCCTTATAATTTTTATTATCAATAGAAATACTCTCATATTTATCAAGAAAAATATTAATTTCTCTAACAAGTTCTTTCTTATTTCCACTTAAATTATAAAACTTTATTCTTTCCCTTGAATTTTCTTTAAGAATCTTTTTTAATTTTGCAGTAATCCTTTTAGTTTTTATTTTATCATTTAATAATAGTATAGATAATATTATTATAATAATTATTAATAACCAATTCATTTTCTATCACCTGTTAATTTGTATCCTATCCCCCAAACAGTTTCTATAAGTTTAGGGTTCTTAGGGTCATCCTCAATTTTACTTCTAAGTCTTCTCATATGTACTGTTACCGTATTATAATCTGATAAAAATTCTTCTCCCCATACACTGTCATATATCTGAACTTTGGTAAATACTCTGTTTGGATTTTCAAAGAAAAGCTTAAGAATTTTCATTTCCTTTGCAGTAAGAGTAAGTTCACTTCCTCCTTTGGTAACTATATATTTATTCATATTAAATTTTACATCACCATACTGATATATTTTATCTTCATTGTTAGCGCTAATTTCATTATAATAAATGGCTCTTCTTATATTGGATTTAACTCTTGCTATAAGCTCTGGTACCGAAAATGGTTTTACGATATAATCATCTGCTCCCATACCAAGCCCTATTATTTTATCACTATCTTCTCCCTTTGCAGAAAGTATTATAATTGGGACTTTGCTTTTTTCTCTAATTCTTCTCATTGCCTCAATACCATCCATAACTGGCATCATAACATCCATAATTACCATATGATACTCTTCACCTTGGAATTTTTCCACAGCTTCAAGTCCATTAGAAGCTTGTCCTGCATCATATCCTTCCTTTATTAAGGATTCCTTTATCATATTATTTATATTAACATCATCTTCTACAATTAATATATTTAGTTTTTCCATAATATCACTTTGTATAATAAGTCTATATTAAAATTTATTATACTTTTTCCTTTCATAATATTTTTATGATTATTTATATAAGTTACCTATGTATAAAAAATCACAAAAGCCTATTACAATTATACAAAATAGTAAAATATTTTTCTATATGTGAATTAAACACACTAAAAACTATTGTCCATTTGCTTTTAATACATTAGATTGGTATATTTAATCTATTGCAGGATTTGAATGTCCTACACTATTGTAGAAATGCATATCTAAATTACCGGCTAGACCGTTATCATAAATATCAGTATCACCATAAGGCATTCCAGTTACACCTACAATAAGTTGGTAATATTTTCTACTTTGAGAAAAACATAATATCATGGGTCTTTTATAGTTCCATGACCAATTAGAAAAATAGTTGTAAGGACTGTTGTAATTAACTTCTTCTTTTGTGTTATTATAGTAATAAATATTTATACAAATACAACATAAAATACTAAATATAACTGATATTTTAGGAGATGAATTATGAACTATATAATATTTGATTTAGAATTTAATCAGGGATATAATAACCACTTTGAAATTAAATGTCCTTTTGAAATAATTCAGATAGGAGCTATAAAGCTTAATGAAAATTTCACTACCATTGATACTTTTAATGCATTAGTAAAACCTGAGATATATTTAGATTTAAATCCTTTTGTAAAAAATCTTACTAACTTAACGATGGATTCTTTAAATAAAGCAAAACCTTTTAGGGAAGTCTACAAAGATTTTTTGAAGTTTTTAGATAAAGATAAGAATATCTTCTGCATCTGGGGCATGACTGATATGAAAGAGTTATTTAGAAATATAGTATATTACAAATTAGATACTAAATCTATCCCTAAAGAATACATAAATGTTCAAGCCTATGCATGTAAATATTTAAACTATCCTAAATCTATCAATGTTGGACTTAGTAATGCTGTTGAATTATTCCATATAACTAAAAATAATGATTTTCATAATGCTTTTAATGATGCTTTTTATACTGCTGAAGTTTTTAAAAAAATCTACTCAGAAAAGATAAAAACTAAAATATATAGACCAATGAATAATACAACTACTTGTAGACATAAAAATACAAAAACAAAAATAGACACAGTAAGTCTCTTTAAACAATTTGAAAAAATGTTCAATACAAAACTCACCTTGCAAGAACAAGATATGATTAAATTAGCTTATATGATGGGAAAAACCAATCAATTTCAAATTAATTCCCCTGATAAAACAAAGAAATAAGAGAGCAGATAAATTTTTCTACTCTTTTTAAATTATTATTTTATAACTTATATATTGTACTAACGATAAATTAATATAATAATTCCCATTTACAAATTTCACCCTAATAGCTAATCATATAAAATATTATTAATTATTACAATTTCTAACTCTATTCAATAACTACCAACTCTACTACTTCCATCCTCTTCAAAGTGGGAGTAAAGAGCGGTTACGTCCCTGGGCTTTAGTGGGGGTAAAACTCCCTCTGAAGCTTAGAAATCTGTTTATTCCTATACTTATTTTTCTATACCAATAATATATAATAATCTATCACTATTTATATCAGTAACAATTCCTTTTTCATGCCAATGATTCTTACATCCACAATAATCTAACAATACACATTGTGGAATAAATCCTAACTCTTTTGCTTTCCATCCACCTGAAATAAGGTTAAGAACACAAGCTACACCTATTATCCCTGTATAATCTCTTTTAATTTTTTCTTTTACAAATGCAGATGATTCATGAGGAATAATATAAACTTCAAAATTATATTTTTCCCCTAATTTTGTATACTCATTAACCTTACAGGATTTTGTACAATTTTTGCATACATATCCATTTTTAGTTTTGTAAGCTTTGCAATTATTAAAATTTAGTCTCATACAAGCTGGCAAAAGCAATCTTTTTTCTTTGGTTTTTAAAAATTCCTCTCTATAAGCTCTATTTAATATATCGGCTCCTACCATATTTAAATGATATTCTACTCTTTTACGTCCACAATATATATAATCTTCTTTCCATTTATGTTTTTTATAAGTAGAATTATGAAACTCATTAACATTTTTAGTATAAATACCTAATACTTCCTGGCTTCTTACTTCAAACCATTCACCTAAATTTGTTATTAACAATAAAAAATTCTTAATTTCATCTTCTGATTTATTAGATAAAAATTTTTCCCATCTTTCTAATCTTTTGACTTCTTGTTTAAACTCACCTGTAGCTGATAACCACTGAATTAACTTTTTTACATTATCTAATGTATAATCTACCTTATGACTACTATTTTTATATAAAAATAATGTTTCTAAAATACCTCTAAAAAAATCTGACGACTTTTTCATATTCTCTTTTTCTCTTAATTTAGATAATTTTATAAGGATATTTTTAGGTGTGTTTTTTAATAAAATTGCTTTATTTACATAACATCTCCATAATACACCTAACATAAGTAGTTCAAGTAAATACTCTGCATTACTTCTTAATTTTTCTATATTATTTTTTAATATAAATTTTTTAATATCATTTATCCAATTATTACTTTCATTATATATTTTGCTTATCACTTCATCTGTAAAAATTGATACATCTTGATAATATCTATTAGAGTTTTTATCTTTATTGCATAATATATAAGTTATAATTTCTTTCATTAAATTCTTTTTCACACTCCAATCAAAGTATTTATTCTCTTATTACTATAATATATAAACTTATAATAAATGCAAATAAAAACTCAAGTCTCTATTATATTTTTATAAATTATTCGTCCATTGGTTTTAGTTTCATTCCCCATATTGCAAGCTTACCTAGAATTGGTATTAATTCTTTGCATGCGTCGGTAGTTTTATATTCAACACGAAGGGGTATTTCCATAAATTGTTCTCGAATAATCAGGCCAGCTTGCTGCAGTTCTTTTAATGAACTGGCTAACATTGTATTTGAAATCCCCTTAAGTTTCCTTTTTAATACATTATAACGTGTTGCTCCATCACTATATAATGAGCATAGAATTTGCACTTTCCATTTTCCACCGATTAATTCCATTGTTGCTTCTAGTGGACATTTATCCTTACAGGGACAGTTATTTGTATTCTCTGACATAGTTTTCTCCTCCTTACTTGGTTTTATTTCGCTTACTTACTCACATTTTTTTGCGTAATTGAAATATTTTACCATTAGCAGTATAATCATATCAGATAATAAAAAAAGAGTAAATACTAAAACAAAACTTAAAACAGGTGTTTGCTGATATCAAAATAAACGAAGGATTTAATACCTGATTTTTGTGAACAGGATAATACATAACAAAAGTTCAAAATATAGCTTTGCTATTGAAAGAACTCTTGTTATATATAAATTAATAAGACAATATGGAGGTAATATCATGGAAGAAGTAATGAATTTTTTGAAGGAAAATCCGGTATTCTATTTTGCAACTGTTGAAGGCGATAAGCCAAAGGTGAGACCTTTTGGGTTTTCTATGGAATTTGATGGGAAACTTTATTTTGGAATTGGAAAACATAAAAAGTCTTTTCAGCAGATCTTGGTAAATCCTAATGTTGAAATTTGTACTTGTAGTCCTAAGGGAGAGTGGATGCGTATCAGTGGAAAAGTAGTCGTTGATGATAGGGTGGAAGCGTTAGATGCAGCATTTACTGCAATGCCAAAATTAAAGAAGATGTATAATGATAAAACTGGAATGGTATTAGGAATAGTTTATATTGATGATGCGGTGGCTGAGATTGCAGACATGACAGGTAATTTTAAAAAAATTGTTATTTAACCCTAAAATGTAGTAACAAAATTAAGATTTTGTCAGTTGTAAACAATAATACAGCTTATAAATACTGGCCATGCAAAATTAATGATTCTTTTTATTATTTAAAATTATTAATTAACTTTTTATTTTCTTTATTATAAAAAGTATCTATCTTATAATTTTTCACTTTATTCTCTATGTTATAAAAAGCAAATTTGCATTAAAGAAAAACCTCTTATGGAAGTCTCTTTAAACAATTTGAAAAAATGTTCAATACAAAACTCACCTTGCAAGAACGAGATATGATTAAATTAGCTTATATAATGGGAAAAACCAATCAATTTCAAATTGAATCTCATAATAAAACAAAAAAAGAGTAGCTAAATTTTTTCTACTCTTTTTAAATTATTATTTTATACCTCATAGTCTGTAACTATTCTTTCCTCTTTAATCTTATTAATAAATTCTCCAACCTTTAAATGATCAGGATGATTTTGATATAAATTTAAATCTTCTAAATTTTCAAATTCTGAATATAAAACAACATCATATGCTTGTTTAGAATTATTAATGTTTACGCCAACTTCAATTAACTTAAGTGTGTCAATTTTATTTTGTAAATCTTCTAAACTCATTTTTATTTTATTAGCATTTTCTAATTTTGATTTTCCTTCAGCAAATTCTTTTAGTTTCCACATTACAATATGTTTAATCAAATTTTTCACCTCTTCATTTAATTTTGCTATACTTTATTATATACCTTCTAAAATATAATTTTAAAATATCTTTCTTATATATTTTATATTATATAGAATATATCCAGCCTAAACAAATCTTATTTATGATTTATTTCCATTCTGTGGGTATTATTACAAAACTTCAGTTAATCCTACTAAAATAATGTAAACTTTATTTATGAATTCACATTATTTTTCTTAAAGTGCACAGTGGAAAGAATTCCAATTGGAATAAAATATATGCACCATATAAGCAACACAATTATGCCAATAAAATCTCCACTAGCGCCCATATGAGAATTGAAAATATTTAGCATTGGCATTATTACACGGCCAGGAGCAAATATTCCATGTATCATCAAAAGAGCCTTTAACCATTTATCAGATTTGTTTTTAGGGTTAATTGCTATGCCAATTAACAAAGTTGAAATTGCCATCATTCCGTATCCAAATAAATCCAAATTAAACATTAAACTACCTAATGATTGATATGATAGAATCTTTAAAACTTCAGTAGATTCAGTTTTATTTGCAACTGTAGTTAGTTGTGTAAAATATACTAAATTAATAAATACACCATAAAGACAAGCAAATGCCATTCCCCATATGCAAGTGCTTTCCTTTCATGAGTAACTTCTACTGCAAAACTACAGGTTAGCAAAATATACCCCCATGACAATAACATGCAAACAAAATAAGAAGCTGTATCATTACCAATAATCATTCCTACAGCAAACAAAAAAGTTGTAATAGTCACTGCCATCGCCGAATAAAATCCTGATTTTTTATTCATATTTCCCTCTCCTATAAATTTATTTACAGTTCTACAACAGTTCCAGTGCTAAAATATTCTACTCTCTCACCCAATGTTTTTTTCAGTATCTTATAAGCTGGCTCTCCAGTACAATGACAAGTATAAATATGCTCTACTCCCAAATCAACCAACCTATTCCCAAGGGCTTTAACTTCTTCAGCTTTAATACTCATAGAACTTGTACCGGTAAGTCCCATTAAATGAAATCCTCCAATAACTGCTAAGACTTTCTTACCTTGAAAAGTGGCCTTTACTTCTTCCACAATATTATTTATACCACCGTGAGAACAACTATTTATAATTACCAAACCATCATCAGTGTCAAACACTAAGCTTTGCTCATGATGAAAATCATCAGGCTTTAATCCATTCTTTGTCATACGATACATATGAGCTTTTTTACCTCTAACTTCTAGATTATCAGTTTTGTGTGATATAAGATGCACGCCCTCATCAATTTTATAATCTTCATGTACATAAATAAACCTATCTGCATACTTATCTAAAATACCTTTTGGGATACCAATATAGCGCTTAAATGGTCCTATTTTACCATAACATAATTCCTTGGCTTCCTTTCTAACATACACATTAGCTTTCTTATTTCTATCAAAAAAACCATTATAACCACCAGAGTGGTCATAGTGACTATGGGAAAGAATTGCGGCATCTATCATGCTCAAATCCACACCTAGCTTTAGAGCATTGTCAATAAAAGTATTTGATGCTCCTGTATCTAAAAGATAGCGCTTATTATTATATTCAATATAAATAGCTAGTCCATGTTCTCCTATGAGTTCAGAGTTAGATTTGTTTTCTATAAGTGCAATTAACTTCATAAATAGCTCTCCTTTATGAAATATCAACAAATTTTATTTTGTCTAATTTTTCAATTTCATTATACCTTATTGTACCATATTTGCTATACACTATTTATGGAGGATAAGAAAGTTATGTATTACACTCTATACGTTTATATTAATTTATTAAAACGACGATTTATCTAATTTTAATTTATAATATAATAATTCTACTCCAAAATGTTCCTCTATTCCTTTATATTGAAATCCTATTTTCTTAATAACATTACTTGATCTATTATTATTGGGATAGACTAATGCAACTACATGATTTAGTTTAAAGTTTTCAGATAAAAATTCAATTGCAGCCATTGAAGCTTCAGTGGCATAACCCTTTCCCCAGAACTTAGAATCAAAAGCATATAACAATTCTGTTTCTTTTGTATCTTCAAGAATATTAAATCCACACTGACCTATGAGTTTATTAGTCTCTCTATTTGTTACAGCCCAAACACCATAATTATTTTCAACCCAATGTTTTTCAAAATTTTTCATTATACGTATAACATCATCTAGACTTTTTCTTTTTCCGGTCCCAAGCCACATACTAACTTCTTCTTGCTTTAAAATATCATAATAATCTTCAAAATCACAAATCTGAAATTTTCTCAAAAGTAATCTTTTAGTGTAAATCTCATTAGATTTTTTATTATTCATTTTTAAATTTTCCCCCTATTATATAAATAATCTGTATTTTACAGTATATTACTATTTTTATATTATATTGTAGTAATTATATCATATTTACATGATTTAACCTTACACTTTCTTGAAAATAAATGTAAAATCACTTCATCTTTTCACACCACATTATTCAATTATCAAATGACATTATTCATATTTTCATATTCAATAGTTACGTCGCCTAAATTTCAATTTGCGTCATTATATAAAACTTCATCTGTTTTTATTATCCACAATATACTAGCGGCGAACAGTGTTCCTCAGTTCTTCTTGGCATAATCCTCAGTATCATCGAATTAAATAGCATAATTATATGACATATATTCACATAAAGATGGTGAAAAAGCAGGATGGCTCAGCCAATCAAGGCAAAGCTATCCTGCTTCTACATAAAGCATATTTTATTTAGTGCGTTCAAGTATAAATTATATCGATTAAATGTTTTGCTCATAACCTGTATAGTTTCGCAATGAAAATTAATCTAATTACTGCTCAACAATGATTCCCCAATTGTTTTGAAGAAGTTGTTTTTAATAAAGTGGGAGTTTTTTGCTTCTACTCTCTTCAATTTGGCTTCAGTTATAGATACCTCGGTGAGATTTATATACTCAAAAGCAATATCTGTCATTTTAGCTTTATTAACTTCCTTTCAATAAAAATTATGTAAGTAATATACTCCTTTAAAAAACCACACTTCCCTTTCAAAAATATTATTTCTGGTAATGGTAATACAATTCAATAAAGGGATTTACTCTTCAGATAAAAGTATTTTTAGCATTTTTTCAGGTTTATCAAGGAAATTTCTTGTGATTTTATAATGTTCAGTATCCTTATACATTACTTCTTTTATACCATCGCTTAATTCATAAATGATTGAATCTGGATAAGACATTATTATAGGAGAATGAGTAGCTATTATAAATTGAGAATTTTTCTGTATTAATTCATGCATTATAACAAGCATAGACATTTGCCTTGATGGGGACAATGCTGCTTCTGGCTCATCCAAAATATATAAACCGCTTCCGCTAAATCTATTTCTAATAACTGATAAAAAAGATTCTCCATGAGACTGTGAATGTAGTGATACTCCCCCATATGGATCTAAATCATCTATTTCATATATTTCATCTATATTTGTAGCCACATTATAGAAGCTTTCTGCTCTTAGAAAAAAACCATCGTATGGTCTTTTAACTCCTCTAACCAATTTAAGGTTTTTATATAGATCTGAATGAGTATCATTTGTTGAAAAATTAAAATTTCTAGTTCCACCTTCTGGATTAAAACCACATGCTATAGCAATAGCTTCAAGTATTGTTGATTTACCAGTACCATTTTCACCTACAATATATGTCACTTTGGGATGAAACTCTATTCTAGATAAATCTTTTATTGCTGATAAGCAATATGGATATTCAGAAAATGACTGTATTCTTTCTCTGCATAATTCAATATATCTTAAATATTGATCCCATTTCGTTAAATTCATTTGTTGCACCTCCACAAATGATATAAATAAGAATTAAATACAAAATGTTAATAGCAACAAGGCATTATACCTTATTTACCTTAACTAATAGTAATTATATCATGTTTTCTAACTTCAAATGACCATTTTCTGTAATAGATAAAATAAGCCTATCTGCAGGGTATATTTTAACTAATATTGGGACTAGATAATCTCTTTGTAGGCCTAGAAAAAAGCGGCTTATTTGTTGGGCATAATGATGCTTGCCAAAACGAGTCGCAAATTTTTGAAAAAATTTGCCAATGAATATATATCATGAATTATATGATACTTTAGAAGAAAACACACTAGGGAAAACTAAAAAAATCAAAAATATTTTAAGTTTTTCTCAAAAACAACTATCCCCAAATGTGGCTTAAGTAAAAATTCAATTGAATGTCTAAAAATTTCTTATCTTTATCAGGATCCAAATGCTCTTTAGCTTTTTAATAATATTCCTAATATTTTCAACATACAACAACTATTATTTATACTTTTTTAATACACTTCTAATAACTCCTGCTAATGTTGCTGAATTTAGATAAGGGTGACCATAATGAAATGTTGTTTTCTCGATTTGCTCTGTAACTATTTCTTTAAACTTATTAATATCCTTTATATTTCTTACTTCAAACTCCTCTTTCAATGATTTATTATATATAAATTCATATTCTTTTATCCCTTGTATTGCCCAAAATGTGTCATAAAATGTCGTCCCATATGCACTAAGCCAATCCCACATAATCTCTGGATCTGTGACATTAGGATTTTCTAAATGACATCTGTGACAAAGTAGCACAAGATTTGAAGGTTTATCCTCACCTCCTGAAGAGTGTGGAATAATATGACATCTTTCCAATGATTTTTTACATCCGCATCTCCAGCATCTTTCATGTGCCTCAGATGCATCTACACTTAATCTACATTCATCTACTCTAGAAAACCAATAATTCACAATTTCCTCTTTTGGAGTTTTAATTTTTTCTCTTTTCATATTAATATCCTCCTAAAATCTTAGTTAGCATAAAACTTTTTACACCATTTGATATTATTTTTTTACCTAATAATTATAGTTACATATATTATTAAATAATAGAGAATTCCTAATCATATATACATAAATAATCCTCATCATCTTTGTACTCAATATCATATAATGTATCGTCATATTTCTTTCCAAGTACTTTATCTTCTTTTTGAATAATAGGATTTATCCATTCTGATTTTTCCTTTGCCCATTCTATATATTTAGAAATTTTAATTCTTTTCTCTTTGTCTATAATATTGGTTAGTTCTTTTTCTAATGTATTTATGTACTCATCTATTTTAGTTGATAATATATAATTTTCAGCACAAATCTTCAATTCCTTACTCCTTTTCATTTCATAATCTTGTTTCTTTTTCAACTTCTCTTGTTCTATTTTCTTTTTCTTTATTATTTCAGCTTCTATTTTTACCTTCTCTTGTTGGATTCTAAGAATCTCAGCTGTGTCAATAACAGCAATAATAAAGTCCCCCACCATATTTTCTAATTTGATATTATCTAGATCTCTCCAATTTTTTCTTGGAGCATAATATTCATCAATAAATAATAATAATTCACCAGAGTAATTATAATCATATTTAGGATCCCAATATGAATCTTTATCAGTCTTAATATGCTCAACTCTAATAAGTTTTTCTTTCAATCCTATTCTAACTTCTTCATTGCCTACACATATTCTAGTATCTTTATCCTTACTTTTTATCTTAAATCCTAGTTTTTCTGAACTTTTAAAGATACTGTCAATTATCCTAATAGCTCTATTCTTCAACTCACTTGATACTTTCATATTTAAATTATTAGCTCTCCCATCTCTTATCATATCTCTTTTGTCATTGTAAAATTTAATTTCCTTAATAAGTTGATGAGGCTTATATAAACTTTTCAGCACTTTTATATTATTACAAAACTCTAAAATCTTATTTTTCTTTTCTTCTGTCATATATTTTAGTCTGTTCTCCTTGGTATAGCTATACTGATTATTATATTCATGCTTTTGTATAACCATTTTATCCTCTCCATCAAACTGTGGTAAATTTACCTTTTTAGGATTACTTCCATTTCTAACTTTAATCCAATATCCACTCTGCGGAAATGGTACATTTAATTTTCTACAATATTTTCTTAGAGTAGCTTCTGAAATTCCATACAACTTTGCTAGCTCCTTCATCTTTATACTCCAAACTTCTTCATATAATTTTTCTCTTTCAATTACTATTAACATATAATCATCTCCATTTTGATTAAATTTTAATATAAAAAAGATATGTTCCTTAAGCATATTATAATTATTCCAAATATCCCCTTGAAATTCAACCAAATTTTAACTGTAACTTAAGTAAAATATAATTAATCTTCACTATTAAAAATTGTGAGATATTTATAATTTATGAAATACTTTTGTACTTCTTCATCAAAATCAAATCTAAGGAGGCTTTGTACAAACTATTATAAATAATAGGAGTAGTTCCAGACTCTCTACTGTATTAAGTACATTCTATTTAAATATTCAATATAATGAAAAATATATTCAACATAATATGCCTTATTAAAAGTTTCAAGACTTATAAGTTTTGAAACTTTTAATAAGGAGTAGAAAATTTTTTTCTACTCCTTTAAATTATTATTTTTATAATGAATTATTAACCTTACTATTAATAAAATAGTAGAGATTTTGTATCTCACTACTTCTCATTTTCCATTATTTTTATATATGGTATAATACAATATTTTATTTATAACATTTAATATGAATCCTTTATAAACAAAATATTGTAATCATATTTAATAAATAAAAAAATTACCCCTTTGATGATATACTATTCTCTTCAAAATTAATATCAACACATTTTAATTCTCTAATATATCTTTGAAAAAATATTCCTGATATTATAAAAATTATTGCACCTATAAAAAAACTTATAGCATTAAGCTGAATAACTAAACTAGCTATTGCATTATTTAACATATGAGCCACTATACATAATGCTAAAGATCTTGTTTTGTAATATAACATTTCCAAAAATATTCCTATAATTGTAGCATTAATAAACTGAGGAATATTTAAGTGCATTGCTCCGAATATAAGTGCTGAAGCAATTATAGCAGTTGCTGGTTTATATTTATTTAAAAATCCTTCTAAAATAATCCCTCTCATAAGTATTTCTTCAAAAATAGGCGCTATTATTATAAGTGAAATAACCATTACATAAGGATTTTCAGATATTTCTTCAAATATCTTTTCAAAAGATTCTGGCATAGGTATTTTTCCTACTATTATCTCCATAGAACTTTGTAACCAAAAAAAAGTCCTAACATTAAAAAAACTGTACATAATAATAGTTTAAAATTAAATTTTTCAATGTATTTTATTTTAAAATTGTCTTTATAATATTCTCTTATTTTCCTTAAAATAAAAATTAACATTACAGCCTTTGGAATTAAATCATTTAGCATCTCTACAACTAATTCTAAAACTTTATGAGAATTAACATACATAATTTCTGATAGGATTTGAAAAGGAATACTAACAAGAAACTGTATTATAAAACCATATATTATTATTGCCAAAGCACCTAATATAGACAATTGAAAACTTCTATTACTTAATTTACTTTCCATAAAACAATCACCTACATCCCCAAATTATTTTCAATATAAATAACATAGTAATAAATAAAATTACAAACTTTTCACATTACAGTATCTCTTATAGATGTTTCAACACTAAAAATTCATATTCAATTTTAAAGGATAAAATTTATTTTTTTTCTAAATTTGGCATAAATGCAAAGAAAAATCCCATAGTAAGACCTAAAATAATTTTGCTAATTATAGATATTGTTCCTATTACATCTGCCAAAAACCCTTGTATAAGAGTCGATATTAAAATCCATATAGCAACATTATAATTAGGCTTAATTTTCTTATTAAAAAAACTCCATAATTTTTCACTCCATCTAAGTTTAGTTGAAATATTCATAAATATTAAACCAGATATACTCATAGCTATAATATAATAAATTGCTTCTTTCATTATGTAATTCTCCTAATTATATTATTTAGAATGATTATGATCTTATTATATAAAAGATCACTGCTAATACATACTTTCTAAAGTATAATCATTCAATGCCTATTTTGTACTTTTTTTAATTTCCATACTGTATTAATAAAATTAATCCTAGCCATCCTGAAGAAAAAACAGCTAAACAAATTGAAAGTATAAAACAAGCCGAACTAAATACCTTCAATAATTCTTCACTTGCTTTCTTTTCCGTAAATGACAGTATAATTACAATAACTGATGTTATTATCATAAAAGTCATAGAGATTAAGAATACATACTAAGTCAGCTTTGGTTGTTTAACTATTGAATTATCTAAATACATGAATGTAAGAAAAATAACAGCATATATAATTATATAAAACCATGATTTCTTTAAAATCATTGAATCATCACCTTCATATTAATAGCTAATATTTTACTATTAAATATTTTCTAAAATATTACTTTTAATTTTTTTCTTAGTATATTTTACGTAATTTTTCCATCGAACTTTACCTTTTTTTCTCTAATCTATTATCTATCCTCTAAAATAAATTGCAGTTGAACTAATAAAGTTATTAAGTGCTCTAAAATTTTATTATATCCTTATAAATATATTTTTCAGTATCTATTTAGTTTTAAGCTCTTAAACAACTACATTTTTAAGCCTACAAATTGACATCATCAAATAGGTACGTAAAATAATTAACATTACAAGTACTATAATATTCAAAATTTTAATATTAGATATCAATGTAAGATTTAAAAATATAATATTAATTACTGAAGCTATAATGTAAAATCTTAGTTTTTTTATATTTTCACAAGCCAAATCACATTGATTATTATAATTTAAATATTCAATTGAGCCATCAAATAACTTATAAAACATAAGAAGTTCTATAATCTTTGAAAAAACTATACATACCCCATTAAATATAAAAAAACTACTTAATTCAATTGAAAAAAATCTCATGATCTCCCCTATAAAGGTTACAATGCTTAAAATAATTGCAAAAGTTTTAGCCTTATTAAAAGACTCTATTTGGGTTTCTTTATATAAAGAACTTATTCCACTTAAAATAATTATAAAGCCTATAAAGGGTGGCAATATCTTTATTATTCCTAAATTTATATTGAATGTGATGATAAAAATCCCCCACAATATTTTTTTGTATCCATTTTCCATACTAAATCACACCCCTTAATTTTAAATACTTAAATATTCCTATAAAATCAAAACTGTCAGGGGTATGACTAATGTGATCTATGGAAGTATATGACCTATTTCCTTTATTGTCTTCGTAATACAATTTAGGATTTATATCATAATAGCTGTATTTTTCAGATATAGATTTTGGAGTTTTAAACTTAGAATAAATACTTAATACCTTATCTTTTCCATGTTCAGTTCCTGAAATATTTTTGTAATCAATGCTGTCTATAGAAATATTAAACCAATCTTTTATACAATCTAATAATGGAGTATCAACTTTTAGTAATTTTATATTTTTTTTAAGCCTTTTTTCTGAGGAGAATTCACAATCAGATGATCCACTTGAACCAATATGATCTATATCCTTAAAATTACTTTCATCCTTATGCAGTATTATCCTGCCTAAATTAGCATTTAATGTACTTCCATCATTAAAAGTTACTTTAACATTATTAAGTTCAATTTCATTAAATTTCTTATCTATATTCTTTAAATTCATACTAATATATATAGTGTTGACAACATATATTCCATATTTATTTTCACTTTGTTTATTAATGTCATTAAAAAATGGCATGTCCCCATAACCCAAAGAATCATCCGAAACCGTAACTTCAATATCTGGCTTTTCTTTAAATTTAATATTAACAATTTTTCTATTATCTGATATGTTAGTTATGTATTTTAATTCAAATCCATCTGCTAAAGCTGAATTTTCATTAACTTCGTTAGGATATATATTTTTTTCAATGAACATTTTTATAACTACAGGGTTTTCTAATTTATAAACTGATGCAAATACTATTGTAAAAATTAATGATATTCCAATTAAAAACAATCCTATATGTAATATTTTCTTATTTATTTCCACCACATCACCACCTAGTAAATATACAATTAGCTAATAACTTGATGTACTAAATTATCCATTCTTTAAAAAAAATCTTCTTCTGTTATAGCATCTTTTGAATTTAATCTCCATAAATTTATTTTCATATGTTGTAAAGAAATATCCTTCTTTTTATCTCTTTCTTTTTGTTCCTCCATTTTGTGATATTTACCATCTAATTCTATAGCAACAATAGGTTTTCTAATTCGTCTATCATAAATTGTAAAATCTAAATGAGCATTATTCAAAATAAACCTTTTAATATCAGGATTACTTTCTAAAAAATTTTTATCTGTTACAACTGAAGCCAATGGTAATTTTACTACAAGTTGATATTCTGGATTCAACTGTACGAAGTCATCAAGGTAATTTTTTACTGTTTTCTCGAATATATTATCGCAATTATCTATTACAGTATATGACTTCATTTGTCTATACAAGTAATCAAAAATACAAACTGTCTTATCAGGTATGATTTCTCCATACACTTCCATATATTCAATTAAGCTTTTCATATTTGTACTATATTGTTTAAAAAAAGTAACATCTGTAACCATAATAAATCTTTCTTTTGCTCTAGAAACAGCTACATTAATTAATTCCTTTTTAAAAAGATTATTTTTCCCTTGTACATGATTAATTGATACAGGTGTATGATTCAATACAGTAGAAAACCATACTTCCTTTTCACCTTTACCTTGAAAAGTATGAATAGTTCCACATTGACTATCACTGTATTTTTTCTTTAAAATTTGTGCCTGTTTACTAAAGGGTGTAATTACAAATTTCCCATGTATATCAGATTGAATAGCTGAATCTATTGTAACAATTTCTCTTTTATTAACAAAAGATTTATTTTCTACATCTATATATTTTCCTTTATCATTATCTATCAATCTCATTGCACCATTTTTTGCATTCTTATATATAATCAATTGATTGTCATAAAAATACTTATTACAATAATTTATTATCATATAATCACATCGATAGTGTTCTAAGAGCATATTCGAAGGAGGATTCATTGCTTTAGAAATTGTGCTCAAAAAGCTTTCCTTTGTATAATCATAACTTTCTTCTACTTTTGTGTTAATTGTATCTTTAGAAAGATTAATAATTGCATTAAGCTGTTTACAATCACCTACTACTACAATCTGCTTGGCTAAATATAGTAATGGTAATGCTGATAAAATATTACATTGTGATGCTTCATCAATAATAATGCAATCTATTTTTTTACCAGTCTTAAAATAAGAATGATAATTTGATAAGAATGCATCAACAGTTGTTAAAATAACAGGATATATATCAATTATGTCATTCCTGTATCTTGCCATAATACTATCTTCATCATTCTCATTCTCAATCCTTTGAAAAATATTTTCAAACTGCTTTTCATTATAGTTTTTCTTTAGTGTAGACAATAAAATTTTCCTAGATATTTCTATATATTTCTCTACATATGAATTTCGAACTTTTTCTTGCAACTGTTCTAAATTATCATTTTCCAGCCTTTTCTTCATGATATGAATTACATTATCTAGATATTTCTCTTCTAATGAAATTTGTATAGCAATACCCTGACTTTCTAAATTTTCAAACGATACATTCAAAGTCAGATATAACATAATCCGCTTGAAGAAATTAATTCTTTTTCCATCAGACATCTGCATCAATATATCAGATAAATATTCTATTTTTCTCTTTGTTTTGTTAACATCCCATTTCTTCCTTTTAAATTTATTAATAAATTCATCAGAAAGCTGATATGCTTCTCTACGTTTCATCAAATGCCTATGTTGATTTTCTAATCCACTCAATTTATTTTTATCACTAATTAGTTGGTTTAAATGTTCTTCCATCTCATTTAATTCCTGAAACAATTGATTTAATCTTTCCTTTTCTCCTTCTAACGCAATTGTTGGAATCCCTATTATTTCTTTTTCATATATTTTTAATTTATCTTTTATACCTATTCCTAAGTCTTTCATTATTTTTTGGTTTCCAAAACGAATAAATAATTCAGGAAATGGCATATCTCTCAATTCTTCTGCCACATTATCAATAGCAGAATTATTTTTTGATACTACAACCACTTTTTTATTTTTATTTACTTGATTTGCAATTATACTTAATATAGTAGTTGTTTTCCCTGTTCCTGGTGGCCCCTCAATAATTGAAATTTTATTATTTAAAGCTACTTCTATAGCCTTTTTTTGTGATAAATTAGACTGCTGAAGAAGTAAAATTGATTCTAAACTATGCTCTTTTTTAGAACTATTTTGATTAAATTCATTCTTATTTGTTTCTAATAATTTTCCTGTAAAATAAGAAAATAAAAGATTGTCTTTATCTTTATGCAGTTCATCAAAGATTAACTTATAAACACTTTTTTTAGAGTTAAAATAATTATATTGAGGAGTTCCTTCCCGTTCCTTTGACTGCAACAAATTAAGAATTTCAAAATAATACTTTGATAAATTATCAACAATATTTCTCACATCTGTTTGTTTATATTCGTTATCGATTTGCTTATAGCAAAAAATCTTTTCATACTCATCATCTTTACATCGGCATCTTATAATATTTTCAAACTTAATTTGACCATCTTGCCCACTATTAGCAAACTTATAAAAAACTTTATCCTCATTGTAATCAAGAACAAAAATATCAAACTTTTTACCTTTTACGCTTTCTATTTCTAGCAATATCTTTTCTTCTTTTGCAAATTGTATATATTCTTTTATCATTTTTTCATATACAAATTATTATCTTCTTATATTAAATGGTTCAACTTAACTTTTACTTTTTCCATTATTACCATAATTACGTAATTATTATATCATAAAATACTTTTATCACGTAATATGAAAACAGTAAAGAACCCCTCTTAAATACTTACATATAAATATCTAAGATAGGCTTTTAGCTACACAATTGTATTTATAATTTATTTACCTTCCCTGTAAATGCTTAACTCTTATCTAAAAAATAACTTTTATTAATATAGATTAACTTTTAATCATACTTCTAGCAAATAACATAACAGTTATTTCATTAAATAATAAATTCTCTATGTATTGTTCTAATATTTATATGGTGTAAAAGTCTTCTAAACAATGTTTTCTTTTGCCTTTCTATAATATATATTTGCAATATCTATAAACTAATTTATCATATACGCAAGCTTATTTTAATTGTTATTCTCAATTGTGGCAAAAGAATCGAATACAATTTTAGAAGCTTGAGCAATTAGTTTATCATCATATTTAGCCTCTTTTGTATGGTGAGTTGATAATATTGCAATAATTATAGGTTTCTTGTTGGGAGGCATTACTATAGCAATATCATTTCTCGTTCCATAAGGACCAGTTCCGCTTTTGTCAGCAACTACCCAGTTATCTGGTGCTCCTGCACGAATTAATGTATTGCCTGTTGCATTTCCTGTCATCCAATCAATAAGAATTTTTTTCTTATCATCTGTTAATATATTTCCAGTCGTATATGCTTGCAAATCAGTTGCTAATTGTCTTGGTGTACTAGTGTCCCTAATATCTCCAGGTATGGCTTCGTTTAGTTCCGGTTCTATACGCGTAGGTTGCGTAACGTTATCACCTAATTGATTAAGTGCTGATTTAAAGCCACTAGGTCCCCCTATATGATCAAATAAAAGGTTTGCAGCTGTATTATCACTGAAACGTACTGCTGCATTGCAAATTTCTTCAATAGTCATTCCTTTATCAACATTATCTTTTGCAATTGGAGCATAAGATAGAACGTCTTCTTTTTTATATTTAACTACTTGCTTAAGCTCATCTAATGAATCTTGTTTTAAAACAGCCCCAGCGGCTAAAGCTTTGAAAGTAGAACAATAGGCAAACCTGTCATCAGCATGATATGCAACTTCTTTATTCATCTCTGTATCAAAAGCATATATCCCAAGTTTAACATCATAATCACTTTCAAGTTGTGAAAATGCAGAATTATATCGTGCGTCAGACTTCATGTTTACAGGTTTGTGAGTGGCTACATTTCTACAACTAGTAAGAGAAAAAATCACAAGAGGCATAAGTATAGCAACTTTAAATTTAT
The DNA here is from genome assembly GCF_054768215.1 of Clostridium sp. CTA-1. Lineage (NCBI taxonomy): Bacteria > Bacillati > Bacillota > Clostridia > Eubacteriales > Clostridiaceae > Clostridium > Clostridium sp. CTA-1. The sequence goes on from NZ_BAAAAP010000009.1 coordinate 89,946, forward strand.
TTACCTTGAATTTTGCATTTATCACCTTTTTCATATCAAATCTCCTTTGTTATTTAATGGCTTTTACAACAGATAAATATACCATCAGCCTAAAAACTACTTAGCAATATTATACATCTAATATATTATGTTTTCATTGTTTTATGTATAAATAAGAGTATCTCTTTTAATATTTTCATTCATTAATTTTATAAATATTTAAAATCCAATTGTTCAATTTGATAACTTTACACATATAGAGATATTCCCAAAGTTCACTTGTCAGCATACTTTATATATGCTACAGTATTTTTTAAAATGAAAAGTCAATAATACAATAGTTCTTTTATAGTTTTATTATCATAAATAGATACTAATCTATCATCTTCTATCCAATTAGTTTTTGACAACAAAAAAAATAGTAGCTCAACCATCAATTGGAATGCTACCATTTTTTAGCATATTAAATTATTCCTTTAAACTGCGCCAAATGGTTAATTACGAATTCTGCTACCCCCATCCCCATAGCAAAGAATACTAAAATAATAACTAATACTATTGCACCAAAATCATATTTCATTTTTTCTTCTTTATTTATTATATAGGCTACAATAATTTCTATTCCTAAAAGCACTAATATAATGGGCCAAAGGGATGCTATTAAATAAATATTAATATTAGCAGTAACTAATCTTAGTAAAAATATTACACCAAATACAACTAAAATAATTCCTGCAGTTAATGTACCTACTCTACGTCCCCTAAGCATCTATTTTACACTCCCTTTTTTTCCCTATAATAAGTCTTATACCAATAACAATTATTGCTATTCCTATAATTATCTTAGGCGTTTGTCTCATAAAGTTATTAATAGCAGAATGAAATTGGTGTGGAATATATTGTGATAAAATATTCATTATATTATCTGCCATTAAATAAACTCCTAAAATCAATAATACTAAACCGGCAGCAAGATTACGTTTTTCAAATATACTTTTATCTAATTTTGATAGCTTATCAATAGAGAATAAATACTTATCTTCTAAAAGTAAAAATTCTTCATTATCTAAACTTAATCTATTTATACAATCAAAAAAGGAATAAAACCAAATAAGTGGTAAAATAAATAATAATGGCCCTATATCAAGCCAGGTAGAAAGAAATATTATAAAGAAAAAGGCAGACATAAAAGATACACCCATATTCATAAATCCCATATACATATGCCCTGCACCAGGCAACATTGAAAAAACAAAAGTTAAAAACTTACTTTTTTTATTTATCATTATTAAAAACCTCCATTTTAATTATTTTTTCAGAAAAGGTATTAAGATTCGAATTAAATGAATTTATAAAACTTAAATCCAATGGCTTCACATGATTTGTTTTTGTATTAACTATAAAACTTAATCCATTTGAAAAAACCATCATCAATGCTATACTAGCAGCAACTGCAACTCTAGCGCAGTAAAAACTAAAGTGAATATTACTTTTTTTCTTATCTTTTATTTTAATTTGTACTTTTTCTTCAAACCCTAAAGGAGCTTCTGCAAGTTCATCACCATCAAAACTGTCTGCAAATACACTGGCACATTCCTGGCAATCACTAATATGTTCCAATATGGAAATCAATTCTTCATCCTTAAGAGTGCCAAGTTTAAGTAACTTTACTGTATCTTCAGTTAAATGTCCTTCTTTATTAAATAATGTAGGCTTCACATAAACTCCTCCTTCCATAAATCCTTTAGTAATTTTTTTGACCTATAAAGTTGTGTTTCTAAGGTTCTAATGCTTTTGCCAGTTTCCTTTGCCAAATGTGAAAGTTTAATATCTTTACAAAAATAGCTTACGGCTACAGTTCTGTACGGCTCTTTTAACTTATTACATAATTTATATATTCTCTCAATAGTATTCTTTTTCACTACTGTTTCCTCGGGAGAATCTCCATGATATTTTAACTTCTCATATTCTTTCTCTGATAAGCTAACGTTTGTTCTTGTTTTACTCTTAAGATAATCCTTGCACTTATTTGCAGCAATCGTAGTAAGCCAAGCTTTAAAGTTGTTACCATCAAATCTTTCATAATTTTCATATGCTGCTAAAAAGGTTTGCTGTGCCAAATCTTCCGCATCAAAATAATTTTTTGTAAAGGATAGACAAATAGTAATAATTAACCGTTCATATTGTTTTATACAATCTCCAAATTGTTCTTTTTCAATAACTGTCACCACCCTTTTTTATCCTTACATTTAATATAACGATTGAGAAATAAAAAACACTTCAATATTTAATATAATTATACTAAAAATTATATGAACAACATTTTTTATTTCTATTCTTTAATATATTTTAGGCAGTGATTTTAAATATCTAAAAATTAAAATAACTAAAAAATGATAAGATATTTAAATCTAAAAAAAATAACCTTAGCCACGTAATATCAATGACTAAGGTTATTTTTCATATTTGCTTATGATATAGTCCACTATTTATTATCCTAAACTTTATTCAGTATTTATATACTTTGCCATATCAAAATACCATTAGAAACATAATAGGTCTAAATTACAAATAATATATTTAAAATTATAATAACAATAACTCTTTAAAAACATTAAATAATAAGATTGTAAGTTATTATAATTTTACTAATATACTTTTTTTATTTAATTCTAATTGACTTGATGTAAGTTGAATAATCAATTCTTCAATTGCTGATATACTTGCCACAAAACAAATTATATACATTGGCACAATTGTATTAATATATGGAATAAATATAGGAAATAGGAACAAAACTAAGCCAGTAATTTTATTTCCATAAGTGTGAACACTTCCAAAGGTCTTATATTTTTTCATTGCTATAAACATGGATGCTAATCTAATAATACTAATTAAAATAATCCAAATTACAATTTTATTTGTAAGATTTCCAATTGGATAAATTAAAAATAATAATACGCCTACCATTATCATATCAGCGACTGAATCAATCTTTGCGCCCAAACTGCTCGTTGTTCCTGTCTTCCTAGCGATAAATCCATCTATAATGTCGCTAAATCCACAGGTCATATATATTACGTAAAAGGCTAAGCTTAATGGCTTGGTATAAATTAAAGTCAAAGAAAAAATTATTCTACTAAAGGATATACAGTTTGGTAGTAATTTCATATCATCACCCGACCTAAAATAAATCTTTATTATACACGAGATTACAATTATAAATTATTTCATAAGCAAATTATATCATACCTCCATTTTATATATAACTGAATATGTAAAATAAAATGTTTTGAAGCATCTCTTTATTTAATTTTGAAAGACATTCTTTTAATTAATTTAAACTATAATAATTTCATTCTTAGACATAATATTTGAAATGCCACGAAAAAACACCATAAAATTCTAACTTGAATAATATAGTGTTTTAGTAAATTGTGCATTTTTCAGTTATGACGTTAAACAAAAAGGTTCCTGACCCTCCCTTTTTACAATCAGAAAGTGTTTAGAGCTATTAATTATCCCATATCTCTAACTTGGATATTTTTTATCGATTTCCTTATCCACAATTTTTGCATCCCCATTAATACTAATATGAGGTACTTCCTTTTTTAATGTTTCAGTTATATGCTTTACCTCCTCATATTGATCCTTACTAACTGAAACATCTTCTAAATCTACTGGTTGCTTGTGTATGTCGATACGTTCTTCCTTTATAGGAATTCGAATAGTCTCAGTATGACTTTCTGATTTATCATGAAATTGCGGATCACAAACAGTTTTTTCAATAACAAGTTCCTCACGTTTTACAGGTACAGTAATATTCTTTTCTTCTGTTAAAACTTCTTTGTGAATAGAAACCTCACCAGTTCGTATTTTGCTGTTGGATATTTTCATCTGTTCTTCCCGAAGTTGCATTTTCATATCTCTATCTGAATTATAAGGAATCTTTTTTGAATTTGTTTCAATATTGTCCTCATATGTCTTACTCTGAGTCATTAACATACCTATAATTACGCCTACAACAATGCCTAGTATAGTTCCAGTTATGATTGGGTCAATTGATATAATTGTAAATATAGTTACAAATCCAGGTATAGTTAAAATCGAGAACTTATACAAAATAGCAATTATAAAACCAATTATTCCACCAATAGTAGCAGCTATTAAATATTGATTACTTTCTGTATTAGGTACATCTTTGTTTAACATACTCTATCCTCCTAAAAAACACCCCTTAAATCTAATATATAATTTGAGAGGTGTTTTTTTATTTATTTTATAAGTTTTTTAATGGAAGCCCTCATCTTTATCATTATCCACTATATCTGTATCACCATGTGTGTTTATGCGAGCTTTTTCTCTTTTTAGATTTTCATCCACTCGTCTTGTGTCCTGAACTTCACGTTTATGAGCAGATACCTCTCCAGTTACTAATGTGTGTTTATCTACATTAACCTGTTCTTCACTAACTGGGATACGTATGCTTTCTTCATCATTAATATCACTAATAGGTGTATCACTAGCTTCATTATCTATTGCTCTTCTTTCAATAACAACTTCTTCGTGTGTAACAGGAACATCAACTGTTTTTTGTTCTTCAACAATTTCCTTGCTTAGTTCAACTTCACCCTTTTGAACGTTGCTTTTATCTATATCAAGCTCTTCTTTATGAAGTGTAAGTCTTCCCTCATCTTTACTTTTCCTATTGTCATTGTCATTATCATTACCAAAAATATTGTCAAATAAGCCCATCATAAGTATTACCTCCTATAAATACATATTTTCAATTCATTAATATTTTATCCCTGCTATAGTAATATATACTTTGTGAAATATGGAGTTAGAGTAAATAGCTTACAACAAATAAATGCTATTTTCATTTAAAAGGTTATATAATACTTAAAGAACTATATTTTTGAATGGATACATTTAAAATTCAATTTCTAAATATTAAAATAAATATCTTTTTTAAATACTTTCAATTATTTTAATTAAGTCTTCTTTATTATTTAAATTAGGATTTTCTAGAATTATATCCAATAATTTATTTAATATAATACCTATTTCTTTTCCTTGGTTTATTCCTAACTTCATTAAGTCATATCCATCAATATCTAAATCCTTAATTGTTAAAGGCTGTTTTTCACTAAGTATTTTTTCACACTTTATTTTTAAATTTAATACATTATCGAAACTATGATATTCTTTAGCACTTCCTTTTATATCAGCTATTTGCAGCTCAAATAAATCATCTAAATTATCAATTCCTACTTTATTAATAAACTTTTTTATGCTAGGATTTCTTAATTTATTGTATCTAGTCATATGATTATAAACTAATTTATCTACCTTATCTATTGTTTTATTATCAAATTTTAATCTTTTTAATATATCTTTAGTCATATCCGCACTTATCTTTTGATGCCCATAAAAATGCCCTTGTCCATTGTCTCCTATACTAAAACATTTAGGTTTTCCTATATCATGTAATAATGCTGCTAATCTTAATTCTAATTTATTAGGTACATTTTCTACTACAGATAATATATGACCATAAACATCTTTATCGTGATGTATATTATGTTGCTCAAAACCTACACAATCTTTTAGTTCAGGAATAATATAATCTACTAAATTTAATTCAATTATATTTCTTATGCCATAAACCGGTTGGCTGCTTACTAATATTTTGCATAATTCATCTCTGATTCTTTCCATAGATACATTATTTATATTTTTACTTAATTCTCTTATATTAAATTTTGTAGATTCCTCCATATCGAAATTTAATTGTGAAGCAAATCTTATACATCTCAACATTCTTAGTGAATCTTCATTAAACCTATCTTTTGAATTTCCTACGCATCTAACTATTTTATTATTTAAATCTTCTAATCCATTAAAATAATCTACTAATCCTGTTTTGTCATTGTAAGCCATTGCATTAATAGTTAAATCTCTACGCTTTAAATCTTCTTTTAAATTTGATGTAAACGTAACTTCTTTAGGACGTCTGTTATCTTCATATTCTCCATCAATTCTAAATGTAGTTACTTCATAGCCTATAGAATTAATTAATATTGTTACCGTTCCGTGTTTCAATCCTGTAGGTATAATTTTATATCCTAAATTTTCAAATATGTTCACTACTTCTTGTGGATGGGCACTAGTAGTTATATCCCAATCATTAACCTTTCTTTCAAGTAAGCTGTCTCTAACTGCACCACCTACTATATATGCTTCATAATTATTTTCTTGTAAAGTATTTATAATATACTCTACACCTTTAGGTATTTCAATTTTTATATTTTTATTTAGCATTATTTATCACACCTTTATTAATTTCTATAACTAGCTCTTCTACTTTTTTATAATTAGGTATGTTAGGTAAATCTGTATTATCGGATGCATATTTAAAATCTTTTTCATATTCATCTACCATTTCAAATATTTCTTCATAACTATACTTACCATTTCTTATATCTAATAATAAACTTCTATCTTTTTCTCTATATGTATTTATTCCTTTACCTTCTAGTAATTCTGTTCCCATTTTTAATAATCTAATCAAGTGTAATGCATGTTTATTTAAATGTAACTCATCTTTTTTGCTATTTCTATGATTGAATTTTTCATAATCTTTAAGTATATTACTCATTTCTGAATATATATTCTTGAAATCTCTTAAAGGATAATTTTTTAGATTAACATTCATAAATATTTCACTATCTAAATCTCCTTTCTCAGATTTATCTATATACAAATTAATATTTTCATTTGTAATTTTTTTATATCTATCTTCAAAAGACACGATTTGATTCTTTATACTATTTAACATGTGTTGCTCCTTTTCAGATTGAGGATAAGAATCTCTAGCTAAAGCATTTTGAAGTCTCCTTAATTGAGCCGTAGCATATCCTCCAAAGCTATGTATTACTTTTTTAGATAAGAATAAATTTACATTATCTCTTAATAACTTACCATATTCATTACAAATAAATAGATGCTCTTCCTTTGTTCCAAACAATTCCATTATATTTGGATTACAATTAAGCATTAACTTTATAACTTTATTTAATGCATATATTGTAGTATCTGTTTCTTTATTTTCAAATTGTTCAAATGAAGATAATCCTATTAATTCTTCTATTCTTTCTGTAGCTATGCCTCTTATATCTAAATCACTACTTTCAACATTAGTACCATAGGCATAACTTCCTCCTGTAGTCAATAAGATTATATTATTTCCTAAATGTTCGTTGTTTCTTAAAAAACTATATTCTTTGCTATTTAATTCTTGTTTTATATCCTGTGTATTCATAATACTCTTTACCTCTTAATTAATTATTTAATCATTTTTTAACTGAGCTTTATCTTTATTTTCTAAATCATACCAAAAATTTATACCTAAATCCACATCATAATCTATTTAAATAAAAAAAGTAATGCTAGCTAAGCAATACTTTTAATAAAAATTTCATTTATTTTATTCATCCATTTTTTAGATATAATCTTTTATTCATTTTAACTAATTCTTGTAATCTTAAGTTTGAAATATGAGCATAAGGCTTTCTTTATCCATTGCTTGCACGTGTTTTCCCATTATGTATATAATCACTTAATATTTTCCTTAGATTATTTAGTTCTTATTTATACATTTAAAGTATTTCTATGCTTCTTATATTTTAGCTTATTATTTATACCTTTGATGATACACTATTCTCCTGAAAATTCACATCAACATATTTTAATTCTCTAATATATTTTTGAAAAAATATTGCTGCTATTATAAAAATTATTGCACCTATGAAAAAACTTATAATATTACGCTGAATACCTAAGATAGGTATTAAATTGTTTATCATATGAGCAACTATACATAATACTAAAGATCTTGTTTTATAATATATAACTCCCAAAAATAATCCTCCAATTGTAGCATTAACAAATTGAAAAATATTTAAGTGCATTGCTCCAAACATAATAGATGAAATAATTATAGCAGTTGCTGGCTTATACCTATTTAAAAAGCCTTCTAAAATAATACCTCTCATCAGTATTTCTTCAAAAATAGGTGCTATTATTATAAATGAAATAAACATAAGATAAGGATTTTTTAAAATATCCTCAAAAACTTTTTCCCAAGATTCAGATACTGGAATTTTTCTTATCATCATACCAATTGAACTATGAAACCAAAAAAAGAATCCTAACATTAAAAAAATTGTACATAATAATAACTTAAGATTAAATTTTTCAGCATATTTTATTTTAAAATTAGGTTTATAATCCTCTCTTATTACCTTTAAAATAATTATTATAGCTAAAATATTAGGAACTACCTCTTTTAATATACCTACAATTAATTCTAAAGATTTATTATAAGAATTAACATGTATAATTTCTGATAGGATTTCAAAAGGAATACCCACAAGAAGTTCTAATATAAAATCACATATTATTATTAGCAAAGCACCTACTACAGATAATTGAAAACCTTTATCTCTTAATTTACTTTCCATAAATCATCCACCTATATAATAAAATTTTAATATAAATAACATAGTACTAAATTAAGTTATAGCACTCACCTTTATAATGCAACAAAACTAGGATTATTAAAAATTGTACATTAAATACTTTCATATTATAATTCTAAGGACCTATTATTTTATCACTAGAAGTAAGTATTAATTAACACATTTAATTTATTTAGTAACTTCTTTCTAATTTATCTTTTGGGCAAGTTAAAATCTTACCATTGCTTTTAAATTTAATCCAACCATCACCAATGTCTTCAATATCTTCAACAGCATCTCCTTTTTCTAATCTTACGGTATTTTGTGAATTAGGATATTCTCCAACTGTAACAGGAATTTTTATTTCTTTTTTTGAGGAGTTGCATCCAGTTAATCCAATCACTTCTATTGATAATATTGCTACAAAAATTATTGTTTTGAGATATTTTTTATTAAACATAAACTCACCCCCCATTTAAATGCATATGTTAAATTTTTATTATTGCAACTAATTATAACATATTATTACATAATATAACATATTAATATAGCTAAATATTAAAAATATATATAACTTAGATAGCCCTCTACTACTTTTAAATATTATTTGCTACCTTAATAAATAACTAATTAAAAAAACATAATAATAAAATAAACACAACATTAAATATTAGTTAAAAGCTTATCTATATCATGAGTAAAATAAATCTATCTATATAAGTTCAAAAATATTCTTATTTATCCCCATCTCATCTAATAAATAAATATTTCTTATAGTTTTGAAATCTATTTAATTTTTTATGTTAAAATATTGAAATATTAATAAAATTTTCATTAACCTATTGACATATATAGATAATCGATATATCCTAATATTAACAAATCATATATAGATTATCTATATATCTTTATACCTATAAAAGTTAAATAAATTTCTAATATATGAAAGAGGTGAATAAAATGCCAACTGACAACAGTTTATATTCAGGAGATATGACTATGCTTATCTTAAAATTACTTCAAAGTAAAGATATGTATGGTTATGAAATGATTGAAACTCTACAAGTTAATTCAAACAATGTATTTCAATTTAAAGCAGGTACATTGTATCCTTTACTACACAATTTAGTAAAACAAAACTATTTAAATTGTTATGAAAAAGAAGTTAGTGGAAAAATTCGTAAATATTATTCCTTAACATTACAAGGTAAAAAATTATTGCAAGATAAAACTTCTATATGGCAAAAATATGTTAAAACTATGGCATCTGTGCTAGAACTAGAGGTGGATTAATATGAGAGAAGATGAATACTTACGTATTTTAAGTAAAAACATTTCTAATAGAAAAATCAGAAAGGAGATTTGTATGGAAATAAAAAATCACATTATGGACCAAAAAGAAGTTTATATTAAAATGGGCTATTCTAATGATGATGCTGAAAAAGCTGCTATTAAAGACATGGGCGATCCAAAAGCTACAGGTAAAATGTTAGATTCTGTACATCCTCCAACTATTGATTGGATTCAAATTATTGCACTAATTATGATAACTCTAACTTTACAGATATTAAAAATGCTATCAGAATTAGATGGATCAGATTTTTCATCTATAGCGCCAATTGATATTTTAAGAATTCTAGGTATATTTTTATCAGCATATGGGCTAATATGGATAGGAGTTGAAAAATATTCAGACCTTCCATTCTTTTATGGTAAAAGTCAACGTGGAGGTTCAAATGCCAACGCTGCATTTATTTGTTCATTAGCAATTGTAATGATGTCTCATTCTCTTTTACAAACTATAATCCTCCTATTAATCTTTGCACCAATAATAGCTATTGAACGCTCTATTATTGAATCTAAAAGAATAAAAAAAGAACAGAAATTTCTTTGGCAACAAGGATTAGCTTATGAAGATTTTAATTATAAGGGTAAGGCTATATTCAACAATGCTCCACAGAAAGTATATTCTCAAGATGAGCCAATAAAAAAAGGTGATCCTATTATCATAACAAAAATAGATGGATTTAATCTAATTGTAAAAAAACAAGATCCTCATAATAATAACTAGCATATTACTAATCTATAAATTCAACATCTAAAAAAGCTTTCCATGATAAAATAATAAATCATAGAAAGCTTTTACTCTCCTAATTATTTTGCCTTTCAAGGGACTCTTTAATATTATACAGTTTTTGTTTCATATCCCTTATTGATTTCTTAATTCCATTAAAATATCCATATAATCATATTATTACAGATTACTAAATAGCGTTTTTTATTTAGTAACCATTGTCTTTATTTGTTAAACAAATGGAAGTATATAATCCAATCACATGAAGATAAGATATCCAAATCATGTTCAATGACTATAACAGAGTTTCCATCGATAATTAATTCATCAAGCAATGTAATTAATTTGGCAGTATCATATTGACTTGATCCTGTGGATGGTTCATCTAGTATATAAAGAATGTTTCCCTTTTCTGCTTTCCAATTTCTTTGGCTAATTTAATTCTTTGAGCTTCACCACCACTCAAAATTGGAATTGGTTGACCTAACTTTATATATCCCATTCCAATTCGCTCCAATACTTTTGGAGGTTTGAATGAACGCTTCCTATCCTTGTCTTCACCTATATATATGACTATGGAATACAAAATGCAAAAATAAAAAGAAAGGTTCTAAAATTAAGACCTTTCTCTTTTGGTGTTCCGTAGCGGATTATGATTCTTTAGTATAGTCATTAAAAGCTTTAATTAAATCATCAATCTTTTTTTCAACTCTAACTAAAAGATATACACTAATCGCTACTGGGAATCCTACAATGCTTATTAAATATCAAATTTTTAATCTGTAATTATTTTCCTTCCCAACTATTTCAACAGTATAATCCTTTGCCATTTCAATTATTCTACTTCCTATAGCTTCATCAAAATCTAGGAGCTTTTCTACGGTAAATTCAGAACTAACTATCATAGGTAAATAATTCATATATCTATAATTAATTATTTCAAACATTATATTTGTATCGGATTCATTTATTTTACCCTTAAATAAATCATCTATAAGAAGAATCTTTGCCTTTTGGTACTTTGATAAAACTTTACTATAATATTCTTCATCTATCATATTTTGTTTTATTTTTGTTATAGTATTTCTATAAGGCATATATACAACTGGAACTTGTCTGTTCCTTAAAAAATTCACTGCTAAAGCTATACTTAAATGAGTTTTCCCGCTACCTACTTGCCCTATAAAAGCAATACTATTTCGTCTTGTATTTTTAATTTTATCAAAATTTTTATAATATTTAATGGCTGTATTCTTTGCTAATTCAGTTGTTTCATTATAGGGTTTATAGTTTGAAAAGGTATGTTTAGATTGCTCTGTATTTATTCCTGCTAAGTTCCACATATCTTTATCTCTTTCCATTTCATAGCAGCTACACCTTCTGCAATAAACTCTACCCTCTTTATCTATATTAGTTATCCATGTACTACCACCGCATTTATTACAAACTTCTTTATATGAGTCCCTTACATTTTCTATCTCTTTGTAATTTAGGTTTTGGTGGTTTATACCCAGACCATTTTCTCTTTGATTCTTTATCTCCTTCATTATTCTGTTTATGCTCGTTTTTAGTGCCACCAAAATCACCACCTTTTACCTTCTTATTTTCCATTACTCCCCCATTTATTTTCCAATTTTCCAAAACACTTTTAATATACTTATAACTATGTTTATCAGATTCATCTTCTATTTGGGCTTTTCAACTTTCGATAAGTTTTGTAAAAGCTTTACTATTATCTTTTATAAATTGTGTAATTTCAAAAATGTTATAATCATATTCACCTAAGAGCTTTCCTTTAGAATTCCTTCTTAAAACTCTTTCTATATATCCTGCACTTTCAAGTTCATTAATAGCTTTTGATATATTGTCTCTTTTATCCGTACAATTTTTATAAATAATAGGACTAGTTCCAAACTTTCTATTGTATTAAGTACATTCTATTTAAATATACGATATATGAAAAATATATATTCAACATAATATATATTTTAAAAACTTAAAAACCTATAACTTTTGAAATTTTATAAAGGGAGTAGAAAAATTTTTTTCTACTCCCTTTAAATTATTATTCTAATCACTATTAAAATAATTTTTGAATTTCTTTAATATCTTTGTTATTTAAATATTCACATTTTATTGCATTATCTATGTACTCCATAATATCATTGGTGGGTTGAATTTTTTGAATTTCAGATAATACTCTTATTATATCTACCAGAATCAATTTTCTTTGGCTGTCTTTGTATTTTGATATATCTATACTTATAAGTTTACGTACAACTAATGATAATAAGCCTTTTTTATACATAATCCATTTATTAATACTTTGAATTGTTTGTCTTGCAGTAATAAATTTTTCATCTTCACAATGGGATAAATATATATCAATAATATCCTCAAATTTATTCTGATCATCCCAACGATTATTTTCTGCAATAAGCATTATACCAATACTTCGTTGATATGAATTACTGTTACTGAGTTTTTTGCAAAAATCTTTCCAATACTTATAAACATCTGAAAACATTTGACTACTACTTTGTAGAACAAGAAATGCAGTGTATCTTACTTCATTATTTTTTTCATTTAATAGATTTATGAGATATTCTATGTCGTTAGTATTTAGTTGCTTAGCAACCTCATCTATGGTATTTTTATTTTCAATTAGATATTCTATCTTTATCATATATGCCACCCCTACATACCAAACATTATATCTGCAACGTTTTACTATTTTGATTTTATTGCTTTTATTGATGCAGACACAATATATTCTCCAACTTTTAAGTTATGTCCCCATTTTTCAGCATATTCCTTTGAGACTTCTTGAGTTTCAATTCTAATATCACTAAAATCAGCCTTTTCTAAATATAATTTTAATTCTTCAGCTGAAGATGACCCAGTAACTCATCCACAATAAAGCTTCTCATCTTGCTTCATTTCCTTGGTCAATTCTCTAATAAGAACTATATCAGAAATAGCAATTCTACCACCTTTTTTTAATACACGATAAGCTTCATTATATACCCTTTGTTTATTGGGAGATAAATTTATAACGCAATTTGAAATAATTACATCCGCAGTATTATCTGCTACAGGAAGATTTTCAATTTCACCTAATCTAAAGTCTACATTTCTATATCCATATTTCTTAGACATAACTCTTGATTTATTAATCATCTCTGGAGACATGTCAACTCCAATAATATATCCCTTAATCCCAACTTTCTTTGAAGCCAAAAAACAGTCAAATCCTCCTCGACTTCCAAGGTCTATAACAGTTTCGCTTTCTTTAAGATTAGCTATTAATTGGGGATTTCCGCAACCTAACCTCATATTAGCTTCCCCCACAGCATCTATCCTTTTTTGCATTTCCAATAGCTATCTTCCTATAACTATTACGAACAGCATTTCTAACATCGCCCTTTTTAAAATCACCATCTTTTATCCTCCTTACCTTAATTCTTCATTGATAAATAAAAGTTGTAGAACTTCATCATCATCTTAATTATCTTTAACTCTCTCAACTAAGTTTTTTTATTTTGTCTTCAATGATATCATTAATTATTTTCACATTTACAACTATTCCCCAATTTACTTTTATAATTTCTTAAATCTTCACAAGTCATTCCACTCTTTTTATATTTATTGTTGCAATGCAGAATTTTACCAATCTGACTTACTTTAAGAAAATTATAAATAAAAAAACATATCATATTATACTTTATTACTTATTAATTTTCGAGCAAATGACCTTGGATGCTCAATTTTATCCTCTGTTATAAACAGAGATTTATAGCCAAAATTGTTGCGAATTACTATCAGGAGTGTAATAATATTTTAAATTTTATTGTGAAAAATTTCAGGACATCTTAAAAAACAATATATATCTTTTAAAGAAGGAAATACAACAGAATAGAGTAAAATAAAGTGTGTAAGTTACAATTAACAAACTTATGCGCTTTATTTTGTTTATAGAGTTCTAGCTTAAGAGAAAGGATTATGAATACAACTCTTATAACAAAGAAAAAGAGTTTCGAAAAAATCATATTCATGCTGTACTTCTTCAGTAACTATGTAATAATATATTTGAAATACGACATAAAAAATACCGCAAATTCACTTATGAATAATACTGTATTTTAAATAAATATTGGCTTTTAATAGTTCTTTGCTTCTTCTCTTGTCATCCAAAAATGAATACCCGTAGTAGAGTCCATCCATCGATCCTCATTAAAATCCTTTACTTCTACCCATTCACCTACACGATAAACAAAGTTCTCATCTACTAAAGACCAAGCTTCCACATAACTTTCTTTATAGTCGAAACTTTTAATTGTAAGAACTTTTGCCTTATTGCAGCGACAAGAAGGTAACGTAGCCGAAGTGCGCTTTGCATCTGCCGGTATTAGAAGTTGTACTAAACGATCATTAAAACACTTCTTATATGCAAGGAAGGCTCCTTTCTCTGGGCAGCATAAATGAAACCATTTTGTATCCTTATCGGAAATAATAGCATCCAATTTAGCATATTCTAACACTGCACCATATAAATTTGCACCTTCAATGTTACAGCCAGTCATATCTGCATATCGAAGCACTGCACATTCTAAATTTGCATGTCTAAAGTTCGCCTTGCGTACAGTACATTCATCAAACAATGCATTAAAAGCACTGCTGTACTCTAGATTTGCCTCATCAAACTTAACTCGATGGAATGCGCTCAAAGAGAAATCAATATTAGATAAATTCCAGCTTGTAAAATCCATGTCAAAAAGTTCTATCTCTTTTAAAACAAGTCTTTCTTTTGGTTTCCTATTCTTTAATATCTCTTTAAATTCCTCTTGTGATAATTTGCGCATGATATTTTCCTCCTTTTCTGCATCCGTAATTTTATATTTTTCACATATACTTTGCCAACCTGCATTAACTCCTTCTTAGGTACGTACCTTCAATACAAGTGTCCAAAATATTCCTATTATATTTAATAGATACTAGCCTTATAAATCTTCAAATACTCTACAATATCTTACTAATTTCAATTATACCATGAATATCTAACCATTTTCATTAACGTTACTATACATTATGCTCATAACCTCACTACAAATTCTTTTCAAAAAGCGCAACTTTTACGCTACCATCCATATATTCTTTTGTTATATTAAAACCTAGTTTTTTGTAGAAATAGTGATTACGCTTTTTATCAACAGGAGTTTCAAGCGACCAATGTTTAGGATCAACAAAATAGTCAAAAATAAAACTCATTACTTTTTGTCCTATGCCTATATTTTCATATTCCGGAATGATGCAAAGGGCCCCTAAATAATAGTTATTATTGCCATTATATCTTACAATTACATCACCTATGAAAGTATTTTCATCCATAATTTTAAATGTATAGCATTGCTTAATAGATCTTTTCATGCTCTCATTAATTCTGTTATAGCCAGGACACTCTCCATATAATAGATAATCCGATAAAAAAGCCTTCTTTTGGAACACCTTCATTGTACATTATATCAAATTCAGCTTTTTTAAAAATGAGTGCAACCTTATTTCTCGCTACTTTTATAAAATCTTACTAGTTTACTTTTTATACTCATAAACAGTTATTATAAAACTTTATGTAACAAAAATCTTTTAAAAAAATATTTTAATAGTATGAGGATAAATTAGGAGGGTTACAACGGTTAAAAAATTATATAAATAATTATAAAACATGTTTAATTAAGACCTATATAAATTTGGGGGTGGATTTTTAATGAAGGTTGTAGTTATCGGTGGAGGTTGGGCTGGATGTGCCGCAGCTATAAGCGCTAAAAAAGCTGGTGCTGATGTTAGTATATTTGAAAAGACAGATTTGCTTTTAGGATTAGGTAATGTTGGTGGGATAATGAGAAATAACGGAAGATTCACCGCGGCAGAGGAGCTTATAGCTCTAGGTGCTGGTGATTTAATAAATATAACAGATGAAAACAGTAGACATAAAAACATAGATTTCCCTGGTCATAAACATGCATGGCTTTATGATGTAAATAAAATAGAACCTGCTGTAAAAAATCATATGAAAAATATGGGCATAGATATTCATCTTATCTCTAGAATAGTAGATGTAAAAAAAGAAGGAGATAAAATAAAAGGCATATATATTTCAGACGGAACTTACGTAGATGGTGATGTATTTATAGAAACTACTGGTTCTACAGGACCTATGGGCAATTGTTTAAGATATGGTAATGGATGTTCTATGTGTGTTCTACGATGTCCTGCCTTTGGCCCTAGAGTAAGCTTAACTTCAAGAGCTGGAGTAGATGATTTCCAAGGAGAAAGAGAAGATGATTTATTAGGAGCCTTTAGTGGTTCCTGTAAACTAGCTAAAGAAACTATGTCTGATGAATTAGTAAAAGAACTTGATGAAACTGGAGTATTGGTTTTAAAGGTTCCAAAAGAAGATATAAATTTAGATAAATTAAAAATGAAAGTTTGTCAGCAATACGCTCTAAAAGAATTTGCAGAAAATATTGTCATTCTAGATACTGGACACGCAAAATTAATGACTTCCTACTATCCTCTAGAAAAACTAAGAAAAATAAAAGGACTAGAAAGTGTAAAATATATAGATCCTTATGCAGGTGGAAAAGGAAATTCTATAAGATATTTGTCTGTGGCTCCAAGAACAGATGATATGAAAGTGAAAGGACTAGATAACCTCTTTGTAGGAGGAGAAAAAAGCGGCTTATTTGTTGGGCACACTGAAGCCATAACCACAGGAAGTTTAGCTGGACACAATGCTGTAAGATATTGCTTAGGCATGCCAATGTTAATTCTTCCAAGAAATATAGCTTTAGGAGATTTAATAGCCTATGCAAATGATAAGCTTTATTCAAAGAAAGGTAGAAAAAATAGATATACCTTTGCTGGTGCAGAATACTTTAAGAGAATGGTTGGAGAAAACTTATATACTACAGATAGAGAAGAAATAAGAAAAAGAGTTTCAAAATTAAACCTAGAAGATGCTTTAGCTCAAAAATTAGTATAAAATTTAGGAGCCATAATTCTGGCTCCTTTTAAAATTTTTATATAAATATTATACATTTATTTCTGCTTTTTCTCCTAGCATTCCTTTGTTTTGTTCTAGTATTGGGTCCACTGCTTCTTTTATAAAGTCTATTACTTGACCTTCTGCTCTTCCTGTAAATTTTTTAGGATCTATTAAAGCTAATATTTCTTCTTTAGTTAATCCAAAGGATTTATCTTCTATTATTCTATCTATTAAATCATTAGATAATCCTTCCTGTTTAACTCTTCTTGCAGCTTCCATAGAGTGAGTTCTTATAACTTCATGGAGTTCCTGTCTGTCCCCACCATTTTTAACTGCTTCCATCATTATATTTTCTGTAGCCATAAATGGAAGTTCTGTTTTTACATGGCTTTCTATAACTTTTTCGTATACTACCATATTTTCTGATATATTCATATATAATTTAAGCACTCCATCTAAAGCTAAGAAGGCTTCTGCTATAGATATTCTCTTATTAGCAGAGTCATCTAGTGTTCTTTCAAACCACTGCGTAGAAGAGGTTATAGCTGGATTTAGGGCATCTACTATAACGTATCTTGCTAAGGCTCCCATTCTTTCTGATCTCATTGGATTTCTTTTATAGGCCATGGCTGATGAACCTATTTGATTTTTTTCGAAGGGTTCTTCCATTTCCTTCATACTTTGAAGTAATCTTAAGTCATTGCTAAACTTGTATGCACTTTGGGCTATTTCTGATAGTGTATTTAATATAGTTGAATCAACCTTTCTTGGGTAAGTTTGACCTGTCACCATATATTCCCTCGAAAAGCCCATTTTTTCTGCTACCTTTTTATCTAAAGCCTTCACTTTACTTTCATCTCCATCAAATAATTCCATAAAGCTAGCTTGAGTACCTGTAGTTCCTTTAACACCTCTAAATCTTAAAGTATCTATAACAAATTCTAATTGTTCTAAATCTAATACTAAATCTTGCATCCAAAGTGTTGCCCTTTTACCTACTGTCGTAAGTTGAGCCGGTTGAAGATGAGTAAAACCTAAAGCTGGTACGTGCTTATATTCTAAGGCAAATTTTTTCAAGTTATTTATAACATTTATAATTTTCTTCTTTATTAAAATCATGGCTTCTTTCATGATTATTAAATCTGTATTATCACCTACATAACAACTAGTAGCTCCTAGATGTATTATCCCTTTTGCTTTAGGACATTGAACACCATAAGCATATACATGGCTCATAACATCATGACGAACCTCTTTTTCTCTTTCTTCTGCTACTTCATAGTTTATATCATCTATATACTTTTTTAATTCATTTATTTGCTGATCTGTAATGTTAAGACCTAATTCTTTTTCACTCTCTGCTAGTGCTACCCATAATTTTCTCCAAGTTTTAAATTTCATCTCTTCTGAAAATAAATAGCTCATTTCTTTAGATGAATATCTTTTATTTAAGGGATTATTATAAATATCTCTCATTACTCCATCTCCTCCATGCGTACAATATGTATATAGTTTTTTTATTTATTCATATTATAACATATATTATAATATTTTTTCAATTTTATATTCGTATTTTATCTTAATATGCTATTTTAAATTCTTGCTAATTCTTTCTTATAATGGGGTTTTAACTTTATAATTATTCTTTAAATAAACATTATTTAATAAAAATATTTTTGTTCTATTTTTTTATACTGTTAATATAATTTATTAAGATGTATTTAAAGGAGTGGATTTCATGTATAAAGTAAGTCTTATAGATAAAATTTCTTTTATATTAGTAATCGTTGGAGCTATTAATTGGGGACTTATAGGTTTATGTAATTTTAATCTGGTTGGTGTATTATTTGGGGAGCCCGCAAATTTTGTAGGAAGATTAATTTATATATTAATCGGAGTGGCTGGAATTAATATGATACTATTTCTTCTTAAAACAAAAGGATCTTTAAAACATAAATAAAAGGCTCCCCAAAAGAGCCCTTAATTTTTATTCTAATGTATTTATTAGTTTTGAGATTTCTTCTATAGCTAGAGTTTCATCATCACCAGAAGCTATTAATTTTATTTTTGCTCCACTTGTAACTCCTAATGAAAGAACTCCTATAAGACTTTTTATGTTGGCTTTTTTACCGTTAAATTCAATAGATAAATCTGATTTAAAGGATGAAGCCTTTTTTACTAATAAAGTCGCTGGTCTTGCGTGTAACCCAGTTGAACTGTTTACTGTTAATTCTCTTTCTAACATTTTATCCACCTCTTTTATAATCTATCTGTTTCTTAAAAAACATATACATAACATTATACCATTTTTTTCTACAGTTTTCAACAGTTTTTATAAACCATTACATGATCTTATTAACCTAATTTTTTCATGAATTTTTCTATCCTATCTAATCCCTTTTCTATATTTTCCATAGATGTAGCATAGGATAATCTTATAAAATTGTCATCCCCAAAGGCTATACCTGGTACTGCTGCTACTTTTTCTTCTTCTAATAAAATCTTTGAAAAACTTATTGAGTCTTTTATGGTATTTCCTTTTATTGTTTTTCCTATAGCTTTTGATATATTAACCATTACATAAAAGGCACCTTTAGGATTTATAGATGATAAATTTTCCATAGAATTTACTCTATTGACCATATAATCCCTTCTCTTTTTAAACTCAACTATCATATTTTCAACTTGAGTTTTATCTCCTCTAAGAGCTTCTAAAGATGCATATTGAGCTATGGAGTTTGGATTAGATGTGGTATGGCTTTGTATATTACTCATCACTTTTATTATGTCCAAAGGACCTGCTGCATATCCTATTCTCCAGCCCGTCATGGAATAGGATTTAGACATACCATTTATTACTACAGTTCTTTTAAAAGCGTCCTCTGACAAGCTTCCTATACTTATATGTTTCTCTTCTCCATACATTAGCATCTCATATATTTCATCTGCTATTATTAATAAATCATGTTTTTTTGCAAAAAGAGCTAAGGCTTCTAAGTCTTCTTTGCTATACACTGTTCCTGTAGGATTATTAGGGCTGTTTATTATGATGGCCTTTGTTTTATCTGTTACTTTATTTTCTAACTCTTCTATTTCATATTTAAAATGATTTTCCTCTTTTGTGTCTACAAATACAGGCACTCCACCATATAGTTTTATAAGTTCTGGATAACTTACCCAATACGGTTTAGCTATTAAAACTTCATCTTCTTCATTTAATATAGCCTGAAATAAATTTGAAAGACATTGCTTTGCTCCATTACTTACTATTATTTCACTAGTTTCATAATTTAAACCATTGTCTTTTTTAAATTTATCTACTATGGCCTGCTTCAATTCTAATATACCTGAAGCCGCTGTATATTTAGTATATCCTTTTTCTATGGCTAACATAGCTGCTTTTTGTATATTTTCTGGTGTGTTAAAATCTGGCTCTCCCGCTCCAAAACCTATAACATCTATACCTTCTGCTTTCATTTTTTTAGCCTTTGCAGTTATTTCTAATGTTAAGGATGGTTGTATTTCTACTGCTTTTTTAGATAACTTCATATTTTTGCCTCCATTTTTATTAATTTAAAAAATTTAACTTCTTGCTACTAGTACTACTCCTATCATTATAAGTGCAACTCCTACTATTCTTATAGGTGTTATATTTTCCTTGAAGAAAAAATAAGAGAATATCATTATTAATACATAACCTAAACTTACCATTGGATATGCATAGCTTAGTTCTACTTTACTTAATACTTTTATCCACAATAAAAAACTGAATCCATAGGATATTATACCTGCCATTACAGGAATATTTTTTAATATGGATAATATACTAGGTAAGAAGTGTGCTGGTGAAAAATTTAATGTTAAATTAACTGCTCCATACTTTACTAATATTTGTCCTAATGCTCCTAAAAAAACTGATGTTAATATCAAATATATCATCTTCTTAACTCCTTAAATAAAAGTATTCCATGTTTAATAAAATAAAACCAAAAGTATACCATTATAAATATTAATGGGAAAGCATATCTACCTTGTCCTTCAGTAATAAAGTATACTGAGGTGAACATATAAAATATAATTGTAGAATATAAATTAAATTTATTTAATTTTTCTGTTCTTCCTTTTATTATTTGTATTATTATAAAAACACTATAAATTAATATATATATAATAGCAGGAATAAAAAATGCATTTCTTATACTGTTTGTTATAGGAAATAATGCAAATTTAATGTTATTATTTATAGTTGAACCATAGGTACTGTATAATACGTCATCTGCCCACATGTATGTATTAAAAAGTCTTTTAAATCCTAATACTACAAATTCCTTTGGATGAGATTTTATCCATTCTTTAGCTGCTTTATTTAACATCTTATTTTTTCCTGTAGCAGAGGCTTTTTTATATTCCTCTGTTTTTGCTAGAGAATTTTCTACATCTAGTATATCCATCCATCTTCCCATATCATTTTGAGAATTATTATTTATATAAAGTACTATACCTCCATTATTTGATACAAAGGTACGCTCTCCATTATATTTTGTATTTCTATAAAGCCAAGGGCTTATGGAAATTAAAGCTACTACAACTATTATTATAGCTGATTTTAAAGGTTTTATGAAAGATTTTTCTTTTAATAATTCTACTAAGAATATAGCAAAAGCATATAGTAGAAAAAATGGCTTTACCATAGTTGTTGCTCCTACCAATACTCCTAAGATGATATATTTATATTTTATATCACTAAAGTACAAATATGTTAATAATAAAAGTAATGTAGTAAATAATATTTCTGTACCTACAACACTATTAAAAAATATATTATTTGGGAATAAAGCAAATAGAGTAAATACTATTTTTCTATTTCTTTCTGTAATTTCTGTTTTTCTTAAGATACCTAAAAATAATACTTGTCCAAAAAAAGTTAGTACTAAATTAAATATTTTAGCTAAGGCTAAGCTAGCTCCAAAAAGCTTAAAGAGTCCTCCTAAAACTATGCTGTATCCTATGGAGGTATAAGTATCTCCCCATTCACCTCCATTAGCTATATCCACTGCTAAATTATAATAATATTCAAAATCTGAAAATGGCTTTGTATCTACAAAAATTACCCAAAGGATACAAAGAACCATAGATAGACCTATTATGATCTTATAATAATTTGTTTTATTATAATTATTATTTTTACTTTCATAACCACTTAAATAATTAAATTCCATTACATTTATACACCATCCTTAAAGTTTAAAATATATTATAACCACTACTGATATTACCCACAACACCATATTTATTAAAAAAGGTTTATCCTTACTAAAAACATCCTCTGGCTTTCCTCCCAGATTACTCTTAGCCATTAAATATTGATATCTAAATATTCCATATAATACAAAAGGTATGGTATACATCATCCTTTTGCTTTGTACTGAACTAAAAGTATATATACAATAGGATATTAATATAGACGGGGTTACTATAGTTAACATATTGTCTATAAGTTCTACAGAATATTCTTCTAATATCTTTCTATGGCTCCCACTCCTATCTTTCAAAGTTATTATTTCACTTTTTCTTTTATTTAAAGCTAAAAATAGGGATAAAAGTATGGTACATAAAAATAACCAAGGTGATACAGAAACCTTTGTAGCTAAGCTACCACTTTCTACTCTTAATACAAATCCAAAGGTTATTACCATTACATCTAATATAACTACATTTTTCAATTTAAAACAGTAAAATATATTCATTACAATATATAATAAATATATATACATAATCTTATAATCTACAAATTTATAGGAACAAAATAATACTGTAAAAAGTATTACTATATTCATAATTATAGCTGTAGTCTTAGATACTCTTCCACTTGGGAGAGGTCTGTTTTTCTTTTCAGGATGTTTTTTATCCTTTTCCAGATCTACTATATCATTAAGTATATATATTGTAGATGAGGTTAAACAAAATAATACAAATGTTATTATATTATTTTTTAATATACCTTCATTTATTAGATTACCTGAAAATATTATCGCTGCAAAAACAAAAAAATTCTTTATCCATTGTTTTGGTCTCATCAATGCTATAATCCCTTTTATATCCATTTCTTCCTCCTAATAATACCATATATATTTTTAGGTCTCATTTAAATAAAAATATTTATAGTATAAAAATATAACTAACATCTAATTTATCACATTTTCAAGATAAATTAAAGGACTTGAATATAAATTCAAGCCCTTTTGTTTTATTATTTTAATTATCTTGGCTGAACTATTAATTTAATAGCAGTTCTTTCTTCGCCATCGATTTCTATATCAGTAAAGGCTGGTATACAAATTAAATCGATTCCACTTGGAGCCACAAAACCTCTTGCTATAGCTACTGCCTTAATTGCTTGATTAATAGCTCCTGCTCCTATTGCTTGTATTTCAGCAGCACCTCTTTCTCTTAGTACCCCTGCTAGAGCACCCGCTACTGAATTTGGACTTGATTTTGCTGAAACTTTTAATACTTCCATAAGTAAACCTCCTATTTTAACTTTAATTTAATAGTCTTACTTACATATATCTATTCTACAAAAAACTAAAAATTCCTTTTAAATTTTGTAAATTTTAGCAACTTATAAAACTTAAAAGGAATTTATTTTATAATCTAATTATTTAGCATATTCAATGGCACGAGTTTCTCTGATGACATTAACTTTTATTTGACCAGGATATTCAAGTTCACTTTCTATCTGTTTAACTACATTCCTAGCCATTTCAATACAGCCAGTATCATCAAGCACCTCTGGTTTAACCATAATTCTTATTTCTCTTCCCGCTTGAATTGCATATGACTTTTCTACACCTTCACACTCATTTGCAATTTCTTCTAACTTCTCTAATCTCTTTATATAAGCTTCTAAAGTTTCTCTTCTAGCCCCTGGTCTTGCTGCAGATATAGCATCTGCCGCTTGAACAAGTATTGCTTCTAGAGATTGTGGTTCCATATCACCATGATGAGCTCCTATAGCATTTACTACTAATGCGGATTCACGGTATTTTTTAGCTATTTCAGATCCTATAATTGCATGTGGTCCTTCAACTTCATGGTCTACTGCCTTACCTATATCATGTAATAAACCTACTCTTTTTGCTAAAGTTGGGTCTATTCCAAGTTCGGAGGCCATAAGACCTGCTAAATATGAAACTTCTATAGAATGCTTTAATACATTTTGACCATAACTTGTTCTGTACTTTAATCTACCTAATAATCTAGTCAATTCAATATGAAGACCATGAATACCTGTTTCAAAGGTAGCCTGTTCTCCTTCTTCTTTAATACTAACTTCAACTTCTTTCTTAGCCTTTTCAACCATTTCTTCAATTCTAGCTGGGTGGATTCTTCCATCAACTATTAATTTTTCTAATGCAATTCTTGCAACTTCTCTTCTAATTGGATCAAAACCAGATAATATAACTGCTTCTGGTGTATCATCTATTATTAAATCAACCCCTGTAAGCGTTTCTAATGTTCTTATATTTCTTCCTTCTCTTCCAATTATTCTTCCCTTCATTTCATCGTTAGGAAGATTAACTACATGTACTGTAGTTTCTGCTACATGATCTGCAGCACATCTTTGGATGGCATATGTAATGACTTCTCTTGCTCTTTTGTCTGCTTCTTCCTTAGCTTTAGTTTCTATTTCTTTTATCATTACTGCAGTTTCATGTTTTACTTCTTTTCTAACTTGCTCTAATAAAAATTCTTTAGCCTGTTCTGTTGTAAGTCCTGAAATTCTCTCTAATTCTGTTCTTTGCTTTTCGTGAAGCTCTTCCATATGTGTTTCCACATCTTCTATTTTTTGTTGCTTTTTATTTAAAGCTTCTTCTTTGTTCTCAAGGGCCTCACTCTTTTTATCTAAAGCTTCTTCTTTTTGAATTATTCTTCTTTCAAGACGCTGAACTTCATTACGTCTTTCTCTATTTTCTCTTTCAACCTCTGCTCTTAATTTATGAGCTTCTTCTTTAGCCTCTAATATAGCTTCTTTCTTTTTTGCCTCTGCATCTCTTTCAGCCTCTTCTTTTAATCTTCTAGCTTCTTTGGATGCCTCTGATAATTTTTCTTTAGCTTTTTTATCAACTACATATAAGCCTAAAATCACACAAATTATTATAATAACCACTGCGATTATTACATATTTCGTTGGACCCATAAAACACCTCCTTTGCTTTTTCTGCTTGCCATATATAAGTAAATATGAAGCTTAGAAAAGGTGTCATATTATTCAATTGGATCGTGTATGCTAAACCAGATTTTGTTTTCATTTTATATTAAAAAATTGCCATTGTCAAGTTTATATAACATTATCTGCCCCCTTATTCATATTATTTATAATTTTTATATTTATATAATTTTTCGTAAAAAAAGTAGGATAAACTCCTACTTTTATCCTTCCTTATTCTCTTCTTTTTTATTCTCTATATTTAAGTTTTTTGCATCAACAACTGGTAAATCATGTTTTTTTCTTATAGTATTTTCTATCTCTAAAGCTATATTCATGTTATCTTTTAAAAATTGTTTTGCATTTTCTCTTCCTTGCCCTAATCTTGTGTCTTTATAAGAGAACCAAGAACCACTTTTTTCAACTAGCTCTTCTCTAACACCTACATCTAATATATTTCCTACCTTTGAAATTCCTTCATTATACATGATATCAAATTCTGCCATTTTAAATGGAGGTGCTACTTTATTTTTATTTATTTTTACTCTTGTTCTATTTCCCAAGATTTGATCACCTTGTTTTATAGAATCTATTCTTCTTACATCTAGTCTAACAGAAGAATAGAATTTTAATGCTCTTCCACCGGGAGTTGTTTCTGGATTTCCAAACATTATACCTACTTTTTCTCTTAATTGGTTTATGAATATAGCCACACATTTAGATTTATTTATAGAACCTGCTAATTTTCTTAGAGCTTGAGACATAAGCCTTGCCTGAAGACCTACATGGGTATCTCCCATTTCTCCTTCTATTTCCGCTCTAGGAACTAAGGCTGCTACGGAGTCTACAACTATAACGTCTACCGCCCCGGATCTCACTAAAGCTTCTGTAATTTCTAATGCTTGCTCTCCTGTATCTGGTTGAGAAACTATTAGGTTGTCTATATCAACACCTAAATTTCTAGCATAGGATGGATCTAAAGCATGTTCTGCATCTATAAAAGCTGCTGCACCACCTATCTTTTGTGCTTCTGCTAATATATGAAGTGCTACAGTGGTTTTACCTGAGGACTCTGGTCCAAATATTTCTATTATTCTTCCTCTAGGAACTCCACCTATACCTAATGCTATATCTAAATCTAAGCTTCCTGTGGATATGGATTCTACGTTTAATATACTATCTTCTCCAAGTTTCATTATGGAACCTTTTCCAAATTGTTTTTCTATTTGCCCCATAGCTGCTTCTATGGCTTTTAATTTTTCTGGATTAACTTTGTTTGCCAAAACTGACACCAACCTTTCCTTTACCGAACTTATGTTCTTAATATAATTATATACTATTTTTTTACTAGGGTCAACTTAATATGATATAAATAAAAGCTCCCATAAAGGAACTTTTATTTTAATTATTGACAATATCTTTTTTTATAAACAGAGTTCTTGGCTTCAGTAGGAGTTTCTACTCCCACTAAAGCTTAGAAATCGTTATCCAGGGACGTATCCGCTCTTTACTCCCACTTTGAAGAAAATGGGAGTATTAGAGCGGGTAGTCATCGGATAAACCTATTTATCATGGCTCATTACATCTTTATTTTTAATAAAGTAATCTACACCAGATACTATAGTTATTATTATAGCTAAAGCCATAGTAATATTGGTTATATTTGCTATAATGTTTATATAATTTACAGCCCAATCTCCTAATATATATATTCCCTCTTTATAATTTAGATTTATAAGGGCAAATATTATAGCTACAATTTGTATTACAGTTTTAGCCTTTCCCCATTTACTAGCAGCAATTACTACACCCTCTGCAGAAGCCACACTTCTAAGTCCTGTTACAGCAAATTCTCTGGCTATAATTATTATACAAGCCCATCCAGGAACTATTTGAAAATCTACTAAAGATATTAATGCTGCTGTTACTAACATTTTATCTGCTAATGGATCCATTATTTTACCAAATCTAGTAACTTGATTTCTACTTCTAGCTATGTACCCATCCAATTTATCTGTAGCTGAAGCTATTACAAAAACTGCGGTAGCTATTACCGTACCATAGGGTATATTTTTTACCGATATAAATATAAGAAATATTGGAACTAAAAAAATTCTTAATATAGTTAGTTTATTTGCTAAGTTCATTATAAACAACTCCTATTAAATCATATTCTAAACTATGAGTTACTTTCACCTTTATTATATCACCAATTTTTACGTTTTCATCCTTTTCAAAGTAAATTTCTCCATCTATTTCTGGTGACATCTCATAGTTTCTTCCACTATACATATTTTCTTTGGTGCCTTCTACTATAACTTCATATATTTTACCTATTTTTTCTTTATTTATGTCTTTAGATATCTTTTGCTGAAGTATCATTATTTCTTCTTCTCTTTTTTCTTTTACTTCTTCCTCTATTTGATCCTCCATAAGAGCCGCTGACGTTCCTTCTTCCTTTGAATATTTAAATACACCTAGTTTATCTAATTTTATATCTGAAACAAATTCTTTAAGTTCACTAAACTCTTCTTCTGTTTCCCCAGGGAATCCTACTATTAGTGAAGTTCTCAAGGTAATACCTTCTATTTCTTTTCTTAATTCTTTTATTATGTTTATGATAGTTTCCTTTGTAGTTTTCCTTCCCATTCTTTTTAAAACGGAATTGCTTATCTGCTGTATAGGTAGATCTAAATATTTACATACCTTATCATTATTTTTAATCTCTTTTATAAGCTCCTTAGTTATTTCCTCTGGATAACAATATAATAACCTTATCCACTTTACACCTTCAACTTTAGAAATATCTCTTAAAAGCTCATGTAAAACTTTTTTGCCATATATATCTATTCCATACATAGTTGTATCTTGAGCTATTAATATTATTTCTTTAACTCCTTGTTTAGCTAAATTCTCTACTTCCTTTAATATATTTTCTTTGCTTCTACTTCTATACTTTCCTCTTATACGTGGTATAGCACAGTAAGTACAAAAATTATTACATCCTTCTGCTATTCTCACATAAGCTGTGTATGTTGGAGTAGTTAATATTCTATTTCCCTCATTTATTTTTATATCACTATATTTATAATAAAAACTTTTTTCTCCTGATTTTAAGAAAATTTTTATACTCTCAAGTAACTTATCATAGTCGTTTACCCCTAACATAATATCCATTTCTGGGATAAGATCTTTAAGTTCCCCTTTATATCTTTGAGTTAAACATCCTGTAACTACTAATACTTTGCAATTATGCGTTTTTTTATAGGAAGCCATTTGTAAAATGGTATTTATAGATTCCTCCTTAGCGGTTTCAATAAATCCACAGGTATTTACTATAATTGCCTGTGCTTCTTTAGGATCTTTTACTAGTTCTGCTTCTTCATTTAATTTGTATAGCATAAGTTCTGAATCAATTCTATTTTTATCACAACCTAAGCTAACTAATGCTACTTTAATTTTTTCCACCTGTTCCCCTCCTACATTTTTTATATCACAAAAAATATTTTAAATCTACTTAAGAAATTTTACAAGTATTACGTAACATGAATTTTAAAAGTGTTTACATATTTCCGTGGAAATATTTTCCGTAGGTTTCGTTATTTTGGTCAATTATCACTTGTCTTGGTTTATTACCATCTCTTCCGGAAATTATTCCCTTAGCTTCTAACTGTTCTATTATTCTTGCAGCCCTATTATATCCTATTCTAAGTTTTCTTTGAATTAGTGATGTGGACACTTCTCCTAATTGTATACATATTCTTATAGCTTCTTCTAAAAGTTCATCTTCATCTCCTGATTCTACATTTACTGCTGTATCTATTTGATCTATTATTTCCTCTCTATATTCTGCTTCTCCTTGCTCATCTTTTATACATGAAACTACCTTTTCCACTTCACTTTCAGATATAAAGGCTCCCTGTATTCTAGTAGGCTTTGGAGATCCTGTTGGATAAAATAGCATATCTCCCTTCCCTAAAAGTTTCTCTGCTCCAGACATATCTAATATGGTTCTAGAATCTATAGAACTAGATACTGCAAAGGATATTCTAGAAGGTATATTGGCCTTTATTATTCCTGTTATAACATCTACAGAAGGCCTTTGTGTTGCTATAACTAAATGCATTCCTGCTGCTCTGGCCATCTGAGCTAATCTACTTATGTAGTCTTCTATATCATTTGGGCACACCATCATTAAATCTGCAAGCTCATCTATTATTATTACCACATAAGGTAATTTATTTTCTATTTTACCCTGCTCATATAAATTATTATATCCTTCTATATTTCTTACACTATTTTCTGCAAATAAAGAATATCTCTTTGTCATTTCATTTACTGCCCAATGAAGAGCTCCTGCTGCTTTTTTAGGATCTGTGACTACTGGAATCAATAAATGAGGTATACCATTATATATGCTAAGCTCTACTACCTTTGGATCCACCATAAGCAGCTTTACATTTTCTGGGGAATATTTATATAAAATACTTATTATTAATGTATTTATGCATACACTTTTTCCTGAGCCTGTAGCTCCTGCTATTAATAGGTGAGGCGTTTTTGATAAATCTGATACTACACAACTACCACTTATATCCTTTCCTAAAGCAAAGGCTAGTCCATCATCAAATTTCTGAAAGTCATCGCCTTCTATAACCTCTCTTAAATATACCGGTGTTAAAGATTTGTTTGGCACTTCTATACCTACTGCAGATTTTCCTGGTATAGGTGCCTCTATTCTAACGCCTGAAGCTGCTAAATTTAAGGCTATATCATCTGCTAAATTTACTATTTTACTTACTTTAACTCCCGCATTAGGTTGAAGTTCAAACCTTGTAACTGAAGGGCCTCTACTTACTTGCATAACTTTAGCTTCTACACCAAAACTGCTTAAAGTTTCCTCCAACTTATTAGCGTTATTTATAAGTTCCTTTTTATCTTCTTTATTTAGTTTTGATTGAACATTTTGTTTTAAAAGTTCTAAAGTTGGATAGTTATATTCTATTTTTATATTGTTTCCTCTTTCATTTATATTTTTACTAAGTTCTTCTTTTATAGCCTCTTCACCGGTGTCTTCTTTAGCTTTTCCTGTGTTTTTATTGAAAGAATTATCCACAATATTTAGTGGTTCCTCTTTTATTTCTGAGTTTTTCATAAAATCTAATATTTTAATTTTATCTTTAATATTCCTAGTTAATCCTTCATCTTTTTCTAAGTCTGAAGCTAATTCTTTTTCTATACCGCCTATGTCCTCTTTATCTTCTATAGATTTTTCTTTAACTTTTTTATTTTTTATACTTCTTTTTACCTGTAAAGTCTCTAGTATAGTACCTAAGGATATTTGAAATATTAATATAAAGCTTATTATATAAACACATATAAACAATATGTAACATCCTATAGTTCCAAACAGTTTATATAAAGGAACATCTATTAGATAAGAAATTATACCACCATGAATCATTGTATCTTCTCTATAGAATTTTGATATGCCAAGCATTATATCTTCTGTACCATAATTTTTAAGCAATATCATTTGTAAAAATAAAAGTGTATTTATAGAAAAAAGAACTATCCCATAAAATTTAGAGTTTAAATTTATTTTATTTTTCTTTCCTATAAAACAACATCCTGTGAATATTATTAGTATTGGAAATACTAAAGATCCTAAACCTAATACAGCTATAAGTACTTTTTTTATGAAACTCCCAACTATTCCAGAGGCAGAAGGGGAAAACACACTAAAAAGCACAAAAATTCCTATACTTATTAAAATTATACCCGTTATATCATTATTCTTTTTTTCTGTTTTACTAGATTTAGTTCTTTTCTTTACCATACTTTTAATTCACCTCCCAACTAGTAATGTTTAATTTAAGCTACATTTATAGATTCTACATTGAACTTTTATATCCTTTTATATTAATTAATGCATACCTGGTTTGTTAAAATAAATATGTAGCTCCCTCTATAATTAAAATACACATAGCTTGTACTTTTTATAATCCCATAAAATGATTTTAATGCTATATTGCATAAGGCATTAAAGTACCATAGGATTTATACATCCTATGGTTTTTGTTTTTCATCTATTAAATTATTTAATTTATCTAAAGCTTCTTTTACTCCACCTACTTCATTTATAATACCAGATTCTACCGCTTGTTTTCCTATAAGTATAGTTCCCATATCATTTAACAATTCATCACTTTGTAGCATAAATTCTTTTAATTTTTCCTTGCTTATTTTAGAGGTTCTAACTATAAATTCTATTATTCTCTCTTGCATTTTATTAAAATATTCAAAGGTTTGAGGAACCCCTATTATTAGCCCATTCATTCTTATAGGATGAACTATCATTGTGGCTGTAGGAGATATAAAAGAATAATCTGCTGATGTAGCTAAGGGTACACCTATAGAATGTCCTCCTCCTATTACTAAAGATACTGTAGGTTTACTTAGACTTCTTATCATTTCAGCAATAGCAAGCCCAGCTTCAACATCTCCTCCCACAGTATTTAATATTATAAAAACTCCTTCTACCTCTTTTGAAGTTTCTAAAGCTATTAGTTGAGGGATTAAATGTTCGTATCTTGTAGCCTTAGTTTGAGGAGACAACACCATATGTCCTTCTATTTGACCTATTATAGGTAGAACTTGAATTCTATCTGCCTGTCTTGGTGGTAAATTTGTAGTTCCAAATTCTTTTAAAGTATCTATCTTTTCATTTCTTTCTTTTTCATGTTTTTCTTTTTCATCTGCCATAAATAATTACCTCCTACCATATGCATATAAATATCTTGTGCATATGGTAGAGGTACTATACATGAAAAAATATTAATTTATATATTTATATGCAATCTAACTTAAATTCACAGTGTAATGATTTTATAGCTTTTTCTGTATCTTCCTTAGAAACAAGACACCATATAGTTGTATGAGAGTCTGCAGTCTGAAGCACTTCTATATTTCTTTCTACAAGTGCCTTTAATATTTTAGCCATAACCCCAGGTATACCTCTCATTCTACTACCTATTATAGCTATTTTACTGCAATCTTTTAAGTAGGAAAATTTTATTTTTAAATCTTTCATTATAGAACTAAACTCATTAAAATCTTTTTCATCTATAGTAAATATTTTTTCTTTAGGAAAAACATTTATAAGATCAATACTAATAGAATTTTCTGCCAATGAATTTAATAAGTTAGTATAGTTTTTATTTCCTTTGTTTTCTTCTGCATCTACTATAATTTGTGTTCTATTACTCATATGGGTAATACCTGTTATAACATTATTTGAATTTTTAATTCCTATATTATTTATAGTAGTACCTTTGCAATCTGTCATAGTGTTTTTTATTACAAGTTTTGTATTTGACGTCATGGCAATTTCTACTGCTCTTGGGTGTATTACCTTAGCTCCTTGATCTGCAAACTGAAACACCTCATTATAACTTATTTCTTTTATTAAAGATGCGTTCTCTACTATTCTAGGATCTGCAGTCATTATACCATCTACATCTGTATATATTTCTACACTTTCGGCCTTTAATGCAGCTCCTAAAAGTGCGGCAGTAACATCACTACCACCTCTTCCTAAGGTAGTTATATAACCCTCTTCACTTTTTCCTTGAAAACCTGCTACTACAGGAATTTTATCTTTTTTCAGTAAATCTATTATTCTATCCTTTTCTACTCTAAGTACAGAAGCATTATTAAAATTATTATCTGTTATAATACCTGCCTGTCCTCCCATTAAAGGTACTGCCTCTACTCCCTTATTAAAAAGCTCCGAACTCATAACTACTGTGCTTATTAGTTCACCACAGCCCATTAAAAGATCAGCAGCTAAGGTATTTTTATCCAAAAAATTTTCTCCAACTAAAGATCTTAATGTATCTGTAGCATAAGGCTGTCCTTTTCTACCCATAGCAGATACTACTACCACTGGATAATAACCTGCTTTTTTTGCCTTAACTATTTTATCTACTACTAAAGCCCTTCTTTCAGCTGTAGATACAGATGTTCCTCCAAACTTTTGAATTAAAATTTTCATTTGTCTACCATCTCCCTAGCGGATTTTTTTTAACTCACTCTTTTCAGCATCAATTATTATAGTTCTTGCTCCTATCTTTCTTACATAATCCCAAGATACTTCTAATAAACTTGGTTTAGAAAACAATCCAAGTTTTCCACCTGATTCACTTAATATTAAAAACTTTAAATATCCATCCCCATCTACTACCACATCATTGTTTCCTAAAAACCCATATTTATCTCCATCATTTACATTTATAAGTTCATATCTTTCCATATCGCTATAGCGTTTTATATCTTGTTCCATAATAATCCTCCTATTACTTCTCATAATATTCATATTCAATATTATGAAAAATAGTGAGAACTTATTACAAAATATATTATATTAATTTTGATTTAGTTTCTTTAAAAGCCTTTTTGTTTGTATCTAAAATATTTTTTACATTTTCTAAATTTAATTTTCCTCCTACAAAGGCTGAATTTTTTACACCAGCGCCAAAGGTTCTAGCCATTACTTCCTGTAATTTATCCTCAGTTATTTTATCTATCTTTTTCATTATTATTTCTGGGTCATTTATTCTATTTAGAAATAGTACAGATTTACCATTATTAAACATTCTGGTACTAGTACTTTCTAATCCTAATATGTAACTTCCCTTTAATTGCTCTTTTGATTTTATTAATTTTTCTTTATTTATGCCTTTCTTTGAAAAATCATTTACTACCTGCTTTATTAAAGTTATCGTATCTTCTGTATAAGTTGGGTTTAACCCTGTATAAATGCTTACCGCTCCTGTTTTGTTAAAGGAGGACATATAAGAATATATACTATAACATAGCCCTTTTTCTTCTCTTATCTTTTGAAATAGTACAGATGAGGCTCCTCCACCTAATACATTACTAAGTAATACAAGAGGATACATATCATCATTACCTAATTCTAATCCTTCAAAACCTAAACTTATATGAAGTTGTTCTATATTTTTATTTTTAAATAAGTGATTATTTTCTATTTTAGGTTTGGAATAGCATGTTATATTTTTATTTTCACCGCTACTCCAGTTACCAAAATACTTATTTATTAATTTTTCTAATTTATTTATATCAAAATTACCACATATAGATATAACAGAATTCTCTGGGATATAATATTTATTTATGTAATCTACTATATCGCTTCTTTTAAAGGATTTTACAGTTTCTAAGGTTCCTAAAATAGGGTAGGAAATAGAGTCATCTCCCCATATAGCCTTACAATGCAAATCAGATAATACGTCCTCTGGAGAATCTTCAGTCATACTTATCTCTTCAATTACTACGCCCTTTTCTTTTTCTATGTCTTCTTCTTTAAATTTACTATTAAATAACATATCAGATAAAACTTCTAAAGCTAATTCCATATGGGAATTTAGTATTTTTATATAATAACAAGTGGCTTCTTTACCTGTAAATGCATTTATTTGTCCGCCTACATCTTCTATACACTCTGCTATTTGTAATGCACTTCTATTTTCTGTACCTTTAAACATCATATGTTCTATAAAATGAGAAATACCATTGTTTTTTAAATCCTCATTTCTTGAACCATTTTCTATCCAAAGCCCTACACTTACAGATTTAACATAGTCTATATTTTCTAAAACCACTCTTAGTCCGTTATCTAATGTAAATAAATTATACACTAATTAATTCCTCCTAAACCCTATATTGCTAAAAAATAAAAAGGCAAATATGCCCTTCTATTTTTTATTATTTATCTTTTTCTTCTTCTTTCTTTGCAATAGCATCTTTTCGTGATAAATTTATTCTTCCTTGGTTATCTATATCTGTAACCTTCACTAGTATTTCATCTCCTACAGATACTACATCTTCTACTTTTTCTACTCTAGCAAAATCCAACTTAGATATATGAACCAAACCTTCTTTTCCTGGTAGTATTTCTACAAAGGCTCCAAAATTAGTAGTTTTAGTTACTTTACCTAGATAAATTTCTCCTTGAACTACTTCCTTTGTTAATCCTTCTATTATACCTATAGCTTTCTTAACCCCTTCAGGTTCATTGTTAGATGTTACAAATATTTTTCCATCTTCTTTTATTTCTATTTTTACGTTGGTGTCCGCTATTATCTTATTTATTACCTTTCCACCAGCACCTATAACATCTCTTATTTTTTCTGGGTCTATACATATTATTTCTGTTCTTGGTGCATATTTAGATAATTCTTTTCTTGGTTCTGGTATGCATTCTTTTATTTTTCCTAATATGTGTAGTCTTGCCTTTTTAGCACCTTCTAATGCATCTTTTACACAACTATTTGATAACCCAGCTATCTTTGTATCAAATTGTATAGATGTAATTCCTTTTTCTGTTCCTGCTACCTTAAAGTCCATATCTCCAAAGAAATCTTCTATACCTTGAATATCTGTTATTACTTTTTCCTTTTCTAAATCCTCACTAGTTATAAGTCCCATAGCTATACCTGCGGCTGGTCTTTTTATAGGTACACCTGCATCTAATAGAGCTAATGTACTTCCACAAACACTGGCCTGTGATGTTGAACCATTTGAGCTTAGTACTTCTGATACTAATCTTATAGTATATGGAAACTCAGATTCAGATGGAATTAATGGTTCCAAAGCTCTTTCTGCTAAAGCTCCATGACCTATTTCACGTCTTCCAGGTCCTCTTAAAGGTCTAACTTCCCCTACACTATAGGATGGGAAATTGTAATGATGCATATAGCGTTTTGACTCTTGCTCTGCTATACCATCTAATATTTGAACATCTCCTAAAGCTCCTAAAGTAGCTACAGTCATTACTTGAGTTAATCCTCTTGTAAATAAACCTGTACCATGGGTTCTAGGAAGTATTCCTACTTCACAGCTTATAGATCTTACTTCATCAAAAGCTCTTCCATCTGGTCTTCTATCTTCATTTAAAAGCATATTTCTAACTATTTCTTTTTGAGTTTTATATATAACTTCTTTTATATCTGCGCCTTTGTCTTCATATTTTTCTGAAAATTCTTCTGATATTTTTTCTTTAACTTTGTCTAGGGCAGCATTTCTTTCATCTTTATCCATTATATACATAGCTTCTTTTATCATATCAAAAGCAAAGCTTTTAACTTCTTTCTCTACTTCTTCGTCAGCTTTATACAGTGCTGGTTCATCTTTAGTTTTTCCAAACTTAGCCATGGCCTCTTCTTGGAATGCAACTATATTTTTACATTCTTCAAAACCAAACATGATAGCATTATACATAGTTTCCTCATCTATTTCCTGTCCACCTGCTTCTACCATCATAACTCTTTCTTTTGTAGCACATACAGTTAAGTCTAGTATAGTATTTTCTCTTTGGGCTACAGTTGGATTTATTATAAATTCTCCATCTACTAAACCTACAGAAACTGCAGCTACTGGTGTTGTAAATGGTATACTAGATAGGCACAAAGCTAAAGAGGAGCCATTTATAGCTAATATTTCTGGTAAATTATCTTGTTCTACAGATAAAACTGTATTAACTATTTGAACATCATTTCTATATCCCTTTGGGAATAAAGGCCTTAATGGTCTATCTATAGATCTGGCATGTAATATAGATTTGTCAGAAGGTTTTCCTTCCCTTTTGATGAATCCTCCTGGAATTTTTCCTACTGAATATAGTCTTTCTTCATAATCAACGCTTAATGGGAAAAAATCTATTCCCTCTCTTGGCTCTTTAGAAGCGTTGGCATTTATCATAACTACTGTATCTCCATAACTCATGAATATAGCAGCATTTGAAAGCATTCCTGTCTTACCAAAATCTACTTTCATTTTTCTTCCTGCTACAGTAGTTTCTAATGTATGAATCATACATTAACCTCCCTTCAATAATTGAACTAATAGTATCATTATATCACTATTACATTTATAGCAAACATTTAATTTTTATATTTGTTTATAACCTATTACTATATTTTTGTAATATTTTATGTATTTATAACACTTTAAATATTAGATCTATTTATTACTATTATTTATAGTATTTTTAATATTACAGTTATTATACTTAATAATTTTTCCAGTATAATTTATTAAAATAATAGAGCGGGCTTTAGCCGCTCTTATTACTTTTATTACTTTCTTAAACCTAATTCTTTTATGATAGCACGATATCTTTCAATATCTTCACGCATTAGGTAATTTAAAAGACCTCTTCTTTTACCAACCATCATTAAAAGACCTCTTCTTGAGTGATGGTCTTTTTTATGTTCTTTTAAGTGGCTGTTTAAGTGGTTAATTCTTTCTGTAAGTAATGCTATTTGCACTTCTGGAGAACCTGTATCTCCTTCATGTCTTGCGTGTTTAGCCATTAGTTCTTGTTTTTTTGCTTTATCCATTGTAAGCACCTCCAAATAATTATCACCTTTATCCAAGGATACCGTTGGCAATTCAGTATTCTTAGTATAAGGTTCACGAAATGTATTATAACAAATAAATATATAATTGTAAATTAATTTTTATAAATTAATTTACATACTTTGTCTTTTAGCAAAACTTTTATCCTTTTTTAATTGATGTTTTAACTCTTCTAAAGAAGAGAATTTTTTCTCATCTCTAATTCTCTTTGAAAAATATATAACTATATTTTCTCCATATATATCCTTATGGAAATCTAATATATGAGTTTCTATATTTAACTTTTTATCTTGTACTGTAGGATTATAACCTACATTAGTAATACCCTTATAAAGTTTATTTTCATATTCTATTAGGGTATAGTACACTCCCCCTCTTGGAAGAACATATTTTGTATTATAATTTAGGTTTACTGTAGGGTATCCAAGTTTTCTCCCTAATTGTTTTCCTTTTACTATATCGCCCTTTAAAAAATAGTTTCTACCTAGCATTTTTTTTGCTTTATCTACATTGCCATCCTCTATTAATATATGTCTTATTTTAGAACTGCTTATGATTTCATTTAAATATTTAACTGGGGAAACTACTTTAAGATTAAAATTAAATTTTTTGCTCATTTTATTCAGAAGTTCTATATCTCCTAAATTTTTATATCCAAATCTATAATTAAATCCTACTACAAATCCACCTGCATTATAGTAATATAGCATCTTTTTTATAAAATCCTCTGGACAAAGTTCCATATATTCTTTATCAAAATTAATAAAATTAACTAGATCTACTCCATATTCTTCTAATATTTTTGCCTTACTAGGATTATCTAATAGAATTTTAGGAGCTAAATCTTTATTTATAGTATTTAAAGGATGGTCTTTAAAGGTTAAAACCATGCTTTTACCATTATTATCCTTAGCCATTTTTTTTGTTTCTTTTATTAATTTCATATGACCTTTATGAAGTCCATCAAAACTTCCTAAAGCTATATAAGTTTTATCTTTTGATTTAGTAGAAAAGTTATCCTCCATAATTATCATAAGCTATTACTCCTAAGTTAATAATTTATGAATTTTAAATCCATATGCGTTTTTCATTCCTAATCCTATAAAGTTATCATCTTCTATATAAGTTCTATATAGTTTATTTTCTTCTATATTATCT
Organism: Clostridium sp. CTA-1; assembly: GCF_054768215.1. Taxonomy (NCBI): domain Bacteria; kingdom Bacillati; phylum Bacillota; class Clostridia; order Eubacteriales; family Clostridiaceae; genus Clostridium; species Clostridium sp. CTA-1. The sequence continues at coordinate 129,377 of NZ_BAAAAP010000009.1, forward strand.
AAAACTCTTCTATCTTTTAATATTACACCATTTAGTACAAGCTTTTCAAATTTTTTATCTAAATATAATTTTTCATAATCCTTTAAAGCTTCATCTATAGGTGTTATAAATTGCTTTATATTTTCCTCATTTAAATCTTCTAATTTTATTGCTTCTTTTATATTAAAGGGGCTTGCTTCCAATCTTTCTAGATTCCACATTACCGCTCCTGAGCCTAAATCATTTCCTATATCAAAACATAAACTCCTTATATAAGTTCCCTTTGAACACTTAACATCAAATATAATATAGGGTATATCTATACTTAAAATACATATATCATGTATTTGTATTTTTCTCGCTTCTCTTTCTACCTCTATACCTTTTCTAGCTAAATCATAAAGTTTTCGTCCATTAACTTTTAAGGCAGAATACATAGGTGGCACTTGCTTTATATCACCTTTATATTTTTCTATAGCCTTTTCTACTTCTGTAGGAGATACACTAACTTCTTTTTCCTCTAACACAGTACCTTCTCTATCATAGGTATCCGTAGTAGTTCCAAGTTTCATTTCTACTCTATAGGTTTTGGTTCCCTCCATTATATAGTCTACTATTTTTGTAGCTTTACCTATACACACTGGAAGAACTCCAGAAGCTAAGGGATCTAATGTACCTGTGTGACCAACTTTTTTTATTTTTGCTATTTTTCTTATATCTCTAACTACATCAAAGGATGTTATTCCCTTTGGTTTTAAAACATTTATTACTCCATCCATTTATATCAACTCTTCTTTTATAGTTTCTATTAGTTTTTTTTCTACTATATTTAAAGCTTCTCCCTTTATAAATGCTCCTGAGGCACGAGTATGTCCTCCACCGCCAAAGTTTTCAGCTATTTTTCTTACATCCACATATTCTTTTGATCTTAAACTTATCTTTACCCCTTCTTCTACCTCTTTAAATAATACAGCAACTTCTACAGATCCTATTTGCATACCTTGTGATATAATATCTGATGTATCCTTTGCATCCTCTATGTTTAACTCCTCAAGCATCTTTTCCGTTACTTTCATAACACATAACTTTTCATCTTCTAAATACATTTCCTCTAGAACTTTTCCATAAAGCTTTAATCTTTCAAATTTTTTATTTTCAAATATTTTTCTATGTATTGAGCTGAAATCTAGACCTGTATTTATTAAATCTCCTGCTATCATATGGGTTACAGATGTGGTACCTGGATATCTAAAAGAACCTGTATCTGTAACTAAAGATGTGTATAGACAAGCTGCTATATCTTTATCTGAATTTATCCCTAATATTTTAAGTAATTGATATACAACTTCAGCCACTGCCGGCGCATTTGTGTCTACAAAATTTAAATCACCATACATATCATTAGATAGGTGATGATCTATATTTATTAAGGAGTATTCTCTATTTTCTAAATCTAATTCTGCATTTATTCTTTCTACATTTCCACAATCTAAAACTATAACACATTCTGTACCTTCTATAGGCTTTTTTATATCCCCTGTAATTTCTTCACTACAAGGTAGATATTTAAAAGTTTCTGGTATAGGTTCTTTGGAAAGTATATAAGCTTTCTTGTTGAGTCTTCTTATACCCTGAAGTAATCCTAAGGCACTGCCCAAGGAATCTCCATCAGGAGAAGTATGGAAAGTAATAGCAATACTATTACTTTCCTTTATTTTATCTAGTATATCGTTAGTTATCATTTGACTCATTCTCCTTTATTGAATGAAGAAGTTCATCTATATGCATACCTCTTTCAATACTATTATCTACTTCTATTATAACCTCTGGTGTGTTTCTTAATTTAACTCTTCTTCCAATTTCTTTTCTTATGAAACCTACAGAACTTTTTAAAGCCTGTAGGGATTCTTCTTTTGCTTTTTCATTTCCAAAAATACTTACATATACCTTTGCATATTTCAAATCTTTTGTAACATTTACATCTGTTACACTCACCATGGCACTTAGTCTTGGATCTTTTATATCATTATGAATAATACTACTCACTTCTTTTTTTACTTCTTCATTTATTCTTCCTGCTCTATATTTTGCCATGAAAACCACTCCTTTTTTTAGAAGAGAACTTTATAGTGTTTTCTTTTTAATCTCTTCCATGATAAAGCATTCAATTATGTCGCCCTCTTTTATATCATTAAACTTTTCTATGCTAAGTCCACATTCATATCCCTGAGCAACTTCTTTAGCATCATCTTTAAATCTCTTTAAAGATCCAAGTTCTGATTCAAATATTACTATACCATCTCTTATTACTCTTGCTCCTGCATTTCTAGCTAATTTACCTGTTTGAACATAAGCTCCTGCTATAGTTCCTACACTAGATATTTTATAAACCTGTCTAACCTCTGCAGTACCTATAACTACTTCTTTGAATTCTGGTTCTAGCATACCTAACATAGCTGATTTTATATCTTCTATAGCATCATATATAACCCTGTATGTTTTAATATCTACTCCGTCTCTTTCAGAAGCTATAGTAGCATTATTGTCTGGTCTTACATTAAATCCTAATATAATACCATTAGAAGCTGTAGCTAATGTAACATCTGTTTCGTTTATAGCTCCAACACCACCATGAATAACTCTAACCTTTACTTCTTCTGTTGAAAGCTTTTCTAAGGATTGTTTTAAAGCCTCTACAGAACCCTGAACATCAGCTTTTACAATTAATCCTAATTCCTTTACTGTTCCTTCTTGTATTTGATTGTATAAATCTTCTAAAGAAACCTTATGAGTAGATTGTAGATATTCATCTCTTATTTTTTCTTTTCTCTTATCTGCAATACCTCTAGCAGTTTTCTCATCTTTGACTTGGTAGAATTTATCTCCTGCTTCAGGAACTTCTGATAAACCTAGTATTTCTACTGGTGTAGAAGGGCCTGCTGATTTTATATTTTTGCCTTTATCATTAAACATAGCTCTTATTCTTCCATATGTAGATCCCACTACTATAGAATCTCCTACTCTCAAAGTACCATTTTGAATAAGTAATGTAGCTACTGGGCCTCTTCCTTTATCAAGTTTAGCTTCTACTACTGTTCCTTTTGCTTTTCTATTTGGATTTGCTTTTAATTCAAGTATTTCTGAAGATAAAAGTATCATTTCTAGTAGGTCATCTATACCTTCTTTTGTATGAGCTGAAACTGGAACACATATAGTATCTCCGCCCCAGTCCTCTGCTACTAAACCATATTCTGTTAATTCCTGTTTTACTTTATCTATATTAGCACCAGGTCTATCTATTTTGTTTATAGCAACTATTAATGGAACATTAGCTGCCTTACAGTGACTTATAGCTTCCTGAGTTTGAGGCATAATTCCATCATCTGCTGCTACTACTAATATAACTATATCTGTAACTTGTGCACCTCTTGCTCTCATAGCTGTAAATGCTGCGTGGCCTGGAGTATCTAAGAAAGTTATAGCTTCTCCATTTAATTCTACAGTATAAGCACCTATATGTTGTGTTATTCCTCCTGCCTCTGTGGAAGTTACCTTTGATTTTCTTATAGCATCTAATAAAGAGGTTTTTCCGTGATCAACGTGACCCATAACAGTTATAATAGGTGATCTCTTTTGTAAGTGTTCTCCTTCTTCGTTATCTTTTAATATATCTTCTAAATCCTCATCCTCATCTTCATCTTCTTTTAAAATTTCTGTATCAAATTTTGCTGCTAATTTCTCAGCCATTTCAAAGTTTATTTCTTGATTTACAGAGGCCATAACACCCATAAGCATTAGTTCTTTTATAACTTCTGCATAGGATTTTTCTAATTTATCTGATATTTCTTTTACTGTAATAGTATCAGAAGTCATTGTTATTATAGCCATGTCTTCTGCATTTTCAGTGCTAACTTTTTCATTTTTGTCTTCTCTTTTATTAGATTTTTTATTATTCGTTGATTCTTTTATTTGGTTTTTCGCTGTAGTTTCTATTTCATCATCTTCTTCCTTTGTTTTTTCTGATTTTTCTTTGCCTGATAATAATTCTTTTATAAGATCTGCATCCTCATCTTCTATAGCACTCATATGGTTTTTAACTTCTACACTAAATTCTTCTTCTAATAATGTTATAAGTTCTTTACTTGATATGTTTAATTCTTTAGCTAATTCATATACTCTTATTTTTGCCAAATTATTCACCCCCGAAACTAATGCTCTTGGCTATCATTCCATAATTTTAATAACTTATTAGCCATACATTCATCCTTTACAGCTAATATTTTTATAAAGTCTCTTCCTAATACATTGCCTAGCTCTTTTTCACTATAACCTTCTATTAAAGGTATATCATTTTTTTCACATTTTACTTTAAATTTATTCTTACTATTTTCTGAAGCATCACAAGATATTATAACGGCATAAACTATTTTTTTTGTTACAGCCTCTTCACATTTGTTGTATCCTTCTACTAAATGTCCTGCTTTTTTAGTTAAGCTTAAAAACTGTAGGAACTTATTTGGTATCATCTTCTATCTCACCTTTTAATCTTTCATAAACTTGTTCATCTAGTTTAATTTCTAGATTTCTTTCTAGTCTTTTAGATTTATATGCTTTATTAAAGCATTCTATATCTTTACAAATATAAGCTCCTCTTCCTGCTTTTTTGCCAGTTAAATCTATTGAAACCTCTCCTTCTTTGTTTTTAACAACTCGTATAAGTTCTTTTTTAGGTTTCATTTCGCTACATCCTGTGCACATTCTTAAAGGTACTTTTTTAACTTTCATCCTTTAATCACCTGCTTTATTATATATAATTATTTTTGATTTTTTTATTCTATTAAAATTCATCTTTAAAGATTTCTTCTATAGCTTTTTCTGTATCTATACTTGGTTTTTCATCATCATCTTCAAATAAATTTATATCTTTTTCTAATTTATCTTCAGTATTAAAAACTTCTTCCATAGCCTTTTCTAACTCTGAATCTACTTCTTGATTATTCTCAGATACACTTATCTCTTCTTTTATATTTTCTTTTGTATCTTCAACCATGCTATCCATTTCTTCATATAAATCTATTTTTTCCTCTTTGTCATCTTCTTTATTCTCTAAGATTACTTCATCTTTAGTTTCAGATAAATTTAATATTTCTTCTTTTTCTGCTTGAGATTTGCTCTTTATGTCTATTTTCCAACCTGTTAACTTAGCTGCTAGTCTAACATTTTGACCTTCTTTACCTATAGCTAAAGATAATTGGCTATCATCTACTACAACTCTTGCAGCTTTATTTTCTTCATCCACTATAGTTACATCAATTACTTTAGCTGGGCTTAAAGCATTGGATATAAGCTCATCTGGAAATTTACTCCATTTTATTATGTCTATTTTTTCATTTTTAAGCTCATTTACTATATTTTGGACCCTTACACCTTTAGGTCCAACACAAGCACCCATTGGATCTACAGCTTCATCATTAGAATATACTGCTATTTTAGTTCTTGATCCTGCTTCTCTTGCTATGCTTTTTATTTCTACTACTCCATTATATATTTCTGGCACTTCAAGTTCAAATAACCTTTTCACTAATCCTGGATGAGTTCTTGATATTAAAACCTGTGGTCCTTTTGTAGTATTTTTCACTTCTACCACATATAATTTTATTTTTTCATTAAATCTAAATTGTTCTCCAGGTATTTGTTCATTTGGTCCTAAAACCGCCTCTGACTTACCTACGTTTATAAGGATATTTCCCTTATCCTTTCTTAAAACTGTCCCTGTTAATATATCTTCTTCCTTTTCTATATATTCGTTGTATACAATTCTTCTTTCTTCTTCTTTTATTCTTTGTATAACTACTTGTTTTGCTGCTTGAGCTGCTATTCTTCCAAACTTTTTAGGTGTTACTTCAATATTTATTATATCCTCTAATTCATAGTTTGGATCGATTTCTTTAGCATCTTCTAAGGATATTTCCTCAATTTCCTCTTCTACTAGCTCTACTACTTTCTTTTGAGCATATACTTTTATTTCTCCACTTTCTCTGTTCATTATTACCTTTACATTATTAGTTGATCCACCTTGTTTCGCATAGTTTTTCTTATATGCTGTTACTAAAGCATCCTCTATAGTTGTAAACAAAAGATCTGCACTTATACCCTTTTCTTTTACTATTTCCTTTAATGCTTCAACAAATTCCTGGTTCATTTTTTTATTAACCTCCTTACAGTTCCCCTTTTAAAGTAGTTTTTGATATCTTTTCCCTAGGTATAATTACTATGTTTTCTTCAACCTTTATATTTATCTCATTTTCATTGAAGTCTACTAATTCACCTTCATATTTTTTCTTTTTATCTATAGGTGAATATAAATTTAATACTATATTATAGCCTTTATATTTTTCTAAATGTTTATCTGTATATAAAACTCTGTCAATTCCTGGTGAAGAAACTTCTAAATAGTAGCTTTCTTGAATTGGATCTATGTCATCTAATAATTCACTAACTGCTCTACTTACCTTTTCGCAGCCTTCTAAAGATACACCACTTTCACTATCTATATATATTCTTAAATAATTTTCTTTTCCTTCTTTAACAAATTCTATATGATATAGATCATAGCTTAAACCTTTAACGATAGGCTCTATTTGCTTTTTAAGATTTTCAATCAAACTATGTTTACTCATAAAAACCCCTCCTTGCTATTTTAAAATATATTTTATACACTTAGTTTTTCCAAATAATCAGCTATTATTTTATATTAATTTAAAAACGCAACTTGCGCTGCGTTTTTTTACAAATAGAAAGAGCGGGTTTATACCCACTCTGTGCTTTAACATATGTCTTGCTCTTTACTAGTTTTATTTTATCATAGTAGAATATGAATTTCAAGGAAAAGTTATGAAACGAAAGAAATAACTATTGACAACATAAAGTTCTTTAATAAAAATATCCATTTCATTATAACTGTAGCTCAAATTTAACTTTCAACTAAAGACTAAATAAAGATATTTGATTAGTTTCCTGCATTCCCCTTAAGCAACCATGATTTGCCAATGTTTCTATAACAGTTTTTGTAACCTTAGTTCTTAATCTTAAATCTTCTTTTGATATAAATTCTCCCTCTAATCTGGCTTCTTCTATGCTTTTAGCTGCATTTTTCCCTACACCTTGAAGGCCACTTAAAGGTGGTCTTATACTATCTCCTTCTATTAAAAATTTAGTAGCATTAGATTTATATAGATCTACCTTTAAAAACTTTATACCTCTTTTGTACATTTCATAACATATTTCAAGTATAGTTAAAAGTCCTTTATCCTTTTGAGTTATATTATTGCCCATGGCATATAATTCATTCATTTTTTCTTTTATTTTTTCTTCTCCCTTTACTATTAAATCTGCATCAAAGTCATCTGCTCTAACAGAAAAATAAGTAGTATAATAAGCCTTTGGATAATAAACTTTAAAATAAGCTATTCTCATGGCCATCATTACATAGGCTACGGCATGACCTTTAGGAAACATATACTTTATTTTCTTACAGGACTCTATATACCAATCTGGCACATCGTGTTCTTTCATTAGAGCCTCCTGTTCCTCTGTAAGACCTTTACCCTTTCTTACTTTTTCCATTATTGTAAAAGCACTCTTTGGTGGCAGTCCCTTTTGAAGTAAATATACCATTATATCGTCCCTTGTAGATATACAATCCTTTATAGTAGTATACCCCTCTTTTATAAAATACTGAGCATTATTAAGCCATACATCTGTGCCATGGGATAATCCTGATATTCTAACCAATTCTGCAAAACTTTTGGGTTTGGTATCTAATAACATTTGTCTTACGAATTTAGTTCCAAACTCTGGGAGTCCATAGGTTCCTACAGGACAATCTATATCTTCCTCTGTAACTCCTAGAGCCTTTGTAGATGTGAATAAACTTATAACCTTTGGATCTCCTAGGGGTACAGCTTTAGGATCTACCTGAGTTAAATCCTGAAGCATTCTAAGTACTGTAGGATCGTCATGACCTAATATGTCTAATTTTAAAAGTCTACCACTTATAGAATGATAATCAAAGTGGGTGGTTATAACGTCGCTTTCTGTATCATCTGCTGGATGCTGTATAGGTGTAAAATTAAATATTTCATTATCTGCCGGTACAACCATAATGCCTCCTGGATGTTGTCCTGATGTTCTTTTAACTCCTGTACATCCCTTAGATAATCTTTCTATTTCTGCATTGTTGGCTTTTATATTCTTTTCATCTAAATATTTTTTTACAAACCCATAGGCAGTTTTTTCAGCTATAGTACCAATAGTTCCTGCTTTAAAAACATGGCCCTTTCCAAATAAAACTTCTGTATATTTATGAACTACCCCTTGATATTCTCCTGAAAAGTTTAAATCTATATCCGGTTCTTTATCTCCTTCAAAACCTAAAAAAGTTTCAAAGGGTATATCATGACCATCTTTTATTAATTTAGTTCCACACTTTGGGCAATCCTTATCCTCTAAATCCGCTCCTGAACCTACAGATCCATCTGTAAAGAATTCACTATATTTACATTTAGGACATATATAATGAGGTGGTAATCCATTAACCTCTGTAATATCTGACATAGTAGCTGCAAAGGAAGATCCAACGGATCCTCTGGAACCTACCAAGTATCCATCTTCATAGGATTTAGCTACTAGTTTATGGGCTATCAAATAAAGTACAGCATAACCATTATTTATTATAGAATTTAATTCCTTTGTTAATCTTTTTTCTACTATTTCAGGAAGTGGATCTCCATATATATCATGAGCTTTTTTTATAGTCATATTTCTTATATCTTCTTCCGCACCCTCTATCTTAGGTGGAAAAGTTTCCTCTGGAATTGGTTTTATTTCATCTATCATGTCCGCTATCTTGTTTGTATTATAAATTACTACTTCCTTTGCCTTTTCCTCTCCTAAATACTCAAATTCTTTAAGCATTTCCTCTGTGGTTCTAAAATAAAGAGGTGGTTGATTGTCTGCATCACTAAAACCTTGACCTGACATTAATATTCTTCTAAATACTTCATGTTCTTCATCTAAAAAATGCACATCACAGGTGGCCACCACAGGTTTATTATAAAACTCCCCTAATTCACATATTTTTTTATTTATTTCTTTAAGTTCTTCCTCATCTTTTACAGAACCATTTTTTACAAGAAATTCATTGTTACCTAAAGGTTGTATCTCTAAATAATCATAAAAATCTATCATATTTTTTAATTCTTCTTTTGTTTTTCCCTTTAATATTTCTTTATATATTTGACCCGCCTCACAGGCAGAACCTATTATAAGTCCTTCTTTATACTCATTTATAAGGCTTTTTGCCATTCTTGGTCTTTTAAAGAAATACTCCAGATTAGATTTAGAAACTAATTTATATAAATTTTTAAGACCTACTGCATTTTTAGCCAAAATTATTAAATGATAGGTGGGCTCTTTTTTTATATTTATATTCCCTAAAAATTCCTTATTTAAATTATGTAAGGTAATTATTTCTTTTTCTTTTAACATTTCAAAAGACTTTAATAAGATATCTGCTGTGGCTTTAGCATCATCCACAGCCCTATGATGATTCTCTAGAGATATGCCTAAATGCTTTGCTATGACATTTAATTTATATCTCTTTAATTCAGGGAATAAAAATCTGCTTAATGTTACCGTATCCATTACACTATTTTTAAATTCTATTTTTAAATCTTTACAATTTTTATTTATAAAAGATACATCAAAGGCTGCATTATGAGCAACCACCACAGAGTCTCCTATAAACTCTATAAATCTTGGAAGTATTTTATCTATAGCTTCTTTATCATCTACCATATCATCTGTTATGCTTGTAAGTTCTGTTATTTTCTCTGGTATGCTCCTTTCTGGATTTACAAATTCACTAAACCTATCTACTATTTTTCCCTTTTCTATCTTTACTGCACCTATTTCTATTATTTTATCATTTTTACTGGAAAAACCTGTTGTTTCTAAATCAAAAACTACAAAAGTATCCTCTATGGTTTTATCCCCTGCTTTAGATACAATAGGTACTCCATCATCTACAAGATAAGCTTCTATTCCGTATATAACTTTTATATTACCTTTTTTAGCTGCAGACATTGCATCTGGATAAGCCTGAACTACACCATGATCTGTAATAGCCACTGCTTTATGGCCCCATTTAGCAGCTCTTTTCACTAATTCTGATACTGGAGTCATCCCATCCATGGCACTCATTTGACTGTGCATATGAAGTTCTACTCTTTTTTCCTCTGCTATATCCATTTTTTCTATTTTTGTAGTTTTTACTATATCCTTTGCCATTATTACACATTCTCTTGCATAAGGGTCATTTACTACTTCACCTCTAACTTTGCAATAAATCCCTTCTTTTATTTCTTCTATTATTCTATCTGCATCCTTAGGCCTTGGAAACAGTTTAACTGTCATAGAGTTAGTATAATCTGTTATAAAGAAAGTTACTATTTTTCTCCCGGTCTTTGTTTCTATAACTTCTTTTTTAAATATATCTCCACATACTACAACTATGCCAGAATTTTCATTTAGATCTTTCATGAATATACTATCTTCTCTTATACTTCTTCCTAGTATGATAGAATTATCCTTACCTTCATTTTCACTAGGCTTTGGGGAATTTTCTTTTTTAACTACTTTCTTTTCTTTAGATTTAATTTCACCTAAAACATTTTTTATCATGGACTTTTCCATAGTTTCTATAGTCTTAAAGTAGTCCTCTTCGTTAAAGGATTTATCATATTCTAATTTTATATTGCATTCTATTCCAAATATATCCCTTATATAGGATTTCAATTTACCTTCGAATTTATTTTTTGAAAGAAACCTACATAAAAATTCATTATTATAGGTTATATTTATACTATCTTCTAACACTTCTCTTTTAGATTTTAAAAGACAATCCCTTGCAATAGGTACAGAAGAAGAAGCTAAATTAACTATATCTACCCAATATTTTTTTGAAAGTTCCTCTAAGGTAACATGGGATAAATCCTTATAGCAAATTATTTGAAAATCCTCCACCATAGAGAATCTCTTCTTTAATATATTTTTTATATGATCTTCCTTTTCTTTAGTAAAATTACTAATGGATTTTAGTATTATTTTTAGTTTATTTTTTTTTCTAAAATACTGAACTCTTACTATTTTTATTTCTTTATCTATATCAAACTCTTCTTTATTTATTTCCTTTTGCAAATCACTAACTGAAGTATTCTCCATATTATTCCTCCTAAGAGTAATGTTATCCATTAAAACATAATAAATATATTATCACATTTATAAAAATAAAAAAATGAATTTCAACTTAAAATTTAAAGTAATTTTTATCTAATGACTATCATCCATAAAGGAATGAATTCTACGCCTCTAGATAAACATTTCCTAACTTTAAATTAGAGTTAAAACCCTAATATCTAAAACTAAGAACTTTCTTTATACTCTATCTTCTATGTATGTTGAAATTCAAATTAATTTAAATAAACTAAAACATTCACAAATTACATCTTTTCTATTTCTTTTATAAGTTCATCTATTATATCTTCTTCTTTAACTTTTTTTATAATCTCTCCCTTTTTGAATATAAGCCCTTCTCCTTTGCCTCCTGCTATACCTATATCTGCCTCTCTTGCTTCTCCAGGTCCGTTAACTACACAGCCCATTACCGCTACTTTAATATTTTTATTACAGTTTAAAAGTCTTTTTTCTACTTCCTCGGCTATGGATATTAAGTCTATATTCGTTCTCCCACAGGTTGGGCAGGATACAAATTCTATTCCTTCATTTACGTATCCTAGAGATCTTAATATTTCTTTTCCTATTTTAATTTCTTGTAGCGGATCTCCTGTAATAGATACTCTTATAGTATCTCCTATACCTTCTGCCAGTAGGGTACCTATACCTACACTAGATTTTATAGTTCCTCTAAATGTAGTTCCTGCTTCTGTAACTCCTAAATGCAAAGGATAATTTACTTTTTCTGATATTAATCTATAACTTTCTATCATTTGCATAACATTAGAAGACTTTATAGATATTACTATATCATTAAAATTGCATTTTTCTAATATGCTCACATGCTGAAGGGCACTTTCTACTAATGCTTCTGGGCATACTCTACCATATTTATCTAATATATCTTTTTTTAATGAACCTGAGTTTACTCCTATCCTTATAGGAATAGACTTTTCCTTTGCGGCTTCTGCTACCATCTTAACTCTTTCCATAGAACCTATATTCCCTGGATTTATTCTTAAGGCATCTACTCCATTTTTTATAGATTCTAAAGCTAATTTATAATCAAAATGTATGTCTGCCACCACTGGAATTTTTGATTCTTTAGTTATTATTTTTAAAGCTTCGCTAGCTTCCATATCTGGAACCGCGCATCTTATTATATCGCAACCTATTTTATCTAACTTATTTATTTGATTTAGTGTACTTTTAATATCTCTAGTATCTGTATTGGTCATAGATTGTATAGATATAGGAGAATCTCCTCCTACATATATACTTCCTACTTTAACTTTTCTAGTTGGCTTTCTCATCATTGTTTCATCTCCTAGCTTTAAATTGACCTGAATAAAATCAAGCAATCTTTGGGCTTAAATAAAGTTTCTTATTAATCTATCTTTAGATTCAGGTGAAATTTGCTTAAAAAATTACTTTAATCCCTTTAAACCTTAAATTTATCAAAATTTTATAGGATATAATATATCTTTTATAGTTACTAACACCATCAGACCCATTAATATAGCAAAGCCTATATAATTTACAAACCCTACTTTATTTTCATCTACTCTTTTTCCTGTAATAGCTTCAAATAAAAATAAGAATATATATCCTCCATCTAAAGCTGGGAAAGGTATAATATTAAATATAGCCAATTGTAAGCTTATATAAGCTGTAAAAGCCATTAAACTCATTACACCCTCTTTAGCTACTTTTCCTGAAACTTTAATTATAGTTAATGGTCCTCCTACATCATTTTTAGAAACCTTTCCTTGGAATAGGGTTTTAAAAAATCCAACAGTTTGTTTTACTAAGGATCCTGTTTGTGTAAATCCCTGTTTTACAGATTCTTTAAAACTTAAATTTTCTATTAGTGTAGGATATATACCTATCATATATCTATTTTCTTTAGTATCTTTAATAGGAGTTAACTTAATATTGTTCTCTACATTATCTCGTGTGAATTTTACATTTAAAGGTGTTCCATCTCCTGAATAAATAACTGCAACAAAATCATCCCAAGTAGTTATCTTTTTATCATTAACCTTTACTATTTTATCTCCTGGCATAAATCCTGCCACCGCTGCTGGACCATTTGGTACTACTTTTTCTACTATAGGTGCCCAGTATCCTCTTTGAGACGCTAATATAGCAAATAAGACTACGCTTAATACTAAATTCATAAAAGGACCTGCCACCACTACACTTAATTTTCTTAAAGGAGATTTGTTATTAAAAGCTCTTTCATCTGTACTTTTTTCTTCGTCTCCTAGCATTTTTACATAGCCACCTATTGGTAAAAGTTTTATTAAATATTCTGTTTCTTTACCCTTTATTCCTATAAGTTTTGGGCCCATACCTATAGAAAATTCCTCAACTTTTATACCATTTGCTTTAGCCATAATAAAATGACCAAATTCATGGACTAAAACTAATATGCCAAAGGCTAAAATAGCCGCTATTATATACATTAACTAACCTCCCTCAAAATTGTACCTATAAATTAATTTTATTATTATATATCATATTTTTTACCTAAATACTCTCTAACTTCCTTATCTACACTTATTACATTCTCTAATGTAGCTTCCATAGGTCTATAAAATTTATTCATGCATTCTTGTAATAGATCACCTATTTGTAAAAATTCTATTTTACCCTTTAAAAATAAGTCTACAGCTACCTCATTTGCTCCATTTAATATAGCTGGCATTACTCCGCCTTTTTTCCCTGCTTCATAAGCTAACTTTAATGGTAAGAATGTATCCATATCTGGCTTTTCAAAGGTTAGATCAGATATTTTATAAAAATCTAAAGGTTCTATTTGACTTTCTTTCCTATTGGGATAATTCAAGGCATATTGTATAGGTAATTTCATATCTGGAGTTGCCATTTGTGCTATTACACTTCCATCTTTATATTCCACCATAGAATGAACTATACTTTGTGGATGTACCACTACTTTTATATCTTCATAATCCACACCAAATAAAAAATGAGCTTCTATAACTTCTAATCCTTTATTCATTAATGTGGCAGAATCTATAGATATTTTTCTTCCCATATTCCATTTAGGATGTTTAAGAGCATGCTCTGGTTTTACCTCTATAAGTTCTTCCTTTTTTCTACCTCTAAAAGGTCCTCCTGAAGCCGTTACTATTATATTTTTAACTTCTTCCTTTTTATTTCCTCTTAAGCATTGAAAAATAGCTCCGTGTTCTGAATCTACAGGCAATATATTTACATTATGTTCTTTAGCTTTACTAATAACTAGTTCTCCAGCTACTACTAAGGTTTCTTTGTTAGCTAAAGCTATATCTTTTCCACTTTCTATAGCTTTTATGGTTGGAACTAATCCTATCATTCCTACCACAGAGGTAACTACTGTATTTACCTCCTCTAAGGTGCTTATATATATCATCCCTTCCATACCTTTTAAAACTTTTGTATCTATTTTATTATCTATACAAAAATCTTCTACTATTTTAAAGGCATTCTCTTCCATTAAAACCGCATACTTCGGTTTAAATTCCTTTATAATTTCTATAACTTTTTTATAACTTTTGTTTGCGGATATAGCTACTAATTTTAAATCTTCTTCTTCTTTTCTTATTACATCTAAAGTTTGGGTTCCAATAGAACCTGTAGCTCCTAATATAGTTATGTTCTTCAAAATGTCATCTCTCCTCTAATAACTTTCATTTAAGTTTTTACAAATTCTTTAAGGGTTATTATATATAATGGTCCTAGAAGTAAACCTAAAAACCCTAAAATTTTAAATCCTATATATATAGATATTATTATAGCTAAAGCAGGTAATTGAAGCTTAGAGCTCATAAACTTAGTTTCTAATATTTGTCTCGTTATTATTAATAATAAATAAAGACATATAAGACCTAAAAATATTACATAATTTTTTGTATAGAATTGGTATAATATTAAGGGTAAAAAAATTACAACTGTTCCTATGTAAGGTAACATGTCTAATATACCACATAACACTCCTAATATTAAATAGTTATTTATATTTAATATTTTTAAACCTGTTATGGTTTGAAATGTGGTAAATATAACTAAAAAACATTCTATCTTTATTATTTCCTTTAATTTATATATTTTATCTTTAATTTTTTCAAATTCATTAACACCTATATATTTTTTAATATTTTCTAATATAGCATATTTATCCACCAAAATAAAGTATATAGAAAGACTAGCTATAAAATATGCAAAAATCCATTCTGTGGTGTAACTAGCTCCTTTTCTAAAAAAGTCTCCATTTAATAAAGTTGTATCTATATTATTTAAATTTTTGTTAAATATATGTTTGTTTATATTTAACACTTTGTTTATACCACCTAGGAAACAATCTATCTCTGTTTTAAAATTATAATAGTACCCTTTTAATAATATAAAATGATTATAAATAAAATTTCCTATTAAAAAAATTAATAAAAACAATATAAGATTTACTAAAATTATGCTTATAATAGAATTTACATTATTATTAAATAATTTTTTACTACATAAAAAATTATAAATAGGGTTACATAAAAAAAGTAAAACTAATATTATAAAAAAGGGCTTAAAATAATTTTTAAGTAATAGAGCTAATAAAAAAAATATTATGAATATTATTATAGCATAGATTATATCTTTATATTTATGTTTATAATGCCTCAAATCCTTTTCTCCTATTATTGCTTTCTACATAAATATATTCATAATAAAGCTCATATATTAAGCTCCTTTATAAAAACTAAAACAACTACAATTAAATTTTAATGCAATTTTAAATATAAACTAGTCTTTACTAATTCTATTGTTCCCTCTGTTCCCTTATTTATATTATTAATTTTATTTTTATGCATACCAATGCAAGAATTAAATAAGCTATTCAAATTCATATTAACTATATTTTATTTGTAATATTGCTGTTTTAATTATTAATTATACTAAAAAACTCAATCTAAGAATAAATATAGATTGAGCTCTTTTGCTTATATTTTATTTTAAAGTTGTAATATAAAAGTTAAATAATAATACACTGCCACTGATGAAAATAAAATACTATCAAATCTATCTAATATTCCTCCATGGCCTGGTATTAAATTGCTATAATCTTTTACTCCTGCATATCTTTTTATGGATGAAGCTACCAAGTCTCCAAATTGACAAACTATCCCACATATAAGACCTATTAATATATAATGTATAATTTCTATATTAACTCCAAATTTAAATATAGCCATTCCAAATATAGTGCAGGCTACTGAAGCTCCTATTATTCCACCTATAGAGCCCTCTATGGTTTTTTTGGGACTTACTTTAGGACATAATTTATTCTTTCCTAAATACTTTCCTACATAATAAGCTGTAGTATCACAAAGCCAAGCAGAAATAAATATAAGCCACACTAAATAATTTCCGTGAGTTTTATTATTAACTAAAACTATGAAACTAAAAAATACGGGCACATATAAAAATCCTAAAAGTGTTATTGCCACATCTATAAAATTGTACTTTAAATTTATAACTGGTATAGCTAGAAGTATAAAAACAGCTAAAGTAGTTATATAAAAAATATTTTTATAATTTATACTATTTAAAAGTGGTATATAGTATATTAAACATAATAAGTATCCTACTATCTCTATGGGATGTATACCTTTGTTTTTAATTACTTTATAAAACTCATACATACCACCTAAAGAAATTGCTAATATACCCCACTTTAAAAATACTCCTCCTATAAATAGGAATATTACAAAGGGTGCTAACACTAACGCCCCTATATATCTACTATTCATGTTATTCTCTCCTATTCTAAAAGGTTATTTTACAGATCCAAATCTTCTATCTCTATTTTGATAATCATATATGGCCTTATGAAGATGCTCTTTTTTAAAATCAGGCCATTTTATATCTGAATACCAAAATTCTGAATAAGCGCATTGCCATAATAAAAAATTACTTATTCTTTTTTCGCCGCTAGGTCTTATTATTAAATCTGGATCTGCCATTCCCTTTGTATAAAGATAATTAGAAATAAGTTCTTCATTTATTTCCTCTTCTTTTATCTTTCCTGCTGTTATATCTTCATATATATATTTTACTGCCCTTATTATCTCATCTCTACCACCATAATTTAAGGCTAAATTTAGCACTAACCCTGTGTTATTTTTAGTTTCTTCATAGGCTTTCTCTAATTCCTTTATGCACATCTCTGGTAATTTTTCCATATCGCCTATTGCATTAACTATTACATTGTTTTCATTAAGCTCCTTGACTTCCTTTCTTAAATATTGAACTAATAAAGTCATAAGAGCGCTAACCTCATCTTTTGGTCTTTTCCAGTTTTCTGTAGAAAAAGCATATAAGGTTAAGTACTTAACACCTAATTTATCGCATTCTTTAACTATTTCTCTTATAGTCTCGACACCGGCTTTGTGTCCCATAGTTCTAGGCAAACTTCTTTCCTTTGCCCATCTTCCGTTTCCATCCATTATGATAGCAATATGTTTTGGTATATTGTTCATATCTAAATTCATATCTGTACTAGCTTTTTTGTTACTTGAAAAAAAGTTTTTCATAAAGTTCCCCCCAACATATTTACTTCTAAATTATTAAAAAACCTGCTGATAAGCAGGTTATAATGTTTATATAGATAGTATTTCCTTTTCTTTTACACTTATTATAGAATCTACTTCTTTTATATATTTATCTGTTTTCTTTTGAATATCATCTTCTGCTTTTTTAATATCATCTTCTGAAACATCATCTTTTTTTAGATTCTTAACGTCATCATTACAATCTCTTCTTATAGATCTTATAGCTACTTTTGCTTCTTCTCCAGTTTTTTTCACAGTTTTAACTATGTTTTTTCTTGTTTCTTCTGTTAATTCTGGTATAACAAGTCTTATTACAGTACCATCATTAGAAGGATTTAAACCTAAATCTGATTTTAATATAGCTTTCTCTATAGCTGATAAAGCACTTTTATCCCAAGGTTGTATTAAAAGAACCCTTGCTTCTGGTACAGATATATTTCCTAATTGATTTAGTGGAGTCATAGAACCATAATATTCTGCTTCTATTCTATCAAGCATAGCTGGATTAGCTCTACCAGCCTTCATTGAAGCTAATTCTCTTTTTAAAGCTACAATAGTTTTCCCCATCTTTTCATCTGCTTTTTTTAATATTTCTTTTATCACTTAAATAACCTCCCCTTATTTTGAATTTGAAACTAGAGTACCTATTTCTTCTCCAGTTACAGCTTTTATTATATTACAAGGTTCATCTAATCCAAAAACTAATATAGGAATATCATTATCCATACATAAAGAAGTAGCTGTAGAATCCATCACTTGTAATCCTTGTTCTAATACTTCTATATAAGATAATTTATTATATTTTTTAGCATCATCATACTTATGAGGATCTTTATCATAAACCCCATCTACTTTTTTAGCAAGTAATATAACATCTGCTTCTATTTCTGCCGCTCTTAATGCTGCTGCTGTATCAGTTGAAAAATATGGATTACCTGTTCCAGATGCAAATATTACCACTCTTTCTTTTTCCAAATGTCTCATAGCTCTTCTTCTTATAAATGGTTCTGCAATTTCTTTCATTTCTATAGCAGTTTGAACTCTAGTATTAACTCCAAGTTGTTCTAATGAATCTTGAAGGGCTAAAGCATTTATACAAGTAGCCAACATTCCCATATAATCTGCTGTGGTTCTATCCATATCTGAACCACTTCTGCCTCTCCAAATATTTCCTCCACCAACTACTGCGCCTACTTCTATTCCCATGTCAACTAATTTTTTTATTTGTTCTGATATTTCCTTAGTAAAATCAAAATCAAATCCAAAACCTTTTTCCCCTGACAAAGCTTCTCCTGATAGCTTTAACATAACGCGCTTATACTTTGGTTCATTCATCTATATTATACCTCCAAATTATTTTAAATTAAATATATTATGTATTATAACTTCAATTCTAGGTTAAAAGAAATTTAATATTTCTATAAAGCACAACAGGAATTTTATAGAAATCATTTCCTTATGCATAGCATTTGTATAAAATTCTATTTAACTTTATTTATCATATTATATCATATAAAATTATACCATCGCTACCTTCTACAATGTTTCCAGTAGTTATTACTCTTTATAAGTTCTTCTATAAGATTATAACAAGTAAATATTTATCAATAATAAAGCTTTTTATAATTTTAAAAATGCTTTGATTTTCTACGTTTCTTATAGGATTTATCATTAACTTATTTTTCAAAAAAAGAGAACACTCAGTGTTCTCTTTTTTAATTATTTACCTTGGTTCATTTGTCTTTGAACTTCTTCAGCAAAGTCTTCTTCTTTCTTTTCTATACCTTCGCCTTTTTCGTATCTTACGAAAGCTTCTACAGTTATATCTGCACCGATTTCTTTTGATTGTTCTTGTAAGTATTTAGTTATAGTGTAATCTCCGTTTTTAACCCAAAGTTGTTCAACTAAACAGTTTTCTTTATAGTATTTGTTGATTCTTCCCATAACCATCTTTTCAACAACTTTTTCTGGTTTTCCTTCGTTTAAAGCTTGAACTCTGTATATTTCTTTTTCTTTTTCTAAAGTGTCCATATCAACACCATCTCTATTTAAGAATAATGGATTTGTAGCTGCAACTTGCATTGCTACGTCTTTAGCTATCTCAGCTAATTTTGCATCTTCTTTTTCACAAGCTAATTTTACAAGAACACCGATTCTTCCACCACCATGGATATAGCTTGTTATAACACCTTTATCTACTGAAAGTTTAGCTATTCTTCTTAAGTTCATGTTTTCACCTAATTTAGCTATTAATTCAGTTATTACATCTTTAACTAATTTGCTTTCATCTGCTATATATTTTTCTTCTAATAATTCTTCTGCAGTTGAAACATTTGAAAAAGCTGCTTGTTTTGATAAATTGTTTGCTAACTCTACAAATAATTCGTTTACTGAAACGAAATCTGTTTCACAGTTGAATTCTACTATTGATCCATTTTTCATGTCTTCAGATATGTATGTGCTTACAATACCTTCTGCAGCTACTCTTCCTGATTTTTTAGCAGCGGCTGCTAACCCTTTTTCTCTTAATACTTCTACAGCCTTTTCTAAATCTCCATCACATTCAGTTAAAGCTTTTTTACAATCCATCATTCCTGCGCCAGTTTTTTCTCTTAGATCTTTTACCATTTTAGCACTGATCATTATATATTCCTCCTATTTTAACTAATTTAAAAGGTAAATGAGAGATTAGTCTCACCTACCTTATATTTTTCATTTATAATAGCTAAATTATTCTGCTAATTGTTCACCTTGTCTTCCTTCAAGAACAGCATCAGCCATTTTTGCTGCTATTAATCTTACAGCTCTTATAGCATCATCATTTCCTGGAATTACGAAATCTACTTCGTCTGGATCACAGTTTGTATCTACTATAGCTACAACTGGAATTCCAAGTCTTTTAGCTTCTAATATAGCATTCTTTTCTTTTCTTGGATCAACAACGAACATAGCTCCTACATTATCTGCATCTAACTTTCTTATTCCACCTAAGTTCTTTTCTAGTTTTTCTCTTTCATTTTTTAATTTTATAACTTCTTTTTTAGGAAGAACTTCAAATGTTCCATCTTCTTCCATCTTATCTAATTCTTCTAATTTGTTTATTCTAGCTGTTATAGTTGTAAAGTTTGTTAACATTCCACCTAACCATCTATTGTTAACAAAGTGCATTTCTGATCTTTTAGCTTCCTCTTCTATAGCTTCTTGAGCTTGTTTCTTAGTTCCTACAAATAATACATCTTTTCCTTCTTCTGCAACTGATCTTAAGAAATTATAAGCCTCTTCTACTTTTTTAACTGTTTTTTGTAAATCGATAATGTAAATTCCATTTCTTTCTGTAAATATGTATGGAGCCATTTTAGGGTTCCATCTTCTTGTTTGATGTCCAAAATGAACACCTGCTTCTAATAATTGTTTCATTGATATAACTGACATAAATTTACCTCCTTGGTTTTTCCTCCATTACCCTTATATTTATAAACTACCCCTTAAGGCACCATTTATAAAATTAGATAATGTGTGTATTTTCTCCTTAGGTAGTATATCACACCCTACTATGTTATTCAATAATAATTTCAAAAAAATTTTGGTATATTTTTATCCAACAATTACCTACCTAAGAATTCTTTCATAATTATACTAAAAAATAAAGAAGTCCTAAGACTTCTTTACTATTTTATCTTCTTTAATTCTTCTAAAAGCTTGTCATTTAATATTCTAATATGAGTACCTTTCATACCTAGGGATCTTGATTCGATTACCCCTGCACTTTCAAATTTTCTTAATGCATTTACTATAACAGATCTTGTTATTCCAACTTTATCTGCTATTTTAGATGCTACTAATAATCCTTCTGTACCATCTAATTCATTAAATATATGTTCTACAGCTTCTAATTCTGAATAAGATAATGTTCCTATAGCTAATTGAACCACAGCTTTTTTTCTTGCTTCTTCTTCTATTTGATCCTGTTTTGATCTTAATATTTCAAGACCAATTATTGTAGCACTATATTCTGCTAACACTAAGTCTTCATCAGTAAATTCTTTATCAAATCTAGCTAATAGTAATGTACCTAATCTTTCTCTGTTTCCATTTATAGGAACTATTGTTGATAATTTATTATTTATTGAACAATCCTTTAAATTATCAAATACACATTTATCATGGTTAGGTGAATTTGATAAAGTTTCATTTACATTTAACAATTTATTATTGTAGAAGTCTGGGAATCTATTTTCTTTTAAAACAACTTCCCTTACTTCATCACATTCAAATCCTGAATAAAATTTAGATCCCAATATCTTTCCTTTTCTACTAATTATATATACGTTGCACTCTAAAACATCACTTAATAAATCACATATATCTTCGAAATCTACTGGTTCTGTACCTGATTTTTGCAATATTCTATTCAACATTCTTGTTTTATCTAGTAATGAACTCATGGGTTTTCCTCCTTATATTACCTCTTTTACTTTAATTTATATATTGATTCCTGCTGCCTTTTTATATTATGTCTCTAAAAATTTTGACTATTAAAAATATTTAGAATTGTTGCCTGTCCTTATCTATAATAACATAAGGGTTTCTTTATTTCAACATTTAAGATATATAAATAACAATTATTTATATAAATTAATTATTAATACATTACTCTTTATTATTTAAATATTTTCTATGCTTACATTCTGAATTAGCACATTCATAGTATTCACCTTTAGCTTTACTTTGTTTTTTTACCATGTAGCTTCCACATTCTTCACACTTTTCTTTTACAGGTTCTGACCAACTTACAAAATCACAGTCTGGATAATTACTGCATCCATAAAACTTTCTACCTTTTCTACTTTTCTTTATTAAAACTTTTCCATCTCCACATTTAGGACACTTAACATCTATTTCCTCTACTATAGGTTTAGTATTTTTACAATCCGGATATCCTGGACATGCTAAGAAATCTCCATATCTTCCATGTTTTATAACCATATTTCTTCCACATTTTTCACATATTACATCTGTTACTTTATCTTCAATGGTTACTTTTGCTATTTCTTTTTCTGCTATTTCTATGGATTTTTTTAATGGCTGAAAGAAATCATCTACTACCTCTCTCCATGATTTTTTTCCTTCCTCTATATAATCTAGCTTATTTTCCATATCCGCTGTAAATTCTAGATCCACTATTTGTTTAAAATATTCACTTACTATGTTATTTACTATGTCTCCTAGTTCTGTAGGTTTTAATGTTTTTTTCTCTCTTTCTACATATTTTCTATCTAATATAGTAGATATAATAGGAGCATAAGTACTTGGCCTTCCTATACCATTTTCTTCTAAAGTTTTTACTAAAGAAGCTTCTGAATACCTAGCTGGTGGTTGGGTAAAATGCTGACTTTTATTTATAGATTTTTCTTTTAGTATTTCATTTTCTTCTAATTGAGGTATCTTTATACTATCCTTTTCTTCTTCTGTAGAATATTCATATACCTTCATGAAACCATCAAAAGCTATTAAGGATCCACTAGCTCTTAATCCATATTTGCCATTTTCTATACTTATAGATGTTGAATCTAGAATACAAGAAGCCATTTGGCTTGCTACAAACCTTTTCCATATTAATTCGTATAGTTTATATTGTTGAGGTGTTAAGCTTTCCTTAGCCAGTGTAGGAGTTATTCCAATATTAGTTGGTCTTATAGCTTCATGGGCATCCTGTATATTTTTCTTTCCTTTAAAAACTCTTGGAGTTTTTGGTATATATTCCTCTCCAAAATTACTTTTGATATGCTCTAAAGTTGATTTTTGAGCTTCTTCTGATATTCTTATAGAATCCGTTCTCATGTAAGTTATAAGACCTACTGCACCGAAGCCCTTAATATCTATACCTTCATATAGTTGTTGAGCTATAGACATAGTCTTTTTAGTAGGAAAATTTAATTTCTTATAAGAATCCTGTTGAAGAGTACTTGTAGTAAAAGGTGGTAAAGGATTTTTATTTTTCTTTGTCTTCTTTATTTTTTTTACAATAAATTCACCTTTTTTTAAGTCTTGTATTACTTCAATAGCTTCCTCTTCATTAGTTATCTCTATTTTTTTTCCTGATTTAGTAGTTAACTTTATTATGAAAGGCTTTTTATTTTTTTCCTTATGTACCTCACATTCTATAGTCCAATACTCTTTTGGTATAAATTCTTCAATTTCTCTTTCTCTATCGCATATCATTCTTAAAGCCACAGATTGAACTCTACCTGCACTTAATCCCCATTTAATCTTGCTCCATAGTATAGGGCTTATTTTATATCCTACTAATCTATCCAAAACTCTTCTTGCTTGCTGAGCGTCTACTACATTTTCATTTATTTTTCTCGGAGATTTTATTGCTTTCTTTATAGAAGTTTTAGTTATCTCATTAAATTCTATTCTACATTCCTCGTTCTCATCTATTTTTAAAACATGAGCTAAATGCCAAGAAATAGCTTCTCCCTCTCTATCCGGGTCCGTTGCTAAATATACTTTAGAGCTTTTTTTAGCTTCTTTTCTAAGCTTATCTAAAAGTTCACCTTTTCCTCTTATTGTTATATACTTAGGATCATAATTGTTTTCTATATCAACACCTAACTGACTTTTAGGTAAATCTCTTACATGTCCCATTGATGCCTCAACTACATAGTTCTTTCCTAAATATTTCTTTATGGTTTTAGCTTTTGCTGGTGATTCTACTATTACTAAATTTTGTCCCATTTTTTGTCCCATTCTATTTCTCTGGTAAAACTAATAACCAGAGTCACACCCCCTTACCTGATATACTAAATTTAAAATTACACCCTTTTTATGGTGCTACTATTTTTATTAAACCTTAGTGAGAATTATACATTAACTTAATGTTATATCAAGTGATTCTTAGATTCAGGTGGAGTTTCTTTAAAATAATTACTTTTCTCCATCTGAACATAAAAAAAACTTATCCAGGTACTTAGCAGTGCTTAGCTCCCACTTTCATAAAAACAAATACCTCAAATCTTAAGTAGCGAACCCAAATCTATGATTTAGAATGAATCGCTTACTCAAAGTGCTGATTTGTAATGAGTCGTCTCCATAGACTGCTGTTTTGGTGATGCCCTCTCAAAAAGTCTATAGGAATATTATCAATGGTAGCACTTGGATAAACAGGTTTTTATAATATTTATATATACCTACAAACACTTTTATGTGTAATATATAAACTCTATATTTTTATATTATACTCTACCCATTAGGATTTAACATAATAGTTGCCAGCCAAACAAATTATTTCTTTTTTTAGCTGCAATTCAAATAATACCTCATATAAATGTTTTATGTCAATATCCATTAATTTTAATAAGTCATCTATATGTTTAGGTTCATGGCTTAATACATTGTAAACTTTTCCCTGCAAGCTGTCCTTTAAAGCCACCTTGTTATTCTTATTATTATTTATTTTTATTTTTTCTATACCCATATAATTTAAAATATCTTCTACAGTTGTAAATACATAGGCGCCTTCTTTTATAATTTTATTTGTACCTATGCTTTCCCTGGAAAATATAGAACCTGGAACTGCTACTACATCCTTTCCTTGTTCTAAAGCTATTTCTGTAGTTATTAATGATCCACTCTTTTCTCCCGCTTCTACAACTATTACTATATCACTTACTCCACTAATTATTCTATTTCGCCTAGGGAAATTATAGGATAAAGGTGGTGTTCCTGGTAAGAATTCAGATATTACACATCCATCATCACTTATAATATCATATATTTTTTTATTTTGCTTTGGGTATACAACATCAATACCACTACCTAAAATTGCTGTAGTAAAACCTTTATTCTCTATACAATATAAATGAGCATAATAGTCTATACCTTTAGCCATTCCACTAACTACCATTATGTTATTATCAGCCAAAGTTTCACTTATAATTTTGCTTACCTTCATACCATAGGTAGAACACTTTCTAGAACCTACGATAGCGGCACTTTTAAGATTATTTAACCTTTCTATATTCCCTTTATAGAACAACACAGCTGGTGCATCTTCATAGTTTCTTAATTTGGATGGATATTCTTTTTCCATATAGTTTATTATTTTGATATTGTCTTGTAATATCTTATTTTTCATATTTTTTATTTTTTCTTTATTCCAGGCCATTTTAAAATTGTTTATTACTTTAACTATGTTTTTATTTATATTTTCTTCATATTTAAAATTTTGTACATAATCAAATATATTGGATACAGACTTAAATTCCTGTAATAATTTTGTTTTTATATTATTTGAAACCTTGGCACTAGCATACCATAAATTTAACTCTATCATTCTTATCACCTTTTTATAATTTTATCTTTAAATTGTGGTCAAATATTATTTTTTTATTCATTTTTACCATATAAAAAAATAAATATTAGAAAATACTTATATATTTAAATAAATAGTCAATAATTTATATAATATAAAGATATATTTTTATAAATTATATATGAAATAAAATATATATTAAATTATGAGGTGATTTTTTTGACTAGTAAAGTTATTACAGCTACCTTAAATGGAGCTTGCTGTAATTTAATATCTGTAGAAGTAGATATAAGTCATGGTCTTCCTGCCTTTAATATAGTAGGTCTTGCAGATACCTCCGTTAAAGAATCCAAAGAAAGGGTAAAATCCGCAATAACAAACTCAGGTTATGAGTTTCCTATAAGCAAAATAACAGTAAATCTGTCCCCTGCTGATATAAGAAAAGAAGGTTCTTCCTTTGATTTACCTATAGCTCTTGCTATATTAGCTGCTACGGAGCAAATCAATGATGAATCCTTAAAGAGTTATATAATTTTAGGGGAACTTTCACTATTTGGAGAGATAAATAAAATAAGGGGTGCTCTTCCTATAGCCTTAGAAGCTTTAGAAAACAATTATTTTAACTTTATAGTTCCTATAAGTAATGCTAATGAATGTGCTATGCTAGATAAAATAAATGTTTATCCCTTTTCCAATTTAAAAGAAGTTATTCATTTTATTTGTTACAAAGATTTACTTCCACATAAAATTGATACAAACAACATAGCTTCTAATACAGTAAAAGAAAAAGATTTCTCTGAAATAACTGGTCAAGAAAGCTCAAAAAGAGCTTTAGAAATAGCTGCAGCAGGCTCTCATAATGTAATAATGTCCGGTCCTCCTGGTTGCGGTAAAACTATGCTAGCTGAAAGATTCCCTTCTATAATTCCTGAATTAAATTATGAAGAATCTTTAGAAGTAACTAAAATATATAGTATAGCTGGTAAATTAGATAAAAATGGTTCATTAATAACCAAAAGACCTTTTAGAAATCCCCATAGTACTTCCTCTCAGGCAGCCTTAACTGGAGGTGGAATACATTTAATTCCTGGGGAAATTTCTTTAGCTCACAACGGTATTTTGTTTTTAGATGAAATATTAGAATTTAAAAAAGCAGTATTAGAAGCTTTAAGGCAACCTTTAGAAGATAAAAAAATAACTATAAGTAGATTTAATGGTACCGCTACTTATAACTCAAATTTTATATTACTAGGAACTTTAAATCCCTGTCCTTGTGGCTTCTTAGGTTCTGAAAAACCTTGCAGCTGCAGCGATTATGAAATTAAAAGGTACTTAAATAAACTTTCTGGGCCACTTTTAGATAGAATTGATATTTTTACCTTTGTTCCTTCTTTATCCTATACTGAAATTAGGAATAATAAAAATTCAGAATCCTCTGATGCTATAAAAGAAAGAGTAAATATAGCACGAAAAATACAAGAGAAGAGGTTTCTTAATGAAGGGATTTATACTAATTCCCAAATGAAAAGAATCCATTTAAAAAAATACTGTAATTTAAATATAGGAGCTTCCAATATATTAGAGAAAATATATGATAGGTTTAATTTAAGTGTTAGATCCTATGGCCGTATACTTAAAGTTGCTCGAACCATAGCTGACTTAAATAGTAATGGCAAAATTCAAAAGGAAGATATAATAGAAGCTCTACAATATAGAAAATTTATAAATAATGATATAGTATAACGAAAGGTGATATTTATGCACTACTGTAATAAAGATATTGGTTCTTTTGGTGAAACTATAGCTGCTGACTATATTAAAAATTGTGGGTATATTATATTAGAAAAAAATTTCAGGTGTAAATTAGGTGAAATAGATATAATAGCTAAAGATAAAAGTTTTATTGTCTTTATAGAGGTTAAAACTAGATATGGTTCTATTTATGGTAGTCCTAGTGAAGCTATAACTTTTAAAAAGCAAAATAAAATTTACAAAACAGCCCAATTATACATAATAAAAAAAGCTATACATAATAAATTTTATTTTAGATTTGATGTAATAGAAGTAATCTTAAACACCCTCAATAGTAATTACTCTATAAAACTTATAAAAAATGCTTTTCAAATATAATCAAATAAGTACTTCTATATTTAAATGGAAACACAAAATATGGTGTCTCAAAATAAAATATATTTAATTTTAACAGCACAAATATAAAAAATACACTTAATAAACCAATTCATATGTTTGTTAAATGTATTTTTTATATTTACCACATTAAAGTTAAATCTATTTTCAGATATCATCTTTTATTTATTCAATTTATGTTATATTTATTTAAATACAAAAATAATATAAATCACTTTATAAATAAGTTTTTTATTTAATTATAATATATTTGTTAAAAAACTCATTCTATGTATTTTAGAAGTTCCATATTTTTTTATTGCTTGTATATGTTCTTCTGTGCCATAACCTGCATTATGGTTAAAACCATACATACTTAACTCTTTAGAATATTCTTTCATCATATTATCTCTATATACCTTAGCTATAATGGATGCAGATGCTATACTAACACTTTTACTATCACCTTTTATTATAAATTCATTTCTTATGTTCAAATTTTTAACTGCATATCCATCAGATAAAACTAAATCAGGTTTTACATTCAGACCTTCTACTGCTCTTTTAAGTACTTCATTATTACTCCAAGCTATACCTCTTTCATCTATTGTTCTATTATCTACTAAGGCTATATTGTAGCTTATAGCTTTTTCTCTTATTATTATATCTAATTCTTCTCTCTTTTTTTCTGAAAGCTTTTTAGAATCCTTTATATTAAGTATCCTATGCATTTCCTCTACATTTAAATCTAAAACCACCGCAGCGGCCACAATAGGACCTGCTAAAGGCCCCCTGCCAACTTCGTCCACTCCTGCTATTAAATAACTATTGCCATATCTTCTATCGAAATTATACATAGTATTTATTCTTTTTAATTCTTCTTCATACTTATTTAAAAATTTTTCAAGAGACTCACCTAACTTTATAACATTTTTTCGAGAATCTTTATTTAATTTTTCTATTATGTCCATAATTTCTTGTTTTTGAGAAAATGTAAATTCTTTTTTAATTTTATCTGCAAATTCCTTTATTTCATTATATCGTATATTTTCTAAATTATTTATATTCATAACTATACCCCTATACTAATTTACCTTCTAGTATTTATTTTTTATTTAATATATATACTTATAAAAATGGATACATTGCTCTAATGTATCCTTCAATTATATGATATTATTACTCCTTAAGAGAACTTTCCTGTTCCTCTATTTCTATATTATCATTTATAATATCCTCTGGATCTTCTAAAGAAATAGCGCCTAATTTCCCAGCTCTAAATTCATCTAAAAGAATTACAGATATTCTATTATAGTCTATTTCTCCCTTAGAAATTAAAGCCCCTCTTTTTCTACCTATATTATCTAAGTTGTCTAAAGGATTTTCCTCTAATGCTTCTAATTTATATCTTTTCATCAATCTTTCTGGATATTTATCCTGAAGCCTTTCTACCAATCTTAAAGCTAAGGTTTCTATATCCATAATTTCATCTTTAATAGCTCCTGTAAAGGCTAAATTTAATTGTACAATTTCGCTATCTAGTTTTGGCCATAAAACTCCTGGAGTATCCATAAGTTCTATATCCATCTTAGTTTTTATCCATTGTTTGCTCTTTGTAACTCCTGGTCTATCTCCTACTTTAGCTATAGAGTTCTTAGCCATTTTATTTATAAAAGATGACTTTCCTACATTAGGTATACCTACTACCATAGCTCTATCTACTATTTTAACTAAACCTTTATTTTTCATTCTTTCATGTTTTTCTTTTAATAATTCATTTAATGTAGGTTTTATCTTATTTAATCCCTCTCCTGTTACAGAATTTACTGCTAAAACTTTTATATTATCCTGTGATAAGGAATTTATCCATTTTTTAGTTACCTTATCCTCGGCTAAATCCTTTTTATTTAAAAGAATTATTCTCGGCTTATTACCACATATATCTTCTATCTCTGGATTTTTACTAGAGCTTACTATTCTAGCATCTCTTATCTCTATTATGGCATCTACCATTTTTAAACTTTCTTTTATTTGTCTACGAGTCTTTGCCATATGACCTGGAAACCAATTTATATTCATCTTTATATCCTCCTTCTATTTTTTATCTAACGTTTATTAGCCCTAATACTTTCTCTTACTATGAAAATAGCTGTAACAAAATTAGTATTCTATACAAATTACTTAGTGCAAATTTTCACTTTGTATAAGTAATTAACTCTAACTTATAAATTGTTGACTTTTTCTAATTAAGGGTTATCCTATGTTAATATTTTTTAATATCTGCTTTCCTAAAATGAAAGATACGATATATTACATCCTTAAATAATGAATTTTCAACTTAAACTATAGAATTAAAAATTCACCTAAAGTTAAAAATTTTATTTATTCGTAGAGTACAAACTACCAAATTTGTTAAAAGGATATATTCTTATAGCTGCTCTTCCTACCACTAATTTATAATTTACAAAACCAACATCCGGGAATCTACTATCCCTACTATGATTTCTGTTATCTCCCATAACAAATACTGAATTTTCTGGAACTTTCACTTCATTAAAGTCTTCCATATAATTTTCCAGTATATAACTTTCTTCCTTAGCTTTACCATTTACATACACTTTATTATCATGTATACTCACTGTGTCTCCTGGAACAGCTATAACTCTTTTTATAAACTTTTCTCTAGTATCTGATGGATATTTAATTACAACTATATCTCCATCTTTAGGTTTTCTAAAATAATAACTTACCTTTTCTACTATAAGTCTATCTCTATTATTTAATGTTGGATCCATAGAATGTCCTTCTACACTTACGGTTTCAAATACAAAAGTTATAATTAAAAAAGCTGCTATTACAGCTACTATTATAGATTTTACAATTTCCATTAATTCTTTTAACATAAAATCCACCCCTCTTATATGAAAAAAAGGGACTTATGCTAAAGCCCCTTATGTTTCATTATATTCTTTCTTTAACTTTTGCTGCCTTACCTACTCTATCTCTTAAGTAGTATAGTTTAGCTCTTCTTACTTTACCTCTTCTTACAACTTGGATCTTCTCAATTAATGGTGAGTTAACTGGAAAAGTTTTTTCAACTGCTACATTGTAAGCAACTCTTCTTACTGTGAAAGTTTCTCTTGCTCCACCATTTTGTCTTTTTAAAACTGTTCCTTCAAATACTTGAACTCTTTCTCTAGTTCCTTCTTTGATTTTTTGGTGAACTTTTACAGTGTCTCCTACATTGAATTCTGGTAAATCACTTCTTACTTGTTCTGCTTCTATAGCTTTTATAACTTCTAACATTGTGCATTCCCTCCTTTAATTTTTTGACGTTCTTGCTTAAATTATGTAATACAATGTATATAAGCAGAGGACCGCCCGTACTAGCACAAAATTCATTTTACCATAGTAAAAATTTTTATTCAATATTTTTTACAACTAAAAAATATTTTTCCTATAATTTTTTATTAAAATCTTTTAATATTTTTTTATCTTCCTCTGTTAATCTATATTTTTTTAATAAATCTGGTCTTACTTTCTTAGTAATCATAAGGGATTTAGCTTTTCGCCATTTTTTTATATTTTCATGGTGACCAGATAAAAGCACATCTGGCACAGCTTTTCCCTCATATATAGGCGGTCTTGTATATTGAGGATATTCTAAAAGACCATTATAAAAAGATTCGTCTTCATAACTTTCACTACTTTTAAGTACTCCATCTACTAATCTACATATAGAATCTACTATAGGAATACAAGCCATTTCTCCTCCTGTTAAAACAAAATCACCTAAAGATATTTCCATATCTATATACTCATAGACTCTTTCATCTATACCCTCATAATGACCACATAAAAATATTAATTCTTCCTCTTTTGCCAGTTCTTTAGCTAAATTTTGATTAAAAGTTTTCCCTTTAGGTCCTAAAAATATAACCTTACCTTTATTTTCTGTTTTTACCATTTTTATAGAATCTACTATAGGTTGTACTGACATTACCATGCCTGCTCCCCCTCCATAAGGGTAATCATCTACTTTTTTATGTTTATTTATTGTATAATCTCTTATATTTACAGTGTTTATTTTTAAAATTTCCTTTTCCATAGCTCTTCCTATTATACTGTGATTAAATATAGAGAACATTTCAGGAAATAGTGTTAGCACATCTATTCGCATTGCCATATCTCCAAAGGTTTTATAGTTACAGTTTTGTTTTCTATATCTATATTTGTAACTATATCTTTTATGGCCGGTACTAATACCTCAATCTTTCCTTTTACCTCATACACATCATTGCTACCAGTTTTTATTACATCTGATATTTGTCCTATTTCTCTACCCTCTTCATCTATAACCCTGCATTCCATTAAATCTGCTATAAAATAACTTCCCTTTGGAAGCTTTACAGAATTTTCTCTTTTAATTTCTAAAAGCTTTTTCCTATATTTATTAGCCTCTTCTATAGAATCTATGCCATCTATTTTTAAAACCACATTATTAGGTTGAAGTTTACAGGATACTATTTTTCTTTCCTCTCCATCTATAAATACTTCTTTTAATTTTTTAAATCTTTTCATATCATCAGTTAAAGGATATACTTTTACTTCTCCCTTTATACCATGAGTATTTATTATTTCTCCTACCGCTAGAAACTCTTTCATATATCTTCTCTCCTCTAACCATTATATATTATAATTATTCCCATTTTCCTTTTATAAATTCAACAGTATGAAAATATATTATATATTAAAAAAGAGTTAGGTGCACCTAACTCTTCTAAATTATCTCAACAACAACTCTTTTGTTTTCTTTTATAGCTGCTGCCTTGACAACAGTTCTAATAGCTTTTGCTATTCTTCCCTGTTTTCCTATTACTTTTCCCATATCTTCAGGTGCAACTTTTAGTTCAAGAATTACGGATTGTTCTCCTAAAATTTCATTCACTTGAACTTGATCTGGGCTATCAACTAATGCTTTCGCTATAGTTTCAACTAAAGCCTTCATTTGAATACACCCCCAGTTAACTATTTAACAGAAATACCTGCTTTTTCAATTAATTTTTTAACTGTATCAGTTGGTTGCGCACCATTTTTCATCCATTTTTGAACTTTTTCTTCATCTAATTTTATAGTTGAAGGTTCAGTTATTGGGTTATAGTATCCTATTTCTTCTACGAATCTACCATCTCTTGGTGATCTAGAATCAGCAACAACTACTCTGTAAAATGGAGCTTTTTTAGCACCCATTCTTTTTAATCTGATTTTTACTGCCATGTTTTTCACCTCCTTTAAAAATCTATTTATTTAAAATGGTAATTTACCAAATAAACCTTTTTTAAATCCCTTTTCCATACCTTTCATTTGCTTCATCATTTTTTTAGAAGCCTGAAAGTCTTTAAGAAGCTTATTTACATGCTGAACATTTGTCCCTGACCCCTTTGCTATCCTTCTTTTTCTAGAAGGTGAGGAAGATATTAATGAAGGATTTCTTCTCTCTTTTATAGTCATTGAACTAATTATAGCTTCTGTTTTTTTCATTTCTTTTTCACTAGAACTTAAATCTATATTTTTTAATTCTTTGGAATTCATTCCTGGAATCATTTCTAATAGCTTGTTAATAGGACCTAATTTTTTCATTTGTTGCATGGATTCTAGGAAATCCTCAAAGTTAAATTCTTGATTTAACATTCTTTCTCCAATTTCTTTAGCCTTATCCTCATCTATAGATTGTTGTGCTTTTTCAATTAAAGAAAGTACATCTCCCATGCCAAGTATTCTTGAAGCCATTCTATCTGGGTAAAATACTTCTAAATCATTCATCTTTTCCCCTAAACCTACAAATTTTATAGGTTTACCTGTCATAGATTTAATAGAAAGGGCAGCTCCACCTCTTGTATCCCCATCTAATTTTGTAAGTATTACACCACTTATATCTAGTTTATCATTAAAATTATTAGCTACATTTACAGCATCTTGCCCAGTCATAGCATCTACCACTAATAGTATTTCAGTTGGATTCACTTCTTCTTTTATATTATGAAGCTCATCCATAAGTTCTTCGTCTATGTGAAGTCTTCCTGCTGTATCTATTATAACCACATTGTTTTTGTTATTTTTAGCATGTTCTATAGCGGCTTTAGATATGTCTACAGGACTTAATTTATCTCCCATAGTAAAAACCGGAATATCAATTTGTTTACCAACTACTTGAAGTTGCTTTATAGCTGCTGGTCTATATACGTCACAAGCTACAAGTAAAGGTCTTTTATTTCTCTTTCTAAGGTGAAGAGCAAGTTTTCCCGCCATAGTAGTTTTTCCTGCCCCTTGAAGACCTACAAGCATTATAACTGTTAGTCCTGAAGTGGAAGAATTTAAAGTACTTTCTGTACTTCCCATAAGCTCTGTTAACTCTTCATTTACTATCTTTATAACCTGTTGACCAGGTGTTAAACTTCCAAGCACTTCGTTACCCATGCATTTTTCAGTAACACTTTTTATAAAGTTTTTAACAACTTTATAGTTAACGTCTGCTTCTAATAATGCAAGTTTAACTTCTCTCATGGCTTCTTTTATATCTTTTTCTGAAAGCTTACCTTTACCTCTAAGCTTTTTTAAAGCATCCTGAAGTTTAGAAGCTAATCCATCAAATGCCATTATAATCCACTCCTAAATATTATCAATTATATATTTTTTTATATGATCAATTTCTTTTATATTTTCTTTTGTTACTTTATTTAACATATTTAATAGTTTTTCTTTAGAATTTTCTAAATTTATAAACCTTTCCATCATATGAAGTTTTTCTTCATACTGAAGAAGGGTTTTATGGCATCTCTTTACTATGTCATGAACCGCTTGCCTACTTGTGTTAGTTAGTTCTGATATTTCTTTTAATGAATAATCATTGTTATAGTATAAGTCCATAATTTTGTTTTGCTTTTCTGTAAGTAAACTACCATAAAAATCTAGTAGTAAGGACATTTCCACTATTTCTTCCATAAAATATCACAGATTTTAATCTAACTCCCTTGCTAATTATTAAAAACTATTATTTTTTCATCAACGAAATATATAATATCAAAATATTAAAAAGCTGTCAAGTATTTTTACTTAACAGCCATAATATTTTTTATTTTCATATTATATTTTTTAATTGATAAGCAATATTTTCTTTATAGTTAACACATATTATTGTGATGAAATTCTAATTTCTAAATGTTTTATCCGATAACTCCCCACTCTAACGCTCCCATCTTCTTCAAAGTGGGAGTAGAGAGCGGCTACGTCCCTGGATAACGATTTCTAAGCTCCCTCTGAAGCCAAGAACTCTGTTTATTGTTAAAATAATGCTTCTACAAACTCCTCAGGATTAAATTCCTGTAGATCATCTATTCCTTCTCCAACTCCTATAAGCTTTACTGGTATATCTAGTTGGTCTTTTATAGATATTACTACCCCACCTTTCGCTGTTCCATCTAGCTTAGTAAGTATTATACCATCTATAGGACAAGCTGACATGAATTCTTTTGCTTGTATAACAGCGTTTTGCCCTGTGGTGGCATCTAAAACTAATAAAGTTTCTTTGGATGCATCCCCATATTCTCTTTCTAAAATTTTATTTATTTTTGAAAGTTCATTCATCAAATTCTTTTTGTTATGTAATCTTCCTGCAGTATCACATATTAATACATCTGCTTTTCTTGATTTGGCTGCCTGAACTGCATCAAAAACTACCGCTCCTGGATCTGATCCTTCCTGATGTTTTATTATATCTACTTTAGCTCTACTGCTCCATACCTCTAATTGATCTATAGCCGCTGCTCTAAAAGTATCCGCTGCAGCCATTATAACCTTATAGCCCTGATCTTTTAGCTTTGCTGAAACTTTTCCTATGGAGGTGGTTTTTCCTACACCATTAACTCCAATTACGAGCATAACTTTTGGAATAGTGTCTGGGGTTATAGAACCTTTTTCTTCTCCTAGCATTTCCAATATTACCCTTTTAAGACAAGGCTTTATTTCCGCTGGATCTTTTATTTTTTCTTCCTTTACTCTTTCTCTTAGCCTATCTATAATTTTTATGGAAGTATCTACACCTATATCAGCAGTAACAAGTATTTCTTCTAACTCTTCATATAAATCTTCATCTATAGTTACGGCTAAATTTAATACACTACTTATCTTATCTGTAAAGCCATCCTTAGTTTTTGTTAATCCTTCTTTTAATTTGTCAAAAAATTTTCCAAACATACTATCGCCCCTTCTAAATGCTTATTATTTTATAAAGTCGCTGCTACCTCATCTTTTGATGTTAAATCTACAGATATAATCTTTGAAACACCCTTTTCTTCCATAGTAACCCCATATAGTGCATCACAAGCTTCCATAGTACCCTTTCTATGAGTTATAACTATAAACTGACTGTTTTCTGAAAATTCCTTTAAAAAGTCTGCATATCTAGTTACATTAGCATCATCTAATGCGGCTTCAATTTCATCTAATATACAAAAAGGTGTAGGTTTCATTTTTAAAATAGCAAATAACAATGCTATAGCGGATAATCCCTTTTCTCCACCAGACATAAGATTTATATTTTGAAGTTTTTTACCTGGTGGCTGAACATTTATTTCTATATTAGCTGTAAGTTCATCTCCATTAGATAGTATTAAATCTGCACTACCACCTTTAAATAACTCTATAAATGTTTCATTAAAGTTTTTTCTTAATTTATTAAAATTTTCACTAAATACAGTTCTCATTTTGTTAGTCATTTCTTCAATAACATTCAAAAGTTCTTCTTTTGACTTTACTAAATCTTCCTTTTGATTACTCATAAATGTTATTTTTTCATTTAATTCTTTATATTCCTCTATAGATCCTACATTTACTGTACCTAAATTGGATATTTCTATTTTTAAATTTTGTACATACTCCTTATATTTTATAACATTTATATCTTCTTTTTTATAACTAAGTGCTTCTGCATAAGTTAAAGAAAATTCCTCATTTAATTTGTTATATAAATTCTCTCTTTCTGTTATGTACCTAGTTTTTTGTATATCTTGTTTATGAACTTCATCTTCTTTTTTACTTAAAATTAATAATAAATTTTCTTCCTTATTTTTATTTTTTTCTAATTCTTCCTTTAGTTTTATTCTTTCTACTTCATACTTTTTAAATTTTTCTTCTAAACTTTCTAAATAAGTCTTTATATCTTTTATATTATCTTCATTTTCTTTTATATTATTTTCAAATTTTTCTATATTTGTTCTATCCTCATGGTTACCTTTATTTATATTTTTATTTTCATTATTTAAGTTTGTAATATTAGTATCCATAGAATAGAATTCTTTTTTTATACTAACTAACATTTCGTCTAATTTAGCTTTTTCTATTTTATACTCTATTAATTTATCTTTTATATTTTTTACATTTTCTTCTTCATTTTCAAGAAAATCTTCGCATTCCTTTATATCATTATGATTTAAATCTTTTCTTAATTTAAGTTCTTCTAATTGTTTTTGTGATGCATTTATATTCTCTTCAATGTCTTGTATTTTATCCTTTGTTAACTTAATTTCTTCTCTTGATATATTTAAAGAACTTCTAAGTCTTTCTGTATCTTCCTTTATAGCATTTAATTTTCCCGTAAATTTAGTTATTTCTATATTATTGTAGTAAATTTCATCCTTTATATTTAAATTTTCTTCATCTAAAGTTTTTATTTTATTTTTATTTTCTAATATATTACTTATAAATTCCTCTATGGTATTCTTTGTTTCTTCTAATTCTTTCTTAGTCTCCTCTATCTCCCTTTTTCGGCTTATTATACTGCTTCCTGCCCTATGTTTTATACTACCACCGGTTAGTGAGCCTCCTGGATTTATAACTTCACCCTCCAATGTTACTATTTTAAAGGAGTAATTTAATTTTTTAGCAATTTTAAGGGCGCTGTCCATATCCTTTGCCACTAGGGTTCTACCTAAAACATAATCTATTATATTAGAAAATTTCGCATCATAATTTATAAGCTCACTGGCTATACCTAAAAATCCATCTTCTCTTGTAACATTATTTATTTTAGCTTTTCTCCCCTGTATTGTAGTTAAAGGTAAAAAGGTAGCTCTTCCTAAACTTCTTTTCTTTAAATAGTTTATTAATATCTTAGCTTTGTTTTCATCCTCTGTTATAACATTAGATATAGCTCCACCTAAGGCTATCTCCATGGCTGTTTCAAACTCTTTCTTTACTTTTATTATATCCCCTAAAACTTCACAGCCTCCATTAATGTTATCTATTTTGCCCTGACTTACATGCTCCATCAAGGTTTTTACACTTCTATTATATCCTTCATAGTGCTTTTCTAAATTTGAAAGCATATGATAATTCGCTTCTAATCTACTGTAGGCTGCATTTTTCTCCTTTAATTTTTTTTCTTTATTATTAAGGGATATTTTTAAAGAGCCTATATTTTTACTGTTTTCTTTTAAATTATTTTCTAATGAAAGTATATTTTCTTTTATATTTTTTATTTCTTTTTCTATATCTTCCTTAGTTTTTATATTTATATTTATAGAGCTTATATAACTATCACAGGAATTTTTTATATTATCCAATTTATTTTTCAAATTTACTATTTCATTTTCCATTACAGATATTTCATTTCTAAGGTTAGCCGTATTACTTAGTATTTCTATCTCTTCAGATTTTAGCATCTTTAGTTTATCTTCTTTTTCCTTTAGTTCTTTATTAAAATTATTTATGTTATCTTCTTTTTTATCTATCTCTTCTCTTAAATAAATTTCTTCTTCTTTTAATTTATTTAATTTTTTTTCTAAGTCTTCCTTTTCTTTTAAATAATTTTGTAATCTTTCTTCATTAGTTTTTAAAGTATTTTCTTTTACTTTTATATTATCTTTTAGATTTTTTATTTTTTCTTTTAATAGAATATTTTCATTCTCTATATCCTTATTTTTATCTTTATTATAATAATATTCTTCTTTATTTTTACCATTACTTGTGTCTAGAAGTTCTAATTTTTCATTAAACTTTAAAATTATTTCTTTGTACTGTGATTTTTCATTTTTTAAGTTATCTATATTTTCACTTAAAGAAAGCATATTGTTATTTATATTTTCTAGGTCTTTTTCTATCTTATCTATAGAATATATCATAATATTGACTTCTTTATGCTTTAATTCCTCTGATAAATTTAAAAACTTTTTAGCTTTTTCACTTTCTTCTTTAAGTGGTTCTATTCTTTCTTCATAAGTATTTAATATATCTTTTATTCTTATAAGATTTTGTTCTGTATTAGAAAGTTTTTTATCTGCCTCTTCTTTTCTCCATTTAAATTTAACTATACCTGCTGCTTCCTCTAAAAGACTTCTTCTCTCCTCTGGCTTTCCACTTAAAACTGCCTCTATTTTCCCTTGTCCTATTATAGAATAGCCTTCTTTACCTATACCTGTATCCATAAATAACTCTTGTATATCTTTAAGCCTACATTGAGTATTATTTATATAATACTCACTTTCACCAGATCTATATAAGCGTCTAGTTATGGTTACTTCTGTATATTCTATTGGTAAGTCTTTATCACTGTTATCTAATATCAGTGAAACTTGACAAAGTCCTACTGGTTTTCTATATTGTGTACCAGCAAATATAACATCCTCCATTTTACTTCCCCTTAAGGATTTTACACTTTGTTCTCCCAACACCCATTTTACTGCGTCAGATATATTACTTTTCCCGCTCCCATTAGGACCTACTATTGCTGTGACTCCTTGTTTAAACATTAATTCAGTTTTATCTGCAAAAGATTTAAAACCTCTTATTTCAATTGATTTTAAAAACATGTAGTACAACTCCTATCTGGCAAAAAACATTGGTAATATACTAGCAATAAATACAATAGTCATAACAACAACTAAAACTTTAGTCATCTTTTCTCTTTTTTCTCTTTTCATTTCAATTTTACCTCCCTTTAAAAATAACATCATTTAATAGTTTATTATATATAAAAAAAAATATCAATTATTAAAACTTAAAATATATATCCCCACTGAATATGAAACAGTGGGGACACTAAAGCTTATATTAACTTGATACTTATATTATTCTATATAAATAAGTTTTTTCCTTCTTCTGAAAGCTTT
Organism: Clostridium sp. CTA-1; assembly: GCF_054768215.1. Taxonomy (NCBI): domain Bacteria; kingdom Bacillati; phylum Bacillota; class Clostridia; order Eubacteriales; family Clostridiaceae; genus Clostridium; species Clostridium sp. CTA-1. The sequence continues at coordinate 169,867 of NZ_BAAAAP010000009.1, forward strand.
CTCATATACTCTTTTATAAATATATGTTCTTGATTTTCATCCTTTTTAATAATTATATTCCCTCTACCTAATGTTTCATCTTGTATAACTTTAAATCTTTTTACTTTCTTCTTATTTATAAATTCATTAAAGAATTCTTTTCTATTACAATACAATTTAGATATATCTTTATTATTTATGTAAATTTCTAAGCTTTCTTCTAAACTATCTTCCACATAGGAGAAAATAGCCTCATTAATTATTTTTCCTTCCACTAATTCTCTAAAAGCTGGATGAAAAGGACCTGAAATCACATCTTTATTTTCATTTATTTCTTCTGTAGGCTGAAGTCCTATTCTTATTACTTTTATGCCTTCTTTATCATACATAGAATATAATATTTTAGTTATATCTATAGCTTCATCTAAAGTATAAGGTTTATAAGTTCCCTTTCTTAACATATATTCCATAGGAGTATCCTTTATTACCAAGGCTGGATATATTCTTGCTATATCTGGTTTCATCTTTAAAGATTTTTCTACAGTTTCTATGTCCTTTTTAAAAGTATCTCCTGGAAGTCCTAACATTATTTGATGTCCTAAAGTAAATCCGTATTCTTTTATAAGTTTTGAGGCTCTATACACCTCTTCTACGGAATGCCCTCTTCCTGATTTTAAAAGGACTTCTTCATCTAAAGATTGAACTCCTAATTCAATTATATCCGCAGAGTACTTTTTAAGGTTATCTAAAATTTCTCTGTCTATATAATCTGGTCTTGTGGACATATGTATACAATCTATTTGGCCCTTATCCTTATATTCCTTTGCTACTTTTAAAAGACTCTTTTGCCTTTCTATAGGTATACCCGTAAAAGTACCTCCGAAAAAAGAAACCTCTAAAGTTGAATTTTCTCTATCTATAGTTTTTATATAAGCTTCTATGGTTTCTCTTACGTAATTTTCGTCTATTATTTCGTCCTTTTCTCCGGTTATTTTATGCTGATTACAAAAAACACAATTGTGGGGACATCCTTCCTGAGCTACAAATATTGGTATTATATAATGACCTTTACTCATAATTATCACCTAAATTCTTTAATGCTTCCTTTGCTGCGTTTTGTTCTGCTTCTTTTTTACTATATCCTATCCCCGTTCCTCTTACCTCATTATCTATGGTTACATTAGTAAAAAACTTTCTTCTGTGAGGAGGACCTTCCTGTTTTAATAATTCATAGTTTATAGTAAGATCATTATTTTGTTGCACTATTTCTTGTAATGTAGTTTTATAATCTAGTATTATTTCATCTCTCATGGCTTTTTCTATTATTTCCTTGAAATTTTTCATAACAAATTCTCTTGCTTCATCTAATCCTTTATCTAAATATATAGCAGCTATTATAGATTCCACACAATCTGCTAATATAGATACTCTCTCTCTGCCTCCTGTCAATTCTTCCCCTTTACTCATTTGCAAATAAAAACCTAAATCCCATCTTTTAGCCATTTCGTAAAGGGAATTTTCACAGACTATTATAGCCCTCTTTCTAGTGAGTTCTCCTTCTTTTTTATCTTCATATTTTTGATATAAATGCTCTGATATTATAAGTTGTAATACGGAATCTCCCAAGAACTCCAATCTTTCATAATATTTTATATTTTTTTTACCATTAGCATAGGAACTATGGGTTAATGCCACATCTAATAATTTTTCATCTTTAAAACATACTTTAAGTTTGTACTGAAGTTCTTTCAAAATATCCTGTCTATTTTTCAAAATTTTCACTCCCTAGAAGTTCATTCTTCAGTATATTTATTAAATAAACTCAAGAATAAACTTATCTTTTAATTATATTTTTTAATATAAAATCCCCGCTAGTAAAGGCGGGGATAAAAATCAATTATTCCTCAGTATGTGATTTTATGTAGTCAACTACATCTCCCACTGTAGAAATTTTTTCTGCGTCTTCATCTGGTATTTCTAAATCGAATTCAGTTTCTAATGCCATTATTAATTCAACTATATCAAGTGAATCCGCACCTAAATCATCAATAAAAGATGATTCCATAGTTATTTCCTCTTCATCTATACTTAATTGTTCTGCTATTGTAGCTTTTATTTTTTCAAAAATCATTTGTGTCACCTCCTAATGCTTTATACATAAATAATATTACATAACTATTTCTACGTCAATATATTCATTAAGTTCCATTATATATTATTTTCTATTAAATTTTCTAAATTATTCTCTATTTCTTCAATTATCTTTTTATCATAACAAATTTTTGCCTGTCTTATAGCATTTTTAAATGCTTTAGCATCAGAACTTCCATGAGCTTTTATACATATACCCTTAGCCCCTAGAAAAGGTGATCCACCATATTCCGTATAATCAAATTTCTTTTTAAAATCTTTAAATACAGGTTTTAAAAGTGCTCCTCCTATTTTTCCTCTGGTGGATGACATTATTTCATCTTTTAACATAGAAAATAAATTTGAGGCTACTCCCTCATAAGTTTTTAACACAGTATTTCCTATAAATCCATCACATACTGCAATATTAGTTTCTCCTCTTGGTATATCTCTTGGTTCTATATTTCCTATAAAATTAAAATCTGTATCCTTTAATAATTTATATGCGGCTTTTGTAAGTTCATTACCTTTTTCTTCTTCAGCACCTATATTTACCAACCCTACCGTTGGATTTTTAACACCTAATACACTTTCAAAATATACTTTCCCCATCATAGCAAATTGAACTAAATATTCTGGCCTGCAATCTACATTAGCACCTGCATCTGCTATCATAAAAGGAGCTTTAGCTCCTGGAAGTAATGGTGCTAAACAAACTCTATTTATACCCTTTATTCTTCCTAAAACAAAAGTAGCTCCTGCCATTAATGCTCCTGTACTTCCTGCGGATATAACGACTTGAGCTTTACCTTCTTTTACTAATTCTAAAGCTTTCACCATACTTGAATCTTTTTTCCTTCTTATAGCCTTTACTGGTGCTTCATCAGTACCTATAACTTCCTTTGTATTTAGTATCTCTATTTTGTTTCCTTTATATTCTCTTTTATCTAATTCATTTTTTATTAATTCTTCTTTACCTGTTATTATTATATGTATGCCTTCATATTCCTTGACAGCTTGTATACATCCTTCTACTACTAATTCTGGAGCAAAATCTCCTCCCATACCATCTACAGCTATTATCATAGTATCACTTCCTTCCTACTATAAAGTATAAGCTAATTTTTTTTCTTTCACAAGAAAAAAAAGAAAGCCTTACGACTTTCTTTTTTATAATTATTTATCGTTTGATACAACTTCTTTGCCATTGTAATATCCACAACTTTTACATACTCTATGAGCAAGTTTCATTTCGTGACATTGAGGGCATTCAACGATTCCTGGTAAGCTTAATTTGAAAGTTTGAGCTTTTCTAGAATCTCTTTTTGCCTTTGAAGTTTTTCTCGCTGGATTTCCCACTGTAAACACCTCCTTACTGAGCAGAAAAAAAGTCTTTTAGTTTTGCCAACCTTGGATCTATATCTTTTTCGCATTTACACTTTGAAAAATTTAAATTAGCACCGCATTGTTGGCATAAGCCTTTACAATTTTCCTTACAGAGTCTTTTTATTGGTAATTCTATAATTATGTTATTTTCTATAACCTCTGTAACATCAATAGCTTCATTTTTTAGTAACATAATCTCATCATCTTCGCATTGGGGATTATTTGTAAAACTCTCATGTACCTCTGTGTCAACATGGTGTTTAAACTTTTGAAGACATCTTGAACAAGAAAGCTCAATTTCTGCACTTAACTTTCCATCTAAGGTTAATATATCTTTAGATATACTAACTACCCCGTCTAATGTTGGTGCTTCTAAATAAAGAATTTCTTCATCTCCATCAAAAAATTTTCTTTGATCTTCTAACTTCAGATGAACATCTTTACTTAGTTTTATTTTTTTTATTAAATCCGATACATCTAAATTCATAAAATTCACCTCAATTATAGCAACCACAATTTATTATATAAAGGGCATATTAAAAAGTCAAGTATTTTATAAGTAAATCAAAGTTATTACACCTATATTTATAACTTATATTATATACTATTTAGCTGTTATTTCTTTAGTATCTCTTGCTATCATTAATTCTTCATCAGTTGGTATAACGAATACCTTTACCTTTGAATCTTCAGTGCTTATTTCTATTTGTTTTCCTCTTTGTTTATTCTTTTCGGCATCTATCTTAATACCTAAGTATTCTAATCCATTTAAAATTTCTTCTCTGCTTGCTGCTGAATTTTCTCCTAGTCCTGCTGTAAATACTATAGCATCTACACCATTTAATACTGCTGTATAAGCACCAATTGTTTGTCTTACTGTATAATGATATACATCTAAAGCTAGTTTAGCTCTTTTATTTCCTTCTTCTGCAGCACCTTCTATGTCTCTAAAGTCACTACTTACTCCTGATATTCCTAATACACCTGATTTTTTATTTATAACATTATCTACTTCATCTGGTGACATTTTTAATTCTCTTTCCATGAAAAGAAGTATTGCTGGGTCTATATCTCCGCATCTAGTTCCCATAGCTAATCCTGCAAGTGGAGTGAATCCCATAGAAGTTTCTACTGATTTTCCTTCTTTTACAGCACATAAACTTGCTCCATTTCCTAAGTGACAAGTTATTACTTTAATATCTTTTAGATCTTTTCCCATCATTTCTGATGCCACACTAGATACATATCTATGTGATGTTCCATGGAAGCCATATTTTCTTATACCATTTTGTTCATATAATTCATATGGTAATGGATACATATATGCATAATCTGGTAATGTTTGATGGAATGCTGTATCAAATACCGCTACCATTGGAGTCTTAGGCATAAGTTCTCTACAAGCATTTATTCCTATTATGTTTGGTGGATTATGAAGTGGTGCTAATTTAACACAATCTTCTAAAGCCTTCATAACCTCATCATCTATAAGTACTGAGCTAGCATATTTTTCTCCACCATGAACTACTCTATGTCCTACTGCTGCTATTTCTGACATATCAGATATTACACCATGCTCTTTGTCTACTAATGCTTTTAAAACTAACTCTATAGCTTTTTTATGATCTTTCATAGGTTCTTCTATTATATATTTTTCTCCATTAACCTTTTGAGTTAATATAGATCCTTCTATTCCTATTCTTTCTACTAATCCTTTTGCTAAAGCTTCTTCAGAAGTCATATCTATTAATTGATATTTTAATGATGAACTTCCGCAGTTAACTACTAATATTTTCATTAATTTTCCACCCTTCATCTATATGTTTTATATAAAATTTTATTATAAACAAATCTATTTTTTATTTGTGATATTAATCAATTAATTTATCATCTAAAATAATAAATAAATTGATCATATAAAAATTAAAATATTTAATTACATATTTTGTGCTTGAACTGCTGTTACAGCAACTACATTAACTATATCATCACTGCTACAACCTCTTGATAGGTCATTAATTGGTTTTGCAAAACCTTGACATATTGGTCCTATAGCACTTGCGTTTGCGAATCTTTGAACCAATTTATATCCTATATTTCCTGCTTGTAGGTCTGGGAATACTAAAACATTAGCTTTTCCTGCAACGGTGCTATTTGGAGCTTTTAAATCTGCAACTTTTTGTACTATAGCCGCATCTAATTGTAATTCCCCATCTATATCAAGATCTGGTCTTTTTTCTTTTGCTATTTTTGTAGCTTCTGCTACTTTATCTACTAAGTCGTGCTTTGCACTTCCCTTTGATGAGAAAGATAACATAGCTACTTTAGGTTCCATATCACATAAAGCTTTAGCAGTTTCTGCTGTGGATATAGCAATTGAAGCTAACTCATCTGCTGTTGGATTAGGATTTACAGCACAATCTGCAAATAAAAGCATACCATTTTTACCATATTCACAATTTGGTACTTCCATTATGAATGTACTTGAAACAACAGAGGCTCCTTTAGCCGTTTTAACTATTTGTAGTCCTGGTCTTAATAAATCTCCTGTAGTGTGTATAGCACCAGATACTAATCCATCTGCATCCTTCATTTTAACCATCATTGTAGCAAAATATATAGGATCTTTAACTATTTGTTCTGCTTTTTCCATAGTAACGCCCTTATGTTTTCTTAATTCATAAAATTCTTTTGTATATGTAGAAACTTTTTCTGAAGTCTGTGGATCTATTATTTCTGCACCATCTATAGAAACATTTAATTTTTTTGCTGTTTCGTTTATTTTTTCTTCATTTCCTATTAAAATCATGTGAGCTAATTCATTTTTTAATATTTTTGAACAACCTTCAATATTTCTTTCTTCTTCTCCCTCTGCAAGTACAATTTTCTTTTTGTCACTTTTAGCTTTTTCCCATAAGCTTTTCATTAAGTCCATTAAAACTACTCCCTTCAAATATAAAAATTAAATAAAATTTACAGTTAACTATGAAATAAATATATTATTTCACAAGTTTTATGCAAATTATTGTAATATTTTTTCACTTTATCTATTAATTTATTTATAATTATACAAATAAAGTATTTCTATCTGCTAATTATGGATAAATATGAATACACATATATATAGTATAAACACTTTTTATTAAAATTTTCAACAATAAAATTATAAACTTGAAAAAAAATCAGGTGAAATTTAAATTTCACCTGGTTTTTAACACTTAATTATTTTAAAGCTTTACAAATATAATTTAAATCTAAAACATTATTTTTAAGCCTTTACCGCTTTTTTAGCTTTAGAAGATGAGTTAAACATCATAACTGCAGTATATAATATAACAACAATTATTAACCATTTTAATATATCCAATGGTAATGATTTTACTAAATAATATGCTATAAATACACCTACTAAACCAAATATAGTTATAGCCATAGATGCTTTTCTATCATAAGCTCCTTCTTTTACAAACTTAAGTGATGCTGCCGGCATTAAGAATGCACAAGATCCCATCATTATTGGGAAAGCAACCTTTGGACTCATTCCTAAAGCATATACTAAAGCCATACATGGAGCGTATAAACCTATTCCTAAAGTCATTAAAGCGCCTAATATAAAATTACCTATAATTGCTACTATAAGCTTTACACCATGAAGTCCAGTAGCATCTCCACCTGCTGGCATTAAGTTTAATTGTCCTGCAAGCATTACTAAAGCCACTATTACAAGAGCCACTCCCATACCAAATTGAACTTTTTTCTCATCTAGTTTGGATACAACTCCTGCACCTACTACCGCACCTGCTGTAGCTGCTATTAATAAAGAAAATAATGTTACAGGCTCTACTTCTATACCATTTATAAATAAAATAGCCTCTACAGCAACTGGTACAGTACATGCAACATTTAATGTACCTGGTAAAGTTCTGTCCTGTGTAAGTTTAAAATTTTTAAGTAATGCTGTAGTAGGAGCAAAGCTTCCTATTCCCAAAGTATCAAAAAAATTAGTTATAAATCCTACTGTTCCTAATGCAAAAAAATTGGTTTTTTCAATATTTCCTTCTTTAGTTGCTTTAATATAATCTTTGAAAAATGCAACTGCAAAAAAGACTGTTAAAATAATTAAAAGACCTAAAACTATTTTTACCATTTTCTACACCTCTTTTTATTTATTTTTTATACTATAATTTTAATACAAATTTATATTTTTTTCTATAGATTTTTTCATGTTTTTTGATATTTTTTTAACATTACTTAAATAGTATTATATAACTGACTAAATTTTAGAAAAATTTGAAATAACACTCTATATTTATATTGCTTTAAATTTTCACAAAATTAAAACTATTATTGTTATTTTGTGAAATCCTTTTCATTTTGATAAATTTAAAACAATATTGATTTTATGCAGGAATTTCTTTAATTTATTTCCATTTAAATATTTCAAATACAATTTGTATAATTAGGCATTTTTTTAAAGAGCTCTACTTTACCAAGTAGAGCTCTTTTTTAATTATTAAACTTTTGCTATATATTCGTATGGTAATGGAACAACTTTTCCTGCTGAAGGAATCTTAATTAATTGTTCTAATGTTTCTTTTACTATTGCTGTTTGCATTTCTACATTATTAGGTTCTCCCGCATTAGCACCCATTGGAACTCTTGGTGCAACCGCTCTTGGTGTACCAGATTGTTTAACAACTGGTGGAAGAGCAGCTATTATTATTGTAGGAATTCCTATTTCTTCAATCGCTCTCTGCACTATAACTGCAGATCTATGACAAGTTCCTCATCCAGCAGTCATCAATACAGCGTCTACGCCTTCTTCTTTTAAGATTTTAGCAACTTCTGGGCCTGTTTCTTCTCTGAATTTTTGTTGGTTTCCGCCACCGCCCATGAATCCTATATGAGTTTTAGCAACAGCTTTTATAAAACCTGCATCTACTAATTCTCTTAATCTATCTATTGGGAACATGGCATTTATATCTTTGTTAACGTCTCCGTTATCATATCCACCGTGAGATACCATCATATCTGATGTTTTTGCATCTCCTGGTACTAATCTGTATGTGAAGTCACCTGCTAAATTAAATCTTTTGTCTGATTTTAAGTGAACTCCTGCTGCTGTAGCTAATGCTACTGTCATATCTTTTAGTTCCATTGTAACTGGCGCCCATACTGGGTTAGGAGTTATAGGAACAAATATTTCTGATTGTAATCCCTTTACAATATTCATTCTAGTAACCTTCCCTTCAATTTATAAATTTATTTATGTCTTTCATCAGGATTTAGACCACGTCTCTTTTGGATTTCTAAATTACTTACATATTTTTCATTTATTTCATCAGATAATACTTCTACAAAACTCATATTTAAGCCTATTTCTTGACCTACTTTAAGTTCATAATCAGATATTATCATTCTTCTTGGTACCTTTAAGTATCCAAGTCTTCCTTTGAAATCTATGGCTACTGCTCCATCAGATACGTCTACAATAACACCTTGCATTTCTAGGATTTTATCACCATATTTTAAATCCATTTATATCCCTACTTTGTAGCGTATTTTTCTTTTCTCTTTTCGCTCATTGGTATTGAAGTTTCATTTAAAACTCTATCAATTTTATTTCCAGTTGTTTTTTCTATCATTTCAATGTTGTTTTCTTTAACATTTGCATTCCAAGCTCTTTCTGGTTTTTTAACTTCTTCTCCAGACATAGCTGCTTTAATCATTGCAAGACCTCTTATAGCATCTTCTGGACATAATGTATTACAAGATAATACTTCGTTTTCTATTCCGCCTTCTGATTTGTTGTTATCTACCATGTATTTCATGTGTTTGTTACCAACAACTAGAGCACCTTGAACTGCACAGAATGAGAATGCTACACAAGGAACACCTCTCATACCTATTTGTTCTACGTGGCTTGCAAAGTCAATGTGGTTATTTCCAAAACCTTCAGTTGTAACAAAAGCGCCATCAACATCCATAGCTTCTACCATCATACCTAATCTTTCAGATACATAGAATTTTTCACTGTTGATTTGTGGACTTCCTACAAATATAACTCCTGCTAAATCAACTTCTTCATCTCTCATGCATTCCATTACAAGAGGTTCTCTCCAGTAGTGTCTTGAACATTCTTTAGAAGCAGGTCCAATACAAGTTAATGCGTGGATACCACCATCTAATACTTCTGTCGGCGCAAGCATTACTGGAACGTTTCCTAAATCAACGTTTGGTTTAGCTCCTATTACTCCAACTGGTTCTAATGGTAATATTAAGTTATCATGCATAGCACCTTGACCCATTATTTCTTTAACAACTACAACTTTTTTCTTTCCTGGTCTTCTTACTTGTTCAAAAGTTTCAGTGTTAACTACTAATGAATCATCTTCAACAGCTTTTAAAGCTTCTCTGATTTCTTGAGTTATGAAATCTGTTGCTTTGTGAGCAGCCAATGGACCTGGTCTTTCCATTCCTGTTCCTCTTTTTATAGTTACTTGAGTTTTGATGAATATTTCACCTTTATTAGGAGCACCTGGTCTTCCCCACATAATATTTTCTTCTAATATACCTTCTGAAGAACCAAATTCACCAACTTGAACTCCATCTTCATCGATACCTGTTACCATTATAATAGCTCCATCTATAACTCTTGTAACGCCTTCACCTAACTTAGCATCTGAACCTTCTTTAGTAGCTATTGGTTGTACGTCCATTATAGTTTCACTATAAGTGTTGTATTTATCTGGAGTTATTATTTCTAATTTTATATCTTTAACTAATTGATCTACATTGAATGCATCTTCACAGATGTTTTCTCTTATATAAAGAGTTGTTCCTTCAATTTTAGTTTCTTTAGCTAATTCTACTTTGTCTATTTTGTAGTATTTTCTTGTAACTGATCTTACTACTTTTTCTTCTAATTTAACTTCTTTTTTAGCTTCTACTGCTACTGGAGCTGCAGTTACTGTGCCTTTTTCAGCTTTTACTGCTGGAACAGCTACTGATTTTCCTGCACCTACATTTCCATTTAAAGGAACTTCGATGTCAATCCCTTTTCCTTCAGCTATTCTGATTCTTAAAGTTCCACCACTTATTGTTGCTTGTGTATCAGCACTCATGTTTACTTCCTCCTCAAATCCTTCTAATATATCAGGTGTTACAGGAGTTAAAGCTGGCATATCAACTGATAAAGTTGCTCCAACTACTTCTTTTCTTGTAAGAACTCTTTCATCTAATGTTAGTAAAAGAGAATCTACAAGTTTAGGGAAGTGCATTGGATTTTCTAAATCACTAGCTTTTATAGTATCTCCTGCTTTTAAATTATATTTTAGAACTGCCTTTTCATCTTCTTCAGTTAATTCTTCTGAAATTTCTTCAGCCTTATCTTCTGAATCACCTATTGTTTTTGCTCCTTCAATTATATCTGGAGTTAATGGTGTTAATGAATCTACAGTTTTTAACAATTTAGCTCCTATTACTTCTCCAACTTTTAAACAATCAGCTGGTATAGTTAATAGACCTGAGTCTACCATATCTGGGAATATTTCTGGATCTTCTAAGTTGTCAGCAGTTAATACTGTTCCCTCTTCTGCTCTACAACATACTACTGCAGATTCATTCTTTAACGCCTCTGCATGCTCTGGTGTCATTGACATAAGACATAACCTCCTAATTTTTTTTATTTTTTTGTTATTCCTGTGGAAGTCTTCTTGTTAATGTGTAATCAATAGTTCTAAATATATGATCAGTATGATGATATACTGGAACCTTAGCTTTTGGAGCTATTTGCATAACTGTATTTGAACAATCACTACAGTTTGATATTAATATTCTTTCTGCTCCATCTTTTTTAAGCTGCATAACTGCAGCCGCTTGGCCTGGTCATTCACCAGGTGTTTTACATTTTCCTGGTCCATTTCCTTTACCCTTTGGGTATTCTATGTTTTTGCAGTCAACTACTCCTGCAATTTTTGCATTCATTTTAGTTGCTACATCTTTTAATCTTTCTTCGTTAGCTCCACAGGCACATACTAGTAGTCCTAATGGTCCATTATATTCTGGTAATGGTATTGTAACTATTGCTCCACCGGATATTTTAGTAACAGCATCCTTTTCTATATCTCCAGCTTTTCCAGTGTATGGTCCACCTATTACTAGTTCACCATATTCACCATCTATTCCACCAGATTTTTCTATTAAATCTTTAACTGGTGTTCCCACTGGTACTTGTAAGAATATATTTGGCTTATTACCTGATTTTAGTTTTCCTATTACAGTTATATCCTTATCTATAACTGGCTTTCCTTCTTCAACAGCTCTTGTAATATTTGCTAAAGTTTCAGCATTCATTACAATACATTTTGCTTCTATAGGAAGCTGAGTTACATCTAACCACTTATCAAATATTGCATTGATTATAGCTCTTTCTTCACCCATTGGATATAAGTCAGCAAGAGGTTTAACTTCTACATCAGTAGCTCCCTTTAAAGCTTTTTCTAATGAAGCTATAGCTTCAGGATGTTTAGCTTTTATAGCTATGTATCCTTTTGCAGAATTAGTGGCTTTCATTGCATATCTAACACCATTTATTATTAGTTCAGGCGTTTCTTCTATAACTTTTATGTTATGATGAAGTGCTGGTTCACATTCTACACAGTTTGCTATAATGTAGCCATCTTTGTTATCTGACTTTAGCTTTATGTGAGTTGGGAAACCTGCTCCGCCGGCTCCAACTATTCCTGCTTCAAATACAGTATCTACTAAATTATCGCATTTCTTTATCTTAACGAATTCTGTTGTTTTAGCTTCATCTGCTTTTATTATGATTTCTTTATCTGTAACTTTTTCTACTATACCGGACACACTAGTATGAATTTTAGCACCAAGTCCGTTTGGTTCTGCTATACATTCTCCTCTTTTAACCTTTTGTCCCTCTTTTACACAGGGAGCATCTGGTGCACCTACGTGCATCCTTAGAGGAAAACTAAACAATTTTTCCATGGTATCCCTCCTTGATCTATCTACACACACTTATATTATATAGCAATGTTTATGCCAAATCTATAATTTAAATAAAAAAAGTTAAAAAAAACACAAAATAATTAGTTTTTTATACCTTTTTACATGTTATTTTTTATAAAAAGCCCTTTTTTCGCATAAACTTCTTATAAATTTCAATATATTTTTGTCTTTTTTTTGACACTTTTACGGATAATGTGTCAGCTTTTAGACATTATTATTTTTTTTTATCAATTAAAGCCTTATCTATTTGTATTTTTAATAACATTGTTTGAATTATAGTGTAGTATTTTCTGACACCATCCTGTAAACATTCTCATTACTAATGTTTCTACAAAGATTTTTATTTAATTATAAGTAATTTTTAAATTCATATTTTATTTTAAACTATTTTTTTTATTTTATTCTTTTTAATTCATTTTCAATAAATAAGGCTACTAATTTTTATATAAAATGATAATTAGGTAAAATCTATATGTTATATATAAAAAGGAGAATACCTAAAATTCAAATCTATATTGAGTCCTCCTATTTGTAGCTCTATATTTATAACATAGAACTATTAAATACTTTAAATAAAAAAAATAAGAGTTTATACTAAAATTTTAGTACAAACTCTAAGTTCCAATTATAAAACCCAATTTTATATATCTTTTTATAAACAGAGTTCTTGGCTTCAGAGTGAGTTTTTACTCATTCTGAAGCTTAGAAATCGTTATCCAGGGACGTATCCGCTCTTTACTCCCACTTTGAAGAAGATGGGAGTATTAGAGCGGATAGTCATCGGATAAAAAATAAAAACCTACATTATTATATATATAATTTAATCACTATACTTTTTTTTTATTTTTCTTTTAAAAATTTTATTTATATATACTATTAAGCTAATTCTTCTCTAGTTTCATAACTTTCTTTTTTAGAGTAATAAGCTTTAAACATAGTAATAGAAGTATACATTATTACACAAACAACCATCCAAGTTAAAGCTCTAACAGGAAGTTCTTTCACTATAAATGCTGCTATTAAAACTCCTACTACTCCAAATATACTTATGGATATAGATGCCTTTTTATCATAAGCATTATTTTTTACAAACTTTGTTGAAGACATAGGTAATAAAAATGCACAGGATCCCATCATTATTGGAAAAGCTACCTTCGGATTCATACCTAACACACACACTAAAGCCATGCACGGAGCATACAATCCTATACCCACTGTCATAAGTATACCTAAAATAAAATTACCTACTATAGCTATTATCAATTTAGTACCATGAAGACCTATATCATTACCACCTGCTGGCATTAAATTTAATTGTCCTGCTAAAATTATTAAAGCTACAATTAGAAGAGATACCCCCATGCAAAATTGCACTTTTTTTTCATCTAATTTTGATACTATTTCCGCGCCAAATAAAGAGCCTATCATAGCAGCTATTATCATAGAAACTAATGTTACAGGTTCCACCTTTATGCCTGTCATAAATATAAAAGCTTGTAAAATCATAGGCACAGTGCATCCTACATTTAAAGTTCCTGGTATTACTTTATCCTCTGTTTGTTTAAAAAATTTAAGCATAGATGTTAACGGCGCAAAGCTCCCTATACCTAATGTATCAAAAAAATTTACTACTAAACCTATAATTCCTACAATAAAAAAATTATTGTCTTCTAGATTACCTTTTTTTAATGATTTAAAGTAATCCTTTAAAAAGAAAAATAAAAAATAGCTTGTCAAAACTAGTAATACTGATAATAATAATTTTGTTATCATTGTTATTCCCCCTACCTTCTCCATAGTATTTTTTTAATTTACCAGTAAACCTTTTCATTAAGTGTAATTTTTTTTATAAAATAGATAAATGAATATTCCCCCAAAGAATAGTAACAACTTCTTTTTCAATGATGTTTGCACTACCCTTTTAAATGATATCTCGTACCTCTTATATTATAAGACATTTATTGCAAAATTACTATAGTTTTTATCTATTTTTGTAGATATTTCTAACAGATTTAATAAAAAAAGCTTATAATCTTTATTTTGTAAGATTATAAGCTTCCTATATAAATTACTTTTAATTCTATCTAGGATAATTTAAATTTATATACTGTATCCTTAAGTTTTTTAACTAATTCTTCTAATGTATAAGTTGAGTCTACAATTTGATGCATAAAAGCAATTTGCTCTTCATTTGATGCAGTGACTTCTTCTGTAGCTGATGAATTTTCTTCTGTTACAGATGCAACATTATTTATAATATCAGCTGTAACATTTACTTTCTTTTCCATTGTATTAGTAGACTCTGATACCTCTAATACAATATTATTAACTTCATTAAATACTTTCTCTATTTCTTCAAAATCATTACCAATTAATGTTGCCATTTTAACTCCATGCATAACTTCACTTGTTCCAGAATTCATTTTATTTGATATGATTTCAATTTGCTTTTGAATTCCATTAATAAGCTCTACTATCCTTTTTGAAGAATTACTTGATTGTTCTGCTAATTTTCTCACCTCATCTGCAACTACAGCAAATCCTCTACCTTGTGCACCAGCCCTAGCAGCTTCAATGGCTGCATTAAGTGATAAAAGATTAGTTTGTTCAGATATATCACTTATTACATCAACAATTTGTCCTATTTCTTTAGATTGATTTAATAAATTTTGAATTTCTTCAACATTATGTTTATTTGTTGTAGCTATGTTCTTTATACTATCTACAGTGTGTTGGACTCCCTGTGAAACTTTTGTGCTTCTATTAGTTGATTTTTCTACTATGTCAATCATATAGTTACATTTTTTAGATATTTCATTTATATCTTCAACTAATTCTCTTGTTACAATAGATGCTTTGCTTGCCCCTTCTGCCTGAGATACAGCCCCTGTGGCTATTTCTTGCATACTTCGTGAAACTTCTTCATTTCCCTTTAATGATTCACTTGTTGATAATGCTAAACCATTAGATATTACCATAACATCATTAGCCGAACTACTTATATCACCTATCATTTTCTTAAGCTTTGAAACTGTATTATTTAGTGCTTTTGTCACCTTAGAAATTTCGTCTTGCCCATGAACTTCTAATTTATTTGTAAGATTTCCTTCTGCTATTTCTTCTGCAAAATCGGATAACTTAGTTAATGGTAATGTGATTTGTTTTGCTACAAATACAATTACTGTTGCAACAATAAATACAATTACTATTGTTATTAAAATTAATGTTAACATTAATTTATTTAAAGGAGCAAACAATTCCTTTTCAGACACAACGCTTGCTACATTCCACCCTGATAGAGGAACTTTATTATAAAATACAATCGATTTATTATCTCCACTTCCAAATCTAAATACACCTGATTCATTTTTCATCATTTCTTTTCCTAATGATTGTATATTTTCATCTTTTATTTCTGATATCTTTTTCTGCATTACTAATGACTTATCTGGATGTTCAAGAATAGTTCCATCCTTTCCAATTAATAAACTATATCCTTTTTCACCAAATTTAAATTCCTTAACTTTTTCTTTAATATGTAAAAGATTCACAGCAGATATCATTGTTCCTATCGTTTTTTCTGATTTGTTTTTAATTGGAACTCCTATTACAACCAAAGTTTTACCAGTTCCCTTTGATACTACAGGATTAGATATATTATATGGTACCCCACTCATTAAATCCTTGTACCATGTTTTTTCTGATACATCACCATTTACAAACTTTCCATTTGAATATTGTGCTCTAGATTTACCATCATTATTAAATAAAGTTGCTGCTGCATTGTCATATTCTCCTGGATAATTTTTTTCTAAAAATTTAATTCTTTCTGCATTAAAGTTATCTACAGCAGCAACATCTGTTTCTATTAGTTTTGCCGTAGGTGTATTAGCAGCACTTCTTACTTCTAAAAGTTTTCCTTCCAACCAATTGTTTATACTCTCAGTTAGTTTTTTCCCTTCCTCCAATTTATTGTTGACAAGTTCATTTTCAATATTTTTTCTAAATTCATAAAATGTTGTAAAACTCAAAATTGACATTCCAATTATTACAACTGGTAAAATAGTAATTAATAATTTCATTTTAAAGGACAATTTTTTCAATATTTTTATCACTCCCATAATTCTATTTGTAATTTCATCTCCAACTGCACAAACAGTTATCTCTTTGTTATTTCTTCAGTTAATTCAGATAATATCTTAACTCTTCCAATATCTAATTCCTCTTCAAAGAAACCTTAAAAAACTCTTTCAATGCATTCATTATGGTAATTAATTAATTTGCAACAATTTATAAAATTATTTAGCAGATGTAACTTATGAAGTTACATCTATTATAAAAAAAATTGATTTACTTCTCATTTTTATCGCTTTCGTTGTAACTATTATAGTTTCATCAAGCATTAAAGTCAATAGTTCTTATAAATTTTTTTTAAGTAAACTAGTAAAATTAAATATATTAAATTTAAAATTAAAAATAAATAATTATTATATTTTAAATCAATATCTGTACAATAAAAAAGAGAATCTTTAAAAAGACTCTCTTTTTTACTAAAATTTAGTATACAGAAAAAATTTTTTAAGTTATTTAACTAATGCTTTAGCTATATTTGTAATAAAGTCTTGAGCATTTGTAACTAGAGTTTTAACTTCTAGAGTACCTCTATCGGATAGTTTATTAACAGAGAATTCTTGTATATCTATAGAATAGATATATACAGGTCTAACAACACCATCTCTTACTGTGTAAGATGGAGTCATATTTCCTGAAGCTATTGTATGTAGTACTGTAGATAAACATATAAGCATTGTAGATT